>JABSQA010000056.1 GCA_013213825.1 Henriciella sp.
TACTCACGAGAAGCTTCGTGTACCGCGCCGGGCGCGCCGCTGAGCGTATGAGCGGATGCCCTTTGATCGCATCGCTGAGCGTGTCCCGCACTTTGACACCTGAGCGGCTAGAAAGATCCGCTTGCAGATTGCGCTTCACTTGCTTCGCGGTTCGGCCGGCGGTCTCAGTGCCGTCTTTCCGGGTCAGCAAATCGAGCTGAGCTCTCAGATCCGCCAGAGATTCTGCGGTTAAAACGTTTGCGATTTTGAGCAGCATAGACTTCCTACTTGCGAACGATTTTCAATAAGCTAAGACACTGGGGTCGCTTCGGCTATCAATCTAGGAAAATGCGCATGACAACAAGTTTAAAACGTTGGACCCAATTGGGCCTCGGAGTCGCTCTCGCTGGAAGTACACTCGTCGCTTGCGGAAATCCCGCCACATCGGCGAGCGAGGATGGAACGGAACTGACCGCAGAAACCCCTCCTTTTGAAGAGCCCCTAGAGGGCGAAGGAGAAGGTGTAGGCGGCGAAGGCGAAGGCGCGGGGGGAGAAGGTGAAGGCGGCGTGGCAATTGCCCAAGCGGCCAGTGACCCAGTTGTCTACCTCTCAGCTCTCGCGATCACCGAGGCTCACATTCTCGCGGCGCGCGACGCGCATGCGTTGGGCGAGACGGATGCCGCCGCAGAAATGTTTGCGCATCCGGTCTCGGAAGTCTTGTTCGACATGCAACCGGTTTTTGAGCAGCTGGGGGTAACTGATTTTAGCGACCAGCTGACCGACACATCGGCGGCCATTTTCGCGGGTGAAACATCTGAGCAAATTGGTGCGCGTGCAGAGCTCATAATCGAAGCATTGCGCGATGCCGCTTTGCGTGCCCCGACCTCCGACGCGAGCGCTGCCAGCATCGCGGCAGGCGTCGCTGTCGATCAGATTGAGCGGGCCGCAGATATGTACCGCATTGCGTTAGAGTCTGATGCTTACGAGCCCTATCTCGACGGGTACGGGTTCTACAAAGCTGGCGAAGCCGTTTTCCTCGCCAGCGCCGAAGCGATTAGCGAGGAAGATCAGTCTGCGGCGTCGGCCATAAAGGATGCCATCGCTAAGCTAGAAGATGCCTATCCAACAGCCGTGCGCCCGGACTCACTGAACGCCGATTTGCCTACACTCACAGTCGCCGCATCGAATGCTGTTCTGGCCGTGCAAAACTAATCCGTCACGGTGACCTCTGGGCGGACGTCAAAAGTCAGCGAGGTCGTATAGCTGCGAATGTCGGTCTCAGCGCCATCAGGTGCGGGCGCTTGCATTCGGGTCATGATCAGATGCGTACCGATATGATCGATAGGAATGCTGACGCCGCCGGTTTCATCCGACACCAAGACCACGCCATCGTCACCTGGACGGTTGTTTTGACCGCTGCGGGTCAGGAGTAAATCTTGTCCGATCAATGGTGCGCCATCAAACAAAATGGTGACAGTAAACGTCTCTCCCGAATGAACACTTGAAGGGTGCTGAGCCGGGACGAGCGATAAACGCCCGATCGGGACGCGGCCGCTGTCCCAGGTGGGCGCGCCAATGGTCACATAGGTGTCGGAAACAGTGGCGGTCTGCGACGTCAGAATCGGCGTGCCCGCAGGCACATCAATCGGCGCAGCATCATCACTGTTTACAAGAAAGTATGCGCCTTCCAACAGCACATATTCCCCACCCTTGCGCCCAAGACGTTCACCCGTTGTGATACGCGTCGTTCCAGTCTGATCCACGGTCTGCTCGAGGATTGTACTGTTCGAAAGTAGCTCGATCCGGTCTGGCTCAGTCACCGTTCCATCCGGGTGGATGACCGCGAAGGATTGCGAGCGCACAGCGTATTTTGGCACGCAGCAATCATCATTGAAAGACGTTTCAACCGTGATGGTTTGATTGAGCGACGGCGAAAATGTCGACGGCTCAATGTAAGCGGTGTCCGCCGCAGCGATGGAAGCGATTCCCATCGCCACAGCGGATAAGACTAAAGCGATCCCGCGCATTAGTTCAGGCTTGCCAGCTTGGTTGTGGGACGTAGGCGGTCTGCCAATTGCCCGACTTCAGGGGTCACATATTCTCCAATAACGCTGCGCGCTTCGATGAGTGCCGCGTCAAGCGACCGGTCTCCAGCCTGGACCTCTAGGGCGAGGGACAGGAGCGGATTGTAAAGCGCTTCGGTTTCGCCCTGGATGGTGATGGCAAACTGCTCATGCTCCGCTTCAATTCGGTTCCATTCAGCCCGAACGCCGGCCCAGAACTCTGCCGTTCCCTCCCAATACTCATCCGCGGCTGAGACTGGGTACGCGTCGAAGGCGCGATAAGTGTTGATGCCGATTTCGCGTACGAGAACTTGCGGCTTCGCATCCAGCATTAGCTTGGAATTATCCTGTTCATGCACCCAGCCCCAGGGCGTGATGACATGGCGATTCACAGCATCCACAGCATGATAATCGTCTCGTGTAGTCATATCCCGACGCGGCAAAGGGCGCCACTCGCGGGGCGGTGTCCACTCCGCCAAGCCATCGTCATAAGTCCAGGTCCCAACCGCGCCATAACGCGGGGCATCGTCAACTTGGTAAACCGTTTGCGACCAGGTTCCAGCGCGCTCCGAAGCCGGAACGTCCTGCCATTCCCAAGCATTGCCGCCAATAAAGGTCAGGACACGGGCCGGCTCATAGCGCCAATCCTGGCGCCAATGTTTGACCACGAAGGGCGACTCATCGGGGCCGACCACGAGCAAGTGCTGGAGGCTAATAAATTCGCCCGTATCTTCGATCACGCGAACCGACTCATGACCACCAGAAAGTTTCGGCTCTTTCAATTCGTATCCATCAACAAACGACACGGTCTCTGTGAAGTCGAACGTGACTTTGTAATCCCCTGCCATGGCCAAAATGGATTGCCGATCTTGTTCAAATATTCCTTGCGCGAGCGTTGAGTCTTCCACTGGCGCGATCTGTGCGGGTTCCGTCGAAACGCACCCCGATAAAGCGAGGGCACCAATCATTGTGGCGCATGCGAGGCCAGTTCGGATGAGGGGCATGACACGATCTCCTGAATTCTGCGTCTGAACAATTTTTTTTAATGCAAATGATAATGACTTGCAATTGCATAATTCTACGTTTAGCGAAATGACAAGATTGAGAATCGTTCTCAAAACGGATTTACAGGACTTCCTTATGTTACCTCGCCCCCTTTTCCGCTCCCTCCGGTGCGTTCTGATTGCCACGACCGCCGCTTCAGGAACATTCGCAGTGCATGCCCAAAATCAAGATGACGCGGATGATGCTGAGATGCGCCACGACACCGTCACAGTCTACGGGACCTCCAATCCCCTCCCCGTCTTTGACTATCCGGGCCAAGTGACGGTGATTGATCGAGATGCCCTCGAAACACTCGCGCCTTCAACCATTTCCGACGCATTGCGGGATGTACCTGGTGTCAATTTCTCAGGCGGACCGCGTCGCACCGGTGAACTGCCCTCAATCCGTGGTTTGTCCGGCCAAAACGTTCTGATCCTGCTGGACGGTGCGCGGCAGAGCTTCACCTCTGCTCATGATGGTCGTTTCTTTGTCGACCCCGAACTGATCGGCGCCGCCGAAGTGGTACGCGGTCCGGCCTCAGCACTTTATGGGTCGGGCGCCGTCGGCGGTGTACTGGCATTTGAGAGCGTCGATGCCGCGGACCTGCTGCGTGATGGTGAAACCTGGGGCGCGCGGGCGCGCGTCGGCTATCAAAGTGCAAATGAGGAAGCTCTGGCGTCGATCACGGCGTTCACGCAACAAGGCAAGTTTGATGGGATTGCGAGCTTTGGCATCCGTGATTCGGGCGACATAGAGCTCGGATCAGGGGCGCCCCTCCCCTCCGATGATGACATTCAAACGGCGCTGATCAAAGGCAGTTATGTGTTCACGGACGCCCTCACCATAGAGGGCTCCTGGCAACGTTTCACCAATACGGCGATTGAGCCAAATAATGGTCAAGGCGTCGCTGGAACAGGCGATGGCGTGCTTGACCGTGAAGTTGAAAAAGACATCACAACCGACACGTTCCGCTTAGGCGTTAATTATGATCCAGAAGACAATGATTGGGTCGATACCGGCTTCACCGCGTATCAAACCTCCAGTGATGTCGATGAGTTTGATGCCAGCGTACCTCGCACCACCATTCGCGACATTGAGACGACCGGCTTCAGCCTACGCAATGCATCGCGTTTCACGATCGGATCAGCCGAGACGACTCTGACACTAGGCGGCGATTGGTATAAGGACGAACAAACCGGCACTGATGATCAAACCACTGATGGCACACGCGGCGGCGTTCCCAATGGTGAAAGTGAATTCATGGGCGTGTTTGCGCAGATTGAATCAATTGTCGAAACGCCGGCCGGACAATTTGTTGTCATTCCCGGCATTCGCTTCGATGAATTTGATAGCTCATCCAGTATCGCACCCGGCGAAGAAAATTCTGACAATGCGGTTTCGCCGCGTATAGCCGCGAGTTTCGCACCGCAAGGCGCTGAATGGTTGCGCCTGTTTGGATCATACTCAGAAGGCTTCCGCGCGCCGTCGATCAATGAGCTATACTTGGATGGCGTTCACTTTCAGATCCCGCACCCCGTGCTGTTCAATCCTGCCATTGGCTCATTCGTTTTCGCACCGAACACTTTCATCCCCAATCCTGATCTGGTGCCGGAAGAGACGCAGACCATTGAGCTCGGGACCGGCTTTGACTTCAAAAACATCTTCGATCCAAGCGACCGCCTCCAAGCCAAGGTCTCTTACTTTGAAACGGAGGCGGATGAGTTGATCAATCTGTCAGTCAATGTCGCACCGTCGGCGGGATGTTTCATTCCGCCGACGTTCCAACCCTGCAATTTCGGCACCTCTGAGTCAGCCAATGTTGATCGGGCTGAATTGGAAGGTTGGGAAGGGGAACTCCAGTATGACTCAGACCGCTTTGTCGCCCGCGCGAGTTTTTCGACCATTGAAGGCACAGACTTATCAGACGGCTCGGATCTCGGTTCGCTGACTCCGGACCGCATTGCCCTCGATCTTGGCGTCAAAGTTCCGGAGTTTAATGCCCTCATCGGCACGCGCATTCAGCATGCCGCTGACTTTGAGCAACGTGTTTCCGACGGCGCGGGTGGGTTCAGCATCCAGGACGAGCGCGACGCATATACTGTGGTCGACCTCTATGCGACCTGGCGACCGGACCGCATTGAGGGCCTCCGCCTCGATGTCGGTGTCGAAAATATTTTTGACGAAAATTATGAGCGCGTGTTCGCGGGCGTGTCCCAACCCGGCACCTATTTCAAAGTCGCATCATCTTACCTGTTTGGACAATAGGAGAATGAAACATGTGTATTCCGCTCGATGATCCCGCCATGGTCTGTTGGCTGAAAACGCAGGTCCGTGTGATCGAGGCGTGGCGAGAAGAGCTCGCTTGCCGTGCTGAAATCGACATTCCCGCGCTTCTTCGTCTTGAAGAGCACTATGCGTGGCTGACCTCTGAAGTTGCGCGTCTCGAAGATCCCTCGTCTCGGCAGGCTGCTTGAGTCTCCTTCCAGCTTGCCCACTTAAGGCTGCAGCCCCACGCCTCGCGTTTCCTCCCCTCTGGGGCTGCAGCTTCTTTTTACTTTCGATGGATCAATGGACCTGCGGGTTAAGCCGCCGCGATCGCGCGGATGCGGTCCAATTGCATCGCCGATTCTGACCCAGCTCGCGCCAGTTCTAATGTGGTCGGATCTGCAATCGTTGGATGCCCGGTGCCAAATGGCGGCGCAGGATTGTATTCCAAGATCAATTCAATCACGCGCGCCATATCTTCGCCCGCGAGCATTCCCGCAATGGTCAGTCCAATGTCGACGCCCGCTGTAACACCGCCACCCGTGCAGCGGTTTCGATCGATCACAACGCGCTCATGCACCGGCGTGGCCCCGAAAGCGTCCAGCGTATCAATGACAGCCCAATGGCTTGCGGCTTTATAGCCGTTGAGCAAGCCCGCTTTGCCGAGCAAAAGCGATCCTGTGCAGACCGCCACAATCCAAGTTGCTGACTCGCCTTGCTGGGCCAGGAAGTCCATCGTTGGCGCGTCCTCAAGCACATCGATCGCTGGCGTACCGCCCCCCGGCACCAAGATAACATCTGGGCTTTTTAAAGCCGTTTCAAACGTCACGTCGGCCATGATCGCTGCGCCAGAGTCGGTCGGATTCGCGCCGGGCGCACGGGCGACGATTTCCGTCTTGGCGCCAGGAATTTGCGACAGCGGCTGCAGCGCCCCGATCAAATCCAGCGTGGTGAAACCGGGATAGACGAGCGATTGAATCAGCATGCGAAACTCCATTTCCTTGCAATTTCGTACCGTTTCGAACATATTTAGTGATATGTCAATAATTAAATGCGAAACGGTACGTAATGTCCAAGTTACAACGCAAACGCGGTCGCCCGGCGACGATTGATACCGATGCGGCCATGCAATCTTTGGTCGAGCTGTTTCGGGCAAAAGGCTATGCCGCCGTGTCGTTGGATGACTTGTCGGACGCGACCGGGCTGAGTCGCCCGAGCCTTTACCGCGCCTTCGGCAATAAACTATCCATGTATGTCGGCGCGATGGATGCATTTGGCGCTGAGGTCGGTGAAACAGCCATCCCTGCCCTGGAGGCGGATGGCGATTTGAGATTGGCGCTAAGCGGTTTCTTCGACGCTATGTTGGAGATTTATTACCGCGACAGCGACATCGCGCCAGGCTGTCTAGTGTTTGGGACCGCACCATCCAGCGCAGATGAGGATCGCATCCAGGCGCGCCTCAAATATGGGATCGAACAACTCGATACACGTATGAGAACCCGAATCGAAAAAGCCGCGCCGAGACGCGACGCAGCTTTGATCGAAACAGCGGTTCAAATCGCCTCCAACACCCTCATCGCCTTTTCGGCGCGCGCGAAGTCTGGCGCGTCGAAATCCGAGTTGAGCGAAATGGGCGCCCGCAGTGCCCATGCGATCGCAACGCTGTTGGACTTATCCTAGCTTACGGAGAGAGCCGGTAGCCGCCGGCTTCTGTCAGCAATAAGCGTGCATTGCCTGGATCCGGCTCAATTTTCTGACGCAAGCGATAAATGTGGGTTTCCAGCGTATGCGTGGTGACCGCAGCATTATAACCCCAAACTTCAGACAATAATTCTTCGCGCGCGACCGGTTTGCCGCCTGCCCGATAAAGATATTTGAGAATATTCGTCTCTTTTTCTGTCAGCCGGATCTTACGATCGTCTTCTTTGACCAGTAATTTCATGCTTGGGCGGAATTCATATGGCCCGACATCAAATGTCGCGTCTTCGCTTTGCTCGAAGCTGCGCAAATGCGCCCGAACGCGCGCCAGCAGGACTGAGAATTTGAACGGTTTGGTGACATAATCATTGGCGCCACTGTCCAAACCCAAAATCGTATCCGCGTCACTGTCTTGACCGGTCAGCATGATGATCGGCGCCCTCACACCGCGTGTACGCATCACCTTGCAGGCCTCTCGACCGTCCATACCAGGCATATCCACGTCCAGCAGGATGAGGTCTGTACGCTCCGTTTCAGCCGTTTTCACGCCTTGCGCCGCATCCGACGCCTGAAGGACCGTAAAGCCTTCATATAGATCCAATTGTTCCGCGAGCGCTTCTCGCAACTCGTTATCATCGTCCACGAGCAGGATGGTTTTTGTCACAGCCATGACTTTCTCCCTTGTCTTGTGGCCACCAAATAGTGAATGACTCCAAACACTTCATTACACGCTTCTTCAGCTGATGTCACAAAAAGGAGAGCAGTGCGTGACTGACATTGTATTTACAGCGACGGCACGTGGAAAGTTCTCTGGCAACGGGATCACATGTCAGTGCGCAATTGGACGTGGCGGCATGATCGCCGCCGCGCAAAAACGCGAAGGTGATGGCACAACGCCGCTCGGAAAATGGCGGATGAAACGCGTCTTCTATCGCCCAGATCGTCTGGACAGGCCAGAGACGGCATTGCCAGTGATTCCTTTGGCCGAACATGATGGCTGGTGCGATGCACCGGACCATCCAATGTATAATCGCCCGGTTCGCCTACCCTTCTCGGCCAGTCATGAAAGGCTCTGGCGTGACGATCATGTTTACGACTTGATTGTTGAACTCACGCACAATGATGATCCGATCGTGGCCGGATTAGGCAGCGCCGTATTCTTTCACCTTTCACGGGATGACTTTCGCCCGACGGAGGGCTGTGTCGCAATTCCGCAAGACTACATGCTGGCCGTATTGAACCATGCGACGACAGAGTCTTATCTCGAGATGCAGTATTAGCGGACGTCGATTGATGAATATGGGCCGGCTCGGGCGAACACATTCCGGCCACACGAATCAAGGAAGAGTTAATCGGCCGGGGCGGGCTTCGTAAGGAGGCTGCTAATGTATCAGCTGACTGAGTATTCGCCAGAACGGCCGGAATTCGGGTCGTTCTACCTTGTCACCCAAACCGGTGAGCATGGCCCTTATGAGACCTATGACGACGCGATCGACGCGGCCGAGCATCCGCAACCGGATATGATCGGCTTCAATCCGCGCCGTGGTTATTTTGTCGTCGACAGATCAGATCCAGAAGTGACTTAGGCGATTTCAGCCATAAGCTGCTGCAGCTTCATCACCGACGGCACGGCATTTTCACGCATGCGCTTCATGATGGCGAGTTTCTCAGTTTCATCTTCCTTGATGCTGGCGACCAGTTGCGAATAGCCGTCCAAACGGTTGTCCAATAACCACTGACGCAGGTCTTTTTCTTGCGACCAAGTGTATTGGTTCATCATGAAGGCCGATTGCATGCGGATCCAATCGGTGGCGTGATTAGGCAATGGCACGACTTGGCAAATTCGGTTCTTCTCGTCTTCCGTGTCACGCGTGAGCTCGATATGCGCGATGAATGCGGCACTAAATACGGGCTGCACCGTGCGCACGGTTTGCAAGCGAATGGTGTCACCGTGGAAAATCTCCGCCTCTTCGGCATTGCCTACTGCACAGGCGGAGCAATCAACAAACAAAGTCTCAGCGTCATTAGGCAATGTACCTTCATCGAAGACGATCTGATCCGGCTCGATACGTTGAATACGGCCTTTACGGATGACGTTTTTGACCCGGCGCAGTTCCGCTAATTCTGGATCGGAAATCGTTGCGCCATGAAACATGGTGGGCGTAACATCTGGATCGATCCGCGTGAACATTTTCACGTTTTCGAGGCGGGTAAATAAGTCATCAATCGACTCTGCGGCGGCAATCGCCTCCATCTGCGCGGCTTGAGCGCCCATGGTCGCTTCGAAGAATTCTTCGGCGGGTTGAGTGGTCTCACGCCGCAACAGCCACGCGTCACGCGGCCGTACCCAGTGAATTTGATCCGGGTCGACATGGTTCTCGAGCAACCAGATGACCGCATCGATCGCGGTCTTTCCGCCCCCAACAATGACGTATCTTGATGGTTGTTCCATCACTCTTGGCAAATCATTCAATGGCATCATGCGCACGCCATCTGTCACTTCAAAATTGGGCGTATGGGTCGACGGTACGGTCGTCTTCAACCAAGTCGCATCGACCGTTTTCTCGCGAACTTTGACATTATAAGTCTTATCAGAGGTCAGAGCGCTAATCTTGCCATCGCCTTCATATTTACACATGGGCAGATATGTCACGCGTCCCGTCGGCAGGAATTGGTAGCGCATCACTTCGTCAAAATAGGCCATAATTTCGGGGCCCGACGCGAGGTCCTGCAGGCCTGTATTCAGGCCAATCGTATCGACAATGCCTTTAGAGAGCTCTTTAGAGCTCACGCCATAATAGGCCGATGGCTGGTGCAATGTGACGAAAGGATAAGCATCATTCCAGTGCCCTCCTGGCTTTTGATGCATGTCGACGAGCAGCACAGTCTTGTCGCTCTCGGTCAAAACAATATCGGCAAAAGCCATACCCGTGGCGCCAGCGCCGACAATCAAATAATCAACTTCAATCATTTCTGGGGTCATGATCCCCTCCCCATGCTGGTGGCACTTGATAACACTGTTATTGCCTGCTAATAACAGTGTTATTGAAAGTCAAGCGAAACATCCTCATGAATGACTCTAAGTCGAAAATCCTAACAGCCGCTTCAGAGATTTTTGCCGAGCATGGCGCAGATGGGTTGAGCGTCCGCGCGATCTCCGGCCGAGCGGGCCTGTCGACAATTGGCATATACAATCATTTCAATGGCAAGCAGGGCATTCTCGATGCTTTGTACATTGAAGGATTCGAGAAGGTGATGTCGGCCATTCACTTCGACGTCGCGGCGATGTCTCCACGGGAAGCCGTCTTACAAGGCCTGTCAAACTATCTCACCTTAGCCGACCAGCATCGCGGACATTATCAACTCATTTTTGGTCGTGGCGACCCAAGCTATAAGCCATCCTCTGGCGCCATCACGGTGGGCGCCGAGGCTTTTAATCGGCTTACGACCCTCATCGCGAGAGCCTTGCCAGGATCACTTTCTGGCCGAGAGAAGCGTGAAGCGGCCTTACAATTATGGGCGCTGGCACATGGCTATATCAGCTTGCAAGATCATGAGGCGACGGACCTTATCCCGATGACCGCGTGGCGCGATTTAACGATGAACGCGGTGACCACGCATTTGGACGCCCTAATCGCGAAATTCTCTGACTAAGAGTCCCGCGCCCCGAATAAGGCCGTCCCTACCCGCACATGGGTCGCGCCGAGTTGTGCTGCCAACGCATAGTCATTGCTCATACCCATACTAATGACGGGCAAATTACGCGCATCTGCGAGCCGTTTTAATAGCGCAAAATGCGGCGCGGCCGGTTCAGCGGCTGGCGGAATGCACATCAATCCTGAAATCCGCCCCGGATAGGATTCGCGGGCCAAGGTGAGCAGTGCGTCCAGCTCATCGATCAGGACACCACCTTTTTGCGGCTCCTCGCCCGTATTGACTTGGATCAACAAATCGGGCGGTGCCACGCCCGTTCTTGCTACAGCTTTCACAAGCGCGCTGAGCAGTTTCGGCCGATCCAGTGTTTCAATCACATCGAACAGTTGCACCGCATCCTCAGCCTTATTCGTTTGCAAAGGTCCGATCAGACGTAACTCTAAATCCGGATGCGCGGATTTTCGGTCATTCCATCGCGCTGCTGCCTCCTGCACGCGATTCTCGCCAAACACCCGTTGCCCGGCGGCCAATGCCGCATCGATCCGCGAATCCGGCTGTCGTTTTGAGGCTGCAACCAATTGCACATCCTCGCCGATTTCAGAGAGAATACGGTCGCGGGCTTCGCGAATGGAGGCAGGCTGTGTATGGACGCTCATTATGGCGTTGAAACACCAAGCCGTCGCCGCCCGCAAGTGGCGGACCGCTGTGCGGCGGATTGAGTCGCACTTTCCGGTGGCGCTGCCGCCATTTCTATTTTTAACGGATCCAGATCGCGTCGCCGACCCCATGGCCATCGTCCCCCAACTTCCTGCGGGGAGTGGTATGATTTATCGACATTTTGGGTCGGATGATCGCGTGGAAATAGCCCAGGCGCTTTCTCGGAGTTGCGCTAAACACGAGATCGCCTTCCTGATCTCTGCCGACCCAGATCTTGCGCGCGCGACAAAGGCCAGCGGCGTCCATTGGCCAGAGCGCAAACTGCCCGAGGCTCGGCGGTGGCGGGGCCAGTTCGCGCTTCAAACCGCGTCAGCGCACTCGCCAGACGCAATTCGCCGCGCCGGTTGCGCCGGAATGGACGCGGTTTTGGTCTCGACAGTTTTTCAATCTGCAAGCCCGAGCGCAGGTCACCCGATGGGGCCTACTCGGCTGCGCAATTTACAGCGTCATACAGGGGTTACAATCTACGCGCTGGGAGGCCTGACATCCGAAAATGCGGGGCAAATTGCAGGCTTTGCGGGTATTGCGAGTGTGTCCGGGTTCGCAGATGCTAAGAGCGATTAGCAATTTCAGCGTCTAGCACGATACGGAATTCTTCCATCCGGTCGCTAAAACGCTGCAGACGTAACAGCGTGCTGTCTAGAAAGACGGACGTCACATAAAATTGCCGAATAAAGCTGGCATCGTTGCACAGACTTGAGACCGAGACCTCGGGAGAGATATACAAGCCGCCCAGAGCTCCAGTTAGGTCTGCAGAGACACTGGGATGCTTCATCACATGTTGATCCCAGCGCAAACCTGCATTGAATTGCAATTGCCTTTGTTCTTCCTGCACCTGATTGCTGTAAACAGCGAGCGCCCATCGAAACTCAGATGAAAGAAGATCCAAATAGGGATCGCGACGATTCAATTGTGGCAGAGTCTCGTTCGATAAAGAGGGCGAGAAATCACCAGTCAGGAAAGATATTGTTTGATTGATCGCGGCGCGCGCATCTGGTCCATCATCACACGTCGATAAGGCCTGTTGCGCGATGTCTCGGCTACCGGCTCCGCGATCGATCCGCTCACGCATTTGATCGATGACTTCGACATTCAGATCGAGCTCGGCCGAGACCCGTTGAAGCATCTCGGTCAAAGCCGCTTGATTGCGGCGATGCGTGTTCCAATTGTCAAACTGCAAGGCGATAAAAACACCGGCAAAAACCAATGCCAGTTCAATAATCACCAAACTCCAATCGCGTTGCTTCATCGCTTTGGCCATTCGGTTGATAATCATCCGCCCCTCAGAAATTCACTTAGCTCACGGCTCTCACAGCATCTGCCACAGACTCTACCGCACCGTCCATGAGCGAGGCGCTCGTGGCCTCCGCCATGACACGGATCAGAGGCTCTGTCCCGGACTTACGAATGACCAAGCGTCCTTTGCTGCCGAGTTTGTCTTCGGCTGCAGCGATCGCCGCTTGAACCGAGTCATCGGCGAGCGGATCTCCGCCAGAATAGCGGACATTGACGAGTTTTTGCGGGACCGGATCGAAGACATGCGCAATTTCAGACAATGGTTTTTCTTTTTCCACCATCACTGCCAAGACTTGCAATGCCGCCATTAACCCGTCACCGGTCGTCGAATAATCCGACATCACAATGTGGCCTGATTGCTCGCCACCAAGGTTAAATCCACCTTCGCGCATGCGCTCGACGACATAACGGTCGCCAACCTTCGTCCGCTCGAGCGCCAGCCCTAGACTTTCCAAGTGCTTTTCCAGCCCGAGATTGGACATAATCGTTGTAACCACACCCGGTTGGGAGAGTTGATTTCTGGAATGCCAGTGCCCGGCGATCAGGGCGATCAATTGGTCCCCATCTACGACATCACCTTTTTCGTCGATAATGATGCATCGATCCGCATCGCCATCCAAAGCGATCCCGATGTCTGCCCGATAAGTCTGAACAGCCTTTTTCAAGGCACGCGTGTCTGTTGAGCCGACTTCCAGATTGATATTGAAGCCATTCGGCTCAACGCCGATTTCAAATACTTCCGCCCCGAGTTCGTAAAGTGCGGCCGGAGCGACCTTGTACGAGGCCCCGTTGGCGCAGTCGACGCACACGCGAAGGCCTTTCAGATTCATGCGGCGCGGGAAACTGGCTTTAACAATCTCGACATAACGCGCTTGGGCGTCGTCGACGCGCACCGTGCGCCCGAGATCCGCAGAGGCCGCCAATTTGTCGTCCAATGCTCGATCCATCCGGCTTTCAATTTCAAGCTCAATTTCGTCAGAAAGCTTGTAGCCGTTCGGTCCAAAAAGCTTAATTCCGTTATCTTCGTAATTATTGTGGCTGGCCGAGATCATCACGCCCAAATCAGCCCGAAGCGAACGCGTCATCATCGCAACGCCAGGCGTCGGCAAAGGCCCAAAAAGCGTAACATCCATCCCTACTGAGGTGAATCCCGCCACCAAAGCAGGCTCGATCATGTATCCAGAAAGGCGCGTATCTTTGCCAATTACGACGCTGTGACGGCGTGGACTGGTGGTACGAAAGTACTTTCCGGCAGCCATTCCAAGCCGCATCGCGATCTCTGGAGTCATCGGAGGTGTGTTCGCTGTGCCACGGATTCCGTCCGTTCCGAAGTATTTACGATCCATTCTGCGCTAATTCCTTGCTTCGTACATTTGAACGGGGTTTTATCGACCTGTGCAGGCGCCATGCCATACTTCGTAGGTGATTTCCAAGGCGGATTTTAGACCGTTTTGGCACACCATCTGCAAGATGCAGGGCGTTGGGGATAGAGAAGGAACGCAAAATGCGGATTAAATCGATTCTTGTGGGCAGTATGCTCGCTGCGACGCTAGGCGGGTGTATTACCGGCCTTCCGTCAGACATGACAGTTGCAGAATATTGCGCCAATCCAGACAATGCTTCGGAAGAAGTTTGTCGCCTAAAAGTAGAAATTGACGGCAATGCCACGGCCCTTGCCGAGACCAATCTTAGCCTGCGGGACGCGCGCCAAATGGCCGATAGCGCGATGTCTGCAGCCAATTCAGCGCAAGCCTCTGCTAACGCAGCGCAGTCTCGAGCCGATGAAGCCTATTCACTCGCGACTCACCTGTCTGAAAAAGATCTGGATTGCAAAACCACCACGGTTCAGCAATCAAATATTGGCACGTGTGAACCGGGTTACACCGTGATGGGCTGCGTCCAAACACGCTATACACATCGCGCCGGCGGCCTTTCATTCTTGCGTGAACTGAACAATGAGCAGTGCCGCTTCAACAGCCAAGTGCTGGAAATGCAGGTTCGATGCTGCCGTGCGGCCAATGATGGTGGCACTGTCTCCAGCGGTTCGTAAGCGAAAATCTAACGAAATTAAGCATACTTATTGCAAGGGGATCCTCCGCGGGTCCCCTTCTTTTCATTTTGTGTCCGAGCTTTGGACACAATCAGAAATAGGATTTGCAATGACGGAAAAGCACACACCGGTTTAGGGGTGCTTTTCGACGTTAGGACGAAGTGTGGAGTAAACCTCATGTGTGGAATTATCGGTATTCTCAGCCGCCAAGGCGTGGCGTCTGATCGAGTGATGGAATCACTTCGGCGTTTAGAATATCGTGGCTATGACAGTGCCGGGATCGCAACCCTGGCGGACGGCAAGTTGGATCGCCGCCGCGCCGCAGGCAAACTGTCAAACTTACAATCATTGCTCAATGAAACCCCCATCGCGGGTTCGATTGGTATAGGTCATACCAGATGGGCGACCCATGGCGCTGCCAACACAAAAAACGCTCACCCGCATGTGTCTGGCTCTGTGGCGCTGGTGCACAATGGCATTATCGAAAACTTCCGTCGTCTCCGGACAGAGCTGGAAGCCGCCGGGCATGTGTTTGAGACCGATACGGACACGGAAACCATCGCGCATTTAATTGCCGCGCGGATGAATGGCGGGAATGATCCGGTTGCAGCGGTAAAATCCGCTCTGACCGAACTGGAGGGGGCCTTCGCCCTCAGCATCCTATTTGAAGGCCATGATGATCTTCTGATCGGTGCCCGCAAAGGATCACCGCTCGTGATCGGCGTAGGCGATGATGAGATGTTCCTTGGCTCCGACGCGCTCGCGGTAGCACCCTTTACCAATCGCGTCATCTATCTCGAAGAAGGCGATATGTGCGTTCTGAGCCATAACGCCTTCCAAATCTTCGACGCGGCAGACCAAGAAGTGATTCGCCCTGTGGCGTTGGTTCAATCCGCAGGCGCGACCGTTGAGAAGGGCAATTATCGCCACTTCATGCAGAAAGAAATCTTCGAGCAACCCGACAGCACCGCGCGGACGATCAGCGCTTATGTCGATGCGCTTGAACAAAGCATTGAACTGCCCGGCGACGACAATGCGATTGACTGGTCAGAGATTACGCACCTTCACATGGTTGCCTGTGGCACAGCTTATTACGCAACCTGCGTCGCCGAATATTGGTTCGAACAGATCGCTGGGCTCCCCGTCAAAACGGACATCGCTTCAGAATTTCGATACCGTCAGCCAGCGTTGCCGCAAAAAGGTGGTTTAGCGCTATTTGTCAGCCAATCCGGCGAAACCGCCGATACGCTTGCAGCGCTACGTTATTGTAAAGAAGCGGGCCTGAAAACGGCCGCCGTCGTCAATGTGCCGACATCGACCATCGCGCGTGAAGTCGATTTGGTTCTGCCAACATTGGCTGGCCCCGAGATCGGCGTTGCTTCGACCAAAGCCTTTACAGCGCAGCTTTGCGCTTTGGCGGCGACGGTTATTGCTGCTGGCAAAGCACGTGGTACGCTGTCCCGAGATCGCGAAATCGCTTTGGTCAAAGCGCTTAATGGCGTTCCGCGTTTGATTTCGGAGAGTTTTGCGCTCGATGACCCGATCGCCGAGCTCGCGCGAGATCTCTCAAAGGCCCGCGATGTCATTTATCTTGGCCGCGGTGTCCACTTCCCGATCGCCTTGGAAGGCGCATTGAAACTAAAGGAAATCAGCTATATTCACGCGGAAGGCTATGCGAGCGGCGAGCTCAAGCACGGGCCAATCGCATTGATCGATGAAGAAACACCTGTTGTCTTCGTCGCGCCACATGACGACCTGTTCGACAAGTCTCTATCCAATCTACAGGAAGTCGCCGCGCGGCGGGGAAATGTGCTCTTGATCAGCGATAAAGAGGGATTAGAGGCTGCAGGGGATACCCCTGCGCAAATGATTGAAGTGCCAACCTGCGACGCTTTCATCGCGCCTATTCTCTATTCTTTGCCGGTGCAAATGCTGGCTTATCATATCGCCGTGGAAAAAGGCACGGATGTCGACCAACCGCGAAATTTGGCGAAGTCTGTTACCGTCGAATAATCAATGTCCATTCAATGAACGGCCCGATCTGTAAAAAGACAGATCGGGCGCTATTTCATGCTCATACCACCGTTCCGAACAGTCCGAGCGTAAGGGCTGCGCCAAATACGGCGAGTGGAACAGATAGAGCGGTTGCGATGAAGCTTGTTTGAGCTTCGTTTGGGGAGGAAACACGCATGGGATTAGTCCTTCTTTGCGTTATGAGACACGACCATTCGCGTCCCATAATCTCAATATAGGAGCCCAAGAATAAAAATCAATGAATGATTTGAAAATTATTCAGCGTTCAATAACTCACGCGTTTTGATAGGAACGCTTAACCCAGCCAAGATGATGTCCATCACGCCATCAAGCTCCCGCTCCAGCTTAGGCAGCGTGAGTCGCGACCAAAGCTGCGGATAGCGAAACTTCATCGTCGCCGACTGCATCATTTCAGCAATAAAATTGGGGTTCTCCATCGGAGCGAAGTCCCCTTCAGCCACCCCTTGATCCAGCAGCTGCACCAAATAGACACGCTCCTGAGCCATTTCTTCATTAGCAAAGGTGGGTCGCTCACTCGACAAGACTTCGGCGATTTCCAAAACCTTGGCATCTTTGTCGAGTTTCTCAAACGTCTTGGTCAGCGCTGTATGGTGGAACAAGCGCATTTTCTCGACCGCCGACCCTTTTCCACGAACCAAGGCCGCGTTCTGGGCATTGATTTCCATATTGAGTTTGCGGGCCATGGCCTCTGCAATGTCTATCTTTGAGGCAAAGAATCGATAGATATTGCCCGCAGACATACCGCAATCGCGAGCGATTTCGGCCATTGTCGTCTTGGCGTAGCCATAGTGCATGATACGCTCCATGGCGGCATGGAGGATTTGTTCGCGGGTATCGAGTTTCTCATTCATGGGACATAGAATAATGGAAAAGTGTGAATGATCAACAAATTGTTCAATTTCACACATATCGGAAAGAATTAGGTGTGACCAAATTCACGCGTATTGGCGTTCTAGGCGCCGGGGCCTGGGGCACCGCATTGGCGGCGTCTCTCCACCAACAATTGTCTCGAGACATTTCGGACATCCCCGTCTGGGCGCTCGAGGGCGAGGTTGCTGAGGCACTCAGTCAAGGCCATGGCAATCCAATCTATTTGCCGGGGGTCGACCTCCCTAAAATGGCGGCCAGCACCGATATAGCCGCGATGGCCGGCTGCGATGCGGTGCTTGCCGTGGTACCAGCCCAGTTTGCGCGCTCAACTTTGGAAGCGCTTGGCCCGCACTTATCAGAGGGCACCCCTGTCCTGCTTTGCGCAAAAGGGATTGAACGCAGTTCGCTCAGCTTCATGACTGATGTTTTGCGGGAGGCGATTCCGCACGCGGTGCCTGCCGTGCTTTCAGGCCCCAGTTTCGCTGCAGATGTTTCACGCGGTCTGCCAACCGCCGTGACTCTCGCCTGCGAAAACGAAGCGCTCGGCGGTGACTTAATGCAAGCCATCGGACAGCCCGCTTTCAGGCCCTATTGGTCAAATGATTTGATCGGCGCCGAAGTTGGCGGCGCGGTGAAGAATGTTCTGGCCATTGCCTGCGGCATTGTCGAAGGCATGGAGCTCGGAAAGTCGGCGCATGCAGCTTTGATTGCCCGCGGCTTTGCTGAAATGACACGTCTTGGCGTGGCCTTAGGCGGCAAGCCGGAAACGCTGTCAGGCCTTTGCGGTCTTGGTGATCTCGTTTTGACCTGCTCGTCCCCGCAATCGCGGAATATGAGCTTTGGGCTTGCGCTCGGGCAAGGGCGCAGTGCCGAGGACATTCTTGCAGAGCGTAAAGCCGTCACCGAAGGCCATGCCACGGCCCCAGCGCTTGTAACGCTGGCACAGAAACTCGGGATTGAAATGCCGATCAGTGAGGCAGTAAATACAATCCTGAACGAATCCGTGACGGTCGCGGAGGCCATGACGGCCCTGCTCTCGCGGCCGTATAAAGGAGAATAGAGATGCCCTTATTTCTGATCAATGCGCGGGACAAAGCCAACGCAACAGAGTTGCGCTTGGCCAACCGGCGGGCACATCTTGAATGGGCCGGCGAGTTTAGTCACCGGATCGCGATGGCAGGTCCTGTCCTATCCGATGATGGCGAATCCATGATTGGTTCCACATTCGCCATCGAATTTGACTCACTCGACGAGGCGAAAGCCTGGGCCGCGGAAGATCCTTATGCCAAGGCGGGGCTCTTCGATCGGACTGAAATCATTCCGTTCATCTGGCTCATTGGCGACGGGCCCAAAAATGGCTGACTCGGACCCACCGTTTTGGGAGTCCAAGCGGGTAGAAGACATGTCGTCTGACGAGTGGGAATCGATTTGCGATGGCTGCGCCAAATGCTGTCTGATCAAACTTGAAGATGAAGACACAGGCGAGATCGCACTCACGCGCCTGCACTGCAAACTGCTCGACGCTGAGACGTGTCGGTGCAGCGACTATCCCAATCGAAAACAGCATGTCCCCGATTGTGTAATCCTCACCCCGAAAGACGTGTCCGAACTGCGTTGGATGCCAAGTTCATGCGCGTATCGCCTGATCCATGAAGGCAAGCCCCTGCCCGATTGGCATCA
Organism: Henriciella sp.; assembly: GCA_013213825.1. GTDB lineage: Bacteria > Pseudomonadota > Alphaproteobacteria > Caulobacterales > Hyphomonadaceae > Henriciella. The sequence continues at coordinate 19,372 of JABSQA010000056.1, forward strand.
TCTGATCAGCGGGGACAAAGAGCTCGTGCATCAGCGCGGGGCATCCATTATGGGACGAACGCTCAGCGAAGACACCTTGTTCGATCCAGACGATGTCGACCAGATCGAAGCCTGGATTGTCGATTGGGACGGCAATGAACCGTAAGTCTTACGGCCCTTCAATCTCATAGCCTTTATCGCGGAGCATGGTCACCACACTATCCGGCCCGGCCAGATGTCCTGCCCCCACGGCGATAAAGACCGAGCCAGGCTCATCCAACATGGCTTCAATTTGCGGCACCCAGGCTTCATTGCGTTTGACCAGAACTGCCTGATACGCCGCATCGGTGAATCCATAGCCGTCAGGATTGGCCACGAGGCTGGCAATGCCCTCAATGTCCCCATCTGCCCACTCATCAACGAGCAGATCGAGCATCCTTGGAGACTCATCTAACAATAGAGCGGTTTCGTAGAGCATCGAAATTTGCTCGTCCTCAGGCAGCAAGTCGAATGCATCCGTTTGCTGAGAAATCTCTTCCAAATAACCGAACGCTTTGCCCGCGCCTGCGGTCTCGATCACACTTTCGACGCCGGAATTTGGATCATAACCATCATTGACCAGTTTCATCACGCCGAGATTGACCGACGCCATCCAAGGTTCAAACGTGTTCATCGCGTCTATCGGCACGCCCAGCGAGTCAAACGCGGCACTGATCACGGCCTCATCATCCTCATTCAGAACTTCTTTCAGCGTGCGGCCATCATCATACATGCCCCGCTGTAGGAAGTCGGTGGCGATGGCGCGCTGCGCTTCCGGGCTTTTCATATCGACTTCGAAGACGATCGTATCGGCGGCCTCAACAGCTTCGTCGAACGCCTCGGTGCGCCATTCCAGTTCCGGGCGAAGCAAATGGACCGTGCCAAACAAATGGATGGTCGTATCGTCATCCGAAAGCCGCCACAAGGCCGGCGATCCTGGGCCTTGCGATCGCTGCGCTTGGGTCAGCGATTCGTTGAATCCCACCAGCAACTCTTCTTTGGATGGCCGTTCTTGCGATGACGCGTCTTGGGTCGCCGAGTCAGAGCCATCGCTCACGGTGGAGCCACCGCAGGCCGCGACACACAGAATCAGGCCGAATAGTGCGCCGCCGACGCGGAATCGATGAATGCTCATGGGACGTCCTTCTCGTTTTCTATTATCTGCCAATAGTTTGCGCATCTTGCAAAGAGATTACCCGCAGACAGCAGATTGCATCGAGAAACGGCTTGGCGTAAGACGCTGTCCAACGCACCTATAGCTCAGCTGGATAGAGCGCTGCCCTCCGAAGGCAGAGGTCAGAGGTTCGAATCCTCTTAGGTGCGCCAACAAATTCAACATATTACAGCGCGGTCGCCGCCAGCACACGGGGTCCAGTAAGCACATAGCAACCACGTGGGCCCCTTTAGACCGAATTGGTCTCGTCACCGATTTAAGCTACTGGCATCAACGCAGCGTAAAAAAACGACCAATTCTGTTGAAAAAGTCGCCTCTGATCTCATCCACTTCCTGATCCGACGTTCCTGGGTGGCCTGTATCTGCAGGGTGTTCGCTC
>JABSQA010000057.1 GCA_013213825.1 Henriciella sp.
CCAGACGCCGAATTTCTCGCACGCATCGGCGTGGTCGTCGCTCGCGAAAATGACTGTCAGCTCTTTCTTGGTCTGAAAATTGGCATGGCTTTTCAAGCTATCCTTCGAAACTCCAATGATTTGGACTCCAAGCGCCTCAAATTGGGGCAATAGGTTCGAAAAATCGATTGATTCCGTCGTACAGCCTGGCGTGTTGTCACGCGGATAGAAATAGACCACGTGTGCCGCACCAGAAGGAGCAGCCAAGTTGACGCTTTCTTCATCGCTGATCGGGATGCTGATGTTTGGAGCATTTTCGCCTTTTTCTGGTCGGTTTGTCATGGCATGTCTTTCATGTTTGGGGGGACGGGACCCGTTTCATGTGCCGTAAGGCAGTCAGTTAAGTAAATGGAGCAAATGGCTTGGTTCGCCAGACCACAAAAGTCATCATTTTAGAAATCTTCGGCGTCGGCTCACTCGTCTTGATGGCGGCTGTCGGGATTCTGGCATTTATGCTGGCGAGCGGACCTGTCGAGCTCGGAATTTTCAGAGATGATGTCGAACAGGCTATGACACGGGCGCGAGATGGCCGCCCGGTCACCGTGGACACGCTGACGCTGCAATGGTCGCCTTCGGAACGCCGTGTCTTTGTGGTCGCGGATGGGCTGTCCCTCAAAGACGGAGATGGGCGCGAAGCCGGGTTCGCGGACCACGCCGAAATAACACTCGATGCCGGGGCGATTTTTCTCGGCCGGATTGAATTGCTCGATCTCAATCTAGAGCAAGGTTCGATTGCAGTTCAAAATACCGCCCCAAATAAGTGGACCTTTGCGGGGGACCCATTGCCAGAGGTTCGCGCTGCGGCTTTACCGCAAACCCCGCAAGAGTGGCTGGACCGGGCGAATGCGGTGCTCGGCGATGTCTTGGTTGGCTTGGAATCCTTCGACACCGCGTTTGAGCTGGAAACGCTGGCTTTTTCCGACTTGGATCTGAGATTTATTGATGCTGAGCGGGCCGAAATTGGAACAATTTCAGGGGCAGCAGGACAAATTACCCACCCGGATGAGGATTTGTCGGTGCAATTGTCTGGCGATGGCCAAGGAGTCGGTCTGCCTGAGATTTTCAGTGTCTCGCTGGATACGTTTGACGGCTATCAAACCATGCGTGCCGTGTTCGATGTTGGGGTTTTGCCGATTACAGACCTTGCACAGCGGTTTGGCTTACCGGGTGTCGAGCAAAGCGATTTGCGGTTAGGCACGTCATTTAACGCTGAGGTCAGCCGCACCGACGGTCTGACCCAAGTCGGCTTGGTTGCCACACGCGATAGCGGCGCGCTTCGCATCGATGCAATTGGAGAGACGATTTCCGATGTCAGCACGGCATTGGCTTACATCCCAGGTGAAGATCAAATTCGCATTGACTTTCTTCAGCTTGAATCGACCCGTCTGAATGGCCGTTTCGAAGGCGCTTTGACCAATGTATTGGCGCAAAACAATCTGCGTCGTATCGAATTGGAATCCGAGCAAATGGCGCTCGATCTGTCGCACCTCTTCGAAGCGCCTTGGACGATCAACAATGTCTCACTGGCTGCGGACGTCTCAGACGACTTTACCGTTTTTGCGTTCGAAACACTCGAGGCCGATATTGATTCAGCCCGACTGCAATCGAGTGGTGAGATCGATTTCAATGTTGCGCATGAGCCCGGCGAGATCCCGCTGACTTTAGATGTCACCGCTGAATTGGTTGGCGACATAAGCAAAGAAACCATCCTAGCGTATTGGCCGGAACGCCTTGGCCGTGGCGCCCGAAATTTTGTGCGGCAACGCCTGCTTGCGGGTAATGCGACCGGCGCGACGGCGGTTTTGACGCTCAAACCGGACAGCATGGCTGGCGGTTATATGCGCGACGAAGACCTCGCAGTGACCTTCGCGTTCGAGGGCGGCGAAGTGGAGTTTCTGAGTGATTTTCCACACATCGAAAACGCTGTCGGCACGGGACGCGTAAGGGGCAGAGGGCTCGATATCTCTCTGATCAGTGGCACCTATGATGACTGGGTCTTACAGTCGGCGGCTTTCGAATTGCCCTCGTTTAATCCGCGGGAAGCCCCATTCACGGTGACGGGCTACGGATCTGGTCCCGCCGTTTCGATCTTGAAGCATCTTTCCGACTCGCGATTGCGGCTCCAAGAACAGACCGGATTCGATCCAGAGCGCGTGAGCGGTGAAGGCACGGCCTCTTTCAAACTTACCCGCCCGGCACGCGACAATGTGCCGATGGAAGAGCATGTGTTGGAAGTGCGCGGCCAAATTCGCGATGCTGGATTGAAAGGCGCCGCGGGGCCGTTCGATCTGACGGAAGGCAACGTCAATGTTGATGTTACCTTAGAGCGCATGATCCTGACAGGGTTCGGTAATATGGGCAGTGCGCCCGTTCAATTTACCTGGCGCGACGCCTTCAATGATGACGACCAACCGGCAGACCTTTCAGCGACTGCGGTTGTCACTTCTGACGTGTTGAACGTGTTTGGATTGGTCGGACGCGCGTTTCTTACCGGTGAAATCCCGGTGGAAATGCAAGGCAAAGTTGCTGCCGGTGGACTGCAATCGGGCACATTTGCATTCGATCTCAGCGAAGCGCGTCTCGACTTGGATGAACTCGATTGGGTCAAACCGGCGGGGGAGAGCGCGCGCGCCACATTGAACTATACGGGCGATTTGCGGGAACAGGCCGCAGCTTTGCGATTTTCGGCGAATGATGCCTCATTGGAAGGGGACTTGCGGCTCGGCAATGATGGCCGTTTACAATCGCTCGTGCTGCAGCGCCTCTTTATCGACCGTTCAATTGATGTGTCAGGGCGTATCGACCGGACCGAAGTCGACGGCTTCAAGATTGAACTGGACGGGGAATATCTAGATATCTCGGGACTGCTTGCCGAACTCGGTGCCGTTGGTGGAGTCGAAGGCGGCGATGTCGGCGTAGATTTGTCATTCTCAGCCAATGTCGAACGTCTGCGCTTACGGCGGAACTTGGAACTGATTGGGTCTTCCCTGCAATTGGAAACCCGCAGACGCGGTGGGTTTCAATCTTTACGCGCCAGCGGAAACACGGTCGAGGGCGGGACGTTTATTGCCAATCTCGACAATGAAGGCGCCAATCAGCCGCTCGCCTTGGAGCTCAAGACGAGTGATGCTGGATACCTCGCCAGCGCGTTTCTAGGCGTAGATTTTATTGAAGGCGGTATTCTCGATCTAAGAGGCAATCTGGCGACCGCAAATGAGCCGGCGCGCTTGCGGGCGACGGTGGAAGACACGAGGCTGACCAATGCGCCATTCTTCACGCAGATCCTCTCGCTCGCCTCATTGCGCGGATTAACCGATACGCTCTCGGGCGAGGGTGTGCTGTTCACACGGATTGAAGCGCCGATCACGATCGGTGGGGGGCGTTATGTCATCGATGGTGGGCGAGCGAGCGGGCCTGCTTTGGGATTGACCGTAAAAGGCTGGGTGGCCACGGATGGCCGAGGTATAGATTTGAATGGCGTTCTGGTGCCGAGTTTTGGTGTCAACTCGATGCTCGGTGGATTGCCTATATTCGGAGACTTGTTTGTGAGCCGCGATGGTGAAGGGACATTTTCAATTACCTATTCCGTGGCGGGAAGTTTGGAAAAGGCGCAAGTCGCCGTGAACCCGCTCTCAGCGGTGACCCCTGGAATATTGCGACGGATTTTTGAGAATCCGTCCGATACGAGCATCCCAGCTTCGCTCCCCGTCGACCCGGATCTTAAGCCGCCGACGGAGAAATTACCGGAGCTTCCGGATGAAGAAATCCTGTCGCCGACGCCGGGCAGTGGCGGGTAAGGCTATCGCTGCCTTTGCCGGTGCGCGGAGGTGTGTGCCTTAGCATTATTCAGATCTAGAAACACGCGCTCCCTTCTCCCGATCGCGGGAGAAGGGCCGGGGATGAGGGCAAGATGAGTGCGGCAGGCAATGCATTTGCGTAAACTCAAAGATCGGTGCCCTCACCCCAACCCCTCTCCCGCATTCGGGAGAGGGGCTAGTGCGCGCTGCAACTGTGCATCGCCAACGCTTCCCCTAAACGGGTTTCACCAATGCGATCCGCTTCTTCCCGACCTGCACCTTGAACGCGTCGACATCTTTTAAGGTGTCGGACCAAGCATGCGTTTGGTCTGCGGCGATTTTCTCATCATTTACGCGAACCGCGCCTTCGCTCATTTTTCGCCGGGCTTCGCCATTTGAGGCGACGAGTTCGCCCGCGCGCAACAAAGCTGTCGTGGTCGGGCCTTCGGCGAAATCGGCTGTCGCGATCTCAAAGGTTGGCAAGTCGGCGGATACGCCGCCGCCTGTGAACGCTTTGCTGGCCGCGGCCTCTGCCTCTTTCGCCGCGTGGTCGCCATGCAACATGGTTGTTGCCGCATTGGCGAGGGCGATCTTGGCTTGGTTGATGTCAGCGCCTTGCAGTTGTTCCAGTTTGGCAATCTCGTCCATCGGCAAATCGGTGAACAATTTCAAGAACCGGCCAACGTCGGCATCTTCCGTGTTGCGCCAGAATTGCCAATATTCATAAGGGCTGCGTTTCTCAGCATTCAGCCACACCGCACCATCGACCGTCTTGCCCATTTTCGCGCCGGACGCGGTTGTCAAAAGCGGGCTGGTCAGGCCGAAGCCTTGGCCGCCATCAGCTTTGTGGATCAAGTCGACCCCGCCGAGAATATTCCCCCACTGGTCTGAACCGCCCATTTGTAGAAAACAGCCATGGCGGCGGGACAGTTCCAAGAAGTCGTAAGACTGGAGCAGTAGGTAATTGAATTCGAGGAATGTGTAGGGCTGCTCATTGGTCAGCCGTCGGGCCACAGTTTCCTGTTTTACCATCGTGTTGATGGTGAAGTATTTGCCAATGTCGCGCAGGAATTCGATATATCCGAGCCGGTCGAGCCAGTCGGCATTATTGACCATAATCGCATCGGTCGGACCGTCCCCAAAAGTGAGGTATTGGCTATAGGCTTTTTTCACGCCTTCGGCATTCTTAGCGATTTGTTCCTCGGTCAGGATTGGACGCGACTTTTCCTTATCGGTCGGGTCGCCAATCTTGGAAGTGCCTCCGCCAATCAGCACGATGGGTTTGCCACCGGCCTGTTGCAGGCGACGCAGCATCATGATGCCGACCAGGTGACCGACATGCGCGCTGTCGGCCGTCGGGTCGATGCCGATATAAGCGACGGGGACGCCTGTTGAGCAATATGAATCAAGCTCCGCTGTATGCGTCGTTTGCTTGATATAGCCTCGCTCATCGAGCGTGCGCAGGAAGTCAGATTTGTAGTCGCTCATCACATTTGTCCTTCGTGAAGCGGCGCGGTTAGCACGCCTAATGCCCGGATTGAACCGATACCGGACAGAAAGCGCGTATTTTTTTGGAGGCTGCTGTGCCGGGTTACTTATACAGATGATAGTTTCGGGACACGTCATGCCAGGCGGCGAGGTCGCGAGCCAGTCTTTGGTCTAAGTCATCCGCTGTCGCTGCGGCGTCATCAACCCAAAGGCGCAATTCGTCTGAGCCGTTAATGACATCTATGGCGAGATGGCCTTCCGTATACTCATACTTAAAGTCGAGCCCGCGCCATAAATCATAATCTGGATAGAGGCTGCGAATGGCCTTGAAGGCGAGCGCGGTCACGCGCCAGGATTTGAATCTGCTCGGGTCGAAAAATTCAAGCTCCGCATGGATCTGAAACCCTTCGCACAGATGTTGCGCATGTTTGTGGAAAGTCGGCTCAAACCATGCCGGGCGCAGGTTGCAACCCTCTAACCAGTGCGGTGCGAGGCGCTGCATCTCGGCAATCACGTCATTGGCGTTCAGATCCGGCGCTCCGATCACTTCCAGCGCCCGAGTCGTGCCGCGACCTTCTGACAGCGTGGTGCCTTCAATCATGACGGTTCCGCCATAGGCGCGTGCCATGTTGAGGATGGCGGCGTTCGGGCTTGGATTGACCCAAGGCCGGGCGCTGACGGGCCAGCCATAGCCAGGACCTTCATTCGGAGTGTAGCCGCTCATTTCGATCACGCGATAATCGACATCCAGCTTTTTATGATCGACATACCAGGCGCCGAGCTCGCCCATGGTCATGCCATGTACCATCGGGAATTCAGCGACGCCGACAAAGCTCTCCCATCCCGGGCGAAGGGTTAGGCCATCAATCGGGCGACCTGCCGGATTAGGGCGATCGAGCACCCAAACCGCTTTGTCATGCTTGGTGGCTTCTTCAATGATGTAGAGCAAGGTGGTGACATAGGTGTAGACCCGCGTGCCGAGGTCTTGCAGATCATAAAGCACGACATCCAAAGGCGCGAGCATGTCCGGGGTCGGACGGCGATGCTCGCCATAAAGCGAGAAGATGGGGATGCCGAGATCGGGGTCGAGATAATCCTCCGTCTCGATCATATTGTCTTGCTTGTCACCGCGCATGCCATGTTGAGGACCGAGCGCGCAGGTAACATTCAGATCATCGCAAGCGGAGAGGGCATAGAGCGAATGGTCCAGATTTCCGGTCACCGAAGCTGGGTGCCCGACGACCCCAATACGCCGTCCGACCAAGTCGCGCCGCAAGCGCTCATCTTGCAACAGTCGATCAATCCCAAACTGAAAGCTCATGCTCTAATCCAATGTCATTTTGAACGTGTCGATATGATGAAAATCGGGTTTGTTTAAGGCGTGATGAATCGCCCAGAACGAGCGTGTGCCGTCTATGTCTTCCAAGATGGCGGTCGGGCCGAACAGAATGAGCGCAGCCTTTGGTTCAAACAGCCCGTCTGGGAGCGTTACACGAACCCTAGCGGCGGAGTCGCTGATCTGTGTTTCGATCTCTGGCGCGGGGCAATCCAGGTCGGCCATATTGGCCCGGTACCCATCAAACCTAAAAGCCGCCCAGTCGCCGTTTGGCGCAAAGTTGAACTCGAGATACTGGTCTTCGCCCGGCGCTCGGAAAAAGGCTTCGAAACAGGTTGTTGTCCAAAGCTCATCCCGGCGCTGGCCTCCATTGTCTGTGGGGAAGCGGATTTTGCTGAGCGCGCCCTGGACATGAAACAGAATGGAGATCGCATCGCCGGCGCGTTCAACCTCCACCGTCAAGGCCGACACCCATGGACAGGGGGCGATCGCATGGCTTTGCAGTTGAATGATCGACGCTGACATGAGCCCTCATAGCTAAAAGCAAAAGCTTAGCTAGCCGATTCAGCTTTATTTGTAGAGGCGGGTGATTAGCCTTGCGGCGTATTATCTTCCGGCTTGAGCGGCAGTGCGCGCGGGATTGGCGGTTTGCGGCTCCCCGCTTTCGCAGCAGCGGCTTCGGCTTCCCGGCGCAGCTTTTCTTCATCCTCGATCAGGCGACGATCGACATAGGCCGAGCATAGCTCGATCAAGTCATCATGCTTGTCCTGGAAGAAATGGTTGGCACCTGGAATGCTCGCCCGTTCAATGCTCTCGCCTTTTTGGATGCGAACTTTGGTCAAAGCGCGCTCAACGTCGGCCGGTTTGGAAATCGCATCATTCTCGCCTGAAATGATCAGGCCGGAAGCCGGGCAGGGGGCAAGGAAGCTGAGATCATAATGATTGGCCGGCGGCGCAATCGCGAGAAAGCCATCAATCTCAGGGCGACGCATCAGAAGCTGCAGCGTGATCCAAGCTCCGAAAGAGTATCCTGCGCACCAAACATAGCGCGGGCTCTCTGTCAGGTTTTCCATATAGTCCAAGACAAAGGCGGCATCTTCCAGCTCACCAACCCCTTGATCATAAACGCCTTGCGAACGCCCAACGCCGCGCGTGTTGAAGCGCAAGACGCCAAAGCCTTTTTCCTCAAACATCTGGTACAGGCGGATCGTAATCGGGTCCTGCATGCTGCCACCGGCGCGCGGATGCGGGTGCAGGATGAGGGCAATGGACGCCCCTTCATAAGGCGGCGGTGTGTAACGGGCTTCGATCCGGCCCTGTGGGCCTTGAATGAGCATTTCAGCCATACGGTTAGTCTCGCTTTATCGGCGGTAAATCTAGGTCGAGCGGGCGCTATAGCGAATCTCTGCAGAGAAATGCAAATTTTTCTGCAGACGCGCTTCCGCTTGAATTATCGCGCGCAATGTGCAAATAACTTTGAAAAGCAAAGTAAGTGGAGCACATGAAATGAATTCGAGTTTGAAATGCATGGGAATTCTGGTTGCGCTGAGCTTTACTTTCCCACTCAGCATGCAGGCTGAAGAGGCCCAAACTGAGACGTCGCAAACGGCAAAGGCCATGGCGCATCCGCTCGCTTTCATGTTCGGCGAGTGGGTTGGTCCGGCGTCTGGATATTCTCAAGCGGGCCCCTTCGCCCTGACGCAAACGGAGCGCGTTGGACCGACGCTCGATGGCGATATCGTTGTGATTGAAGGGCGCGGTTATTCGGACGAGAATGAGACCGTGTTCAACGCCTTTGCGATTGTCTCACAGACCGCGCCAGATGGCGGGTGGGAGATGCGCAGCTACACGAATGGTCGTGCCGGGACGTTCCCCTTTGCATTTACGGAGACCGGCTACGTCTGGAGCACTCCGGCAGGCCCGAATGCCCGCATGGTGTATACCGCGACCTTTGAGGGCGACACATGGCGTCAGATTGGCGAGTACACGCCTGAGCAAGGACCAGCGCGGCAAACATTTGAAATGACACTGACGCGGACGGCTGAGACGGACTGGCCCGCAGGGGCGCCTGTCTCACCGAACTTGGCGGAATAGCTTAGCTGTTTTGTAGTTTGTAGAATTCGCGGCGGAGTTCGATTTCTTCGTCGGTGACAATCGTTTCGACGGCTTCCAGTCTTGATTTCAGAGCTTTGATTTGCGATTGGCTGTCTTCCAATTCCTGCTTGAGGCGCGCAATCTCTTCAGACTTCCGACTCTGTGACCGCCGTTGTGACCGCGGCGCGCAGCCCCAATTGCCAGCACCACGGCCGGCCATGGTAAAGAATAAGAACGGGATGATCATCCAGAGGATCCAAGAATTGTCGCCCATTATTATTCTCCTTTTTGCTTCTTATTGAATATCGATAATTTCTTGAAAAAGTCAAGGTTAACGCGCCGAACAACGCGCTGTTGGGCAGGGTTGATCGTGACGCTCCTGCCAATATCCCCCGCCCCATGCTCTATGCTGATTATAATGCCACCGCCCCGGTTCGTCCGGAAGCGCGCGACGCGATGATGAACGCTCTGGATGTGGGCGCGAACCCGTCCAGTGTGCACGCCCCTGGCCGGGCGGCTCGGAAGCTACTTGAAACCGCGCGCAGCCAAGTCAGCCTTGGCATCGGTGCACGCGCGCAAGACATCGTCTTCACCAGCGGCGGGACTGAGGCGAATGCACTCGCATTGAATGGTGTGGTGGCGCAGCTTGAAGGCAAGTGTACGCTTCTCGTCTCCGCCATCGAGCATGAAGCCGTGATGAAGAATGCGGGATATGCCGGCGTCCCGATTGAGACCGTTTATGTGACGTCCAATGGTGTCATTGATCTCGACTTTTTGCACGACCGTTTGAGCAAATGGGATATAAGCCGAGATGGCACGCCCGTGCTTGCTTTGATGCTGGCGAATAATGAGACCGGCATTCTCCAACCTGTCGCAGAGGCCGCCGCTATGGTCCGCGAAGCGGGTGGTCTCACGCACTGCGATGCGGTGCAAGGCCTGGGAAAAGTCATGGTCAACGTCAATTTGCTCGGCGTCGACTATCTCGCTTTGTCGGCTCACAAGGTTGGCGGCCCGCAAGGGGTGGGGGCGCTTTGGGTCCGATCTGGGGCACCGCTGAAACCCGTTTTGTTTGGCGGTGGGCAAGAAAAGTCCTTGCGGTCTGGCACGGAAAATCTAACCGGCATTGTCGGCTTCGGCGCCGCGACTGAGGCCGCTATTCGAGACATGCCCAATCTGCAAGCGCTTGCCACGCGTCGTGACAGGATGGAGCAAAAACTCACCTCCGAAGCCGGTATCACGGTTTTCGGGGCGGACGTTGATCGATTGGCCCAGACGTCGAATTTCGCGATTGCAGGCTTCCGGGCAGAGACCCAAGTCATGGCGATGGATTTGGCCGGCGTGGCCGTCTCGTCCGGCTCTGCCTGTTCCAGCGGAAAGGTGAAGCGTTCTATTGTCCTCTCAGCGATGGGCATTGGCGATGACCTCTCTGATAGCGCCATCCGCGTGAGTTTTGGGTGGCAGTCGACAGCCGATCAATTCGACACGGTTGCAGAGGCTTGGTTACAAGCGGCGCGCAGGGCCAGTCTGATTTAACTTAGATTTGACTTGATCAAGAACCACGCGGTGTGATTTCTACCCACCATGTCAGCATGATGCGGGAAGGAAAAACATGTACTCACATATGATGGTCGGTTCCGACGACATCGAAAAATCAAAAGCATTCTATGACGCGACCTTTACGGCGCTTGGCGGAAAGCCCGGGATCATGGATCCAAAGGGACGCCTAATCTATCTGCACAATGGCGGTGTGTTTATGGTCACCCAGCCAATCGATGGAGCACCGTGCAGTCATGGCAATGGCATGACGATCGGTCTCGCCATGGACAGCCCGGAACAGGCGGATGCTTGGCACGCGGCCGGCGCCGCGGCGGGGGGGCAGCCGATCGAGGATCCTCCAGGCTGGCGCGAAGGCAATGGCCAACGACTATACCTGGCTTATCTGCGCGACCCGGACGGCAACAAGCTCTGCGCACTGCATCGCGGCTAAACCAAGTCCACCTTACATTCGTAGAAAGCGCATGATGAAGGAGATTCTATCATGCGCTTTGTTGCACTTGCTGCGGCCGCTGCGATCGCCGCCCCTATGAATGCGTCTGCAACGGAAGAGCCCGCGCACACGATTTTGGTCAAAGACGGTAATTATGAAATCCGCGACTATGACCCGGTGATCGTTGCCGAGGTAGAGATTAGCGGCGACATGCGCCGCGCGGGCAATTCAGGATTTAGGCCGCTCGCCGATTATATTTTTGGCAATAATACCGCTCGTGCCAAGATTGATATGACGGCGCCCGTGACGCGGGTGAAGTCAGAAAAGATCGCTATGACCGCGCCGGTCACGCGCACCGCCTCGAGCAACGATACCTGGACCGTTTCATTCGTAATGCCGACCGAATGGACCATGCAAACGCTCCCCATTCCAAACAATCCCGATGTCACACTGCGCGAGGTCCCCAGCGAGATGATGGCCACCGTAAAATTCTCCGGCATTGGCCGCGAACGCGTCTTTACCCAGAAGCAGGCGGCTTTGGAGGCTTGGATCGAAGCGCAGGGATATGAACAAACCGGGCCAGCGCGCTATGCGGGCTATGACGCCCCTTATGTGCCTGGGCCATTTCGGCGCAACGAGGTGATGATCCCAGTTGCGCCAGGCGAATAGGCCGCGCTGAAGCGATCCGTTTTAGAACCGGCTAAATTCGAGCAAGCTTTCATGCATGCGAAGCGTATCACCATCATTGGTGAGCAATGAGTATCGATTGGTGCTATCGGTCACTGTCACCATGAGGTCGCTGACTCCGAACCCGACTTCAACGAATTCGAGCGGGCTGAAGGTGAGCGCGCCTGTCTCATCGGCCTCAACCGTGACGATATAAACGTAAGGCGTTTCCGGCGCCGCGATGACGATATCCATGTCTCGATCGCCTTCGCCGCGTCCATATTGTAGGTCGAAGAAATTCGTATCGATGGATTGCACGAACAGGTCGGTGGGGATGCCTGAGGGGAGGTCATAATCCACCTGCTCAATCTGGCCGCTCGGTGTCTCGTGTAAGATCGTCAAGCGATGCGCGCTATCATGCGTTTCGCCCGCAAAGAGCAGAGCATAATACTCCACGTCGAACTTGATCTTGCCATCCTTCATGGCGACAAAGGTCAATCCCGGCGGAACGCTGACGGGTGTAGATTGCGGAAAATCAGGCGAGCCATAGGTCTCAGTGTCGAGGACAATCAGCTCATTCGCGGCGGCATCGAAGAAGCTCGCATAATTCGTGGCATTGCAATAATCGCCTGAGGATTCCGTCACTTCGACAAATTGAAAAAGCTCGTCAGAGGAAATCAGTGTGTCCCGGGCGATTTCATTTAGAAATGTCCAGAGGCCATTATTCGTGCCGATATAGAGGCTAGGCGAGAAAACAAAGGATTCCGACAGTCGCAGATAGACCCATTGCATGCTGCAAATCCCGGGAAATGTCGTGGAGCCGGCGGGCCTTGTGGTTTGATTGGTCTCGCGTTCAAAGATCTGAACCGTGGAGTCTTCTTTGGAGAGGATGGCGAAACTGACCGGGTCGTCAGATCTTTGCAGCTTGCCGGTTATGAATGTGACATCGCTGGTTAAATCGCTGTCGAGCGGAATGACGCGGTTATTGTCAAAGGACCCTGCAAAACTGAACTCGATGATCTCTAAGTCACCATCATCGGTGCGGCGGGAGGCGTGCCCGGTTTGAAAGTCAGCATCGCGTCCATTTTCAGAAAACCGTGCCGATCCGTTGCTGGCGATGGCGAATTCATGGCTGACCGGCCCCCACACGTTGCTCAACGGGGTGCGGTCATAATTGTTCACGCTTATTTGCGTGCTCACCGTATAGTCGGCTTGGCCATCAGAGACGGTGACGTCGACACTATAGGTTGCGGTCTCATCGACTTCTGATGTGGTCACCGTCCAAACGCGACCATTATGGCTCGTCTCGATCTGTTCATGCGGCAGGCTGCCAAGATCAATCGCATAGGTCAGCGTGTCGCCATCATCGTCATAAGACCCTCGCGCATCGATTACGACGGGTTGCCGCTCATCAACGTTAGATGCGGAGACGTCAACGGACGCAACTGGAGGCGTATTTGAGCCTGTCGGCGGAGGCGTTGTTGGCGGTGGGGTCGGTCCCGGGTCATCTGGTGCGATTGGGTCCGGTGGTGGCGCTTCGGAGTCGCCGCCGGAGCTGCAAGCGACGATCGCGAGACAAGCAAGTAAGTATACGGTTTTCAATTTAGACTGCATCCATATGGTATTCGCAAATAACAAATAACGCAGCAGAAAAATACTATCGCGCCTGGAATAATGGAATGTGAAGAATACAAGCGAAAACGCATGTTTTATTCTCTGGGTGTCTTTACTTGGAGGTCTCGAGCGTTTTCGGTTCGCGCCGCGCAGTCTGCGAACGAGCGTTTCAGTCGTTTCAAACGGTTTCTATGCAGATCAGGTGCGACTTTGGTGCAGATTTGTGTCGCTTAGGGGTGAAAAAAGCAGCCGATTGAACCATATTGTCGGAAAGCAATTTACGGTGCTTCACAGGGCACCGATGCGATACGGACGAGCACGGAGATAATCGCGTGGAAGTTAAGGTCAAAGACGGCATTGATGAGGGCACAGTTGCGGCGGCCAAAGCGCTTGAGTCTGAAAATTATTCGGCTGGCTTCTCGACCGAGATTGAGACCGAGTACGCGCCGAAAGGGCTCAATCCGGACATTGTCAAATTCATTTCCGACAAAAAGGGCGAACCAGAATGGTTGCTTGAATGGCGGATGAAGGCCTATGAGCGCTGGCTAACCATGGAGGAACCAGACTGGGCCATGGTTCAGTATGAGCCGATCGATTATCAAGACATCTATTACTATGCCGCGCCCAAAGCTGGGGCGAAGTATGAGTCGATCGACGATGTCCCGAAAGAGATCCTCGAGACGTATGAAAAACTTGGCATTCCACTGCGCGAGGCCGAAGTGTTGCTCGGCGTTGAGGGTGCAGCGGCCACCGCAATCGAAGCGCGGACAGAAGGCGATCGGCCGAAGGTTGCCGTCGATGCGGTCTTCGACTCCGTCTCAGTCGCCACAACGTTCCGCGATGAGCTGAAAAAAGCTGGCGTCATCTTCATGTCGATTAGCGAAGCGGTGCATGAGCATCCAGAGCTGGTGAAGAAATATCTCGGCACAGTGGTGCCGCAATCAGACAATTACTTTGCCACGCTGAACAGCGCGGTCTTTTCTGACGGGACCTTTGTCTATGTCCCGCCCGGTGTGCGCTGCCCGATGGAGCTGAGCACCTATTTCCGTATGAATGCAGAAAATACGGGTCAGTTTGAGCGGACTTTGATTGTCGCCGATAAAGGCGCTTATGTCTCTTATCTGGAGGGCTGCACGGCCCCGATGCGGGACGAGAACCAACTCCACGCCGCCGTGGTCGAGCTGGTGGCGCTGGAAGATGCTGAGATCAAATATTCCACGGTCCAAAACTGGTGGCCCGGCGATGAGAATGGCAAAGGCGGGATCTATAATTTCGTCACCAAACGCGGCGACTGTCGCGGCGCGCGTGCCAAGATTAGCTGGACCCAGGTCGAGACCGGGTCGGCGGTGACTTGGAAATATCCAAGCTGCATTCTGCGCGGTGATGACAGTGTCGGTGAATTCTATTCGATTGCGGTGACCAATGGGCGGCAAATGGCCGATACGGGCACCAAGATGCTCCATCTCGGCAAGCGCACCCGTTCGCGGATCATTTCCAAAGGCATCAGCGCTGGCAAATCTGACAACACGTATCGCGGTCTGGTTTCGGTCAATAAGAAAGCCGAACAGGCGCGAAACTTTACCCAGTGCGACAGCTTGCTCATTGGCGACCGATGCGGCGCCCATACGGTGCCCTATGTTGAGAACCGGCGTGCCGACGCCCAGCTCGAACACGAGGCGACGACAACCAAGCTGTCGGATGATCAGCTCTTCTACGTCCGCCAGCGCGGCATTGGCGAGGAAGAGGCGGTGGCGCTTCTGGTCAATGGTTTCGTTCGCGAAGTGCTACAAGAACTCCCCATGGAATTTGCGGTTGAGGCGCAAAGCCTGTTGAAGGTCAGTCTTGAAGGGAGCGTTGGTTAAGTATTCACTTGATTTGTTCTTGTTTTGTGCTGGTCATGAAGCATGAGTGATGAGAACAGTGTGCTTGAAAACTTAAGTCTGATGCGGGTGGACCTGACCCGACTTGCCGATCGTATGGATAGAATGTCTGTCGAAATGCGCGCAACGCTACAGCATGTGGCTGGTCTGGTCGCTTTGCAGGACCATGATCATGTTGAAATCACACAGATAAAGCTCCGCCTCGACCGAATTGAGCGTCGGCTCAATCTCGCGGACTAGGCGCTATCTCACAGCTTTCTTTGCGGATTGGCTGAACGTAAACGAGAAGGCCAAAGAGAGAATGAGCGGCACCCATATGGGCAGCTCGCCAAGGCCGGGCGTTTCAAAGGCTTGGGCGATATGATCGTCGACACACCACCATAATAAAAACAGCCACATAGCTCATCTCCTTCTCTTTGCTCTTATTGATAAACAATAAGGGCTTGAGGCCGAAATTTCAAGATATGTCAGATGAGAAAAGGCAAAACCGGTTCGGCACGACATTTGCTCCGAGTCTGGTCATGAATTCGCGTGAGAGACGAAAATTAACGAAACTGTCCCGTTTTTGGCTCGGGGGCTTGGCTATGGCCTTGGCCGGATGTGCCAGCGCGCCCGCGCCTGAGCGCATCTATCTCGCGCCCAATGGCAGCGCGGCTCAGCCGCTGACCGCGTCGGTTCAGGTCCAAGATATTGGCGCAGCCCTCGAACGGTTTATGGGCCCCGAAAGCGATCAATTGCTGCTTTTGCCCAACCGTCTAGACCGCAGCAAATTGGATTTCTCTCTCGAAAGTCTGCACGTCATCGATAAGTGGCTCGCCGACCTTCACACTGTTAATCGCTTACAATCCGAAACCGGCAAAGCCGGAGAGTCGCTGATGATGGATGGCCGCGGCGACAATTCTGTGATTTTCGCGGGTCTATATTTGGGCCAGACCATTCGCGCCAATTCGCATCTGAACTGGCAATGGGAGCGGTTCGACACCTTTGTCAGCGCCAACCCGACTTTCACCGAGCATTATGGTGCATCACCCGAATTTGATCTGTTCGTTCTGGTCGGCCCTCAAGGCGCGGCGACACCGATCAACACGGCGCTTAAACGCGTCGTGCATGGCAAGGAAGAAAGCGTTCATTTCATTGGTAATTTCTTGGTCAATGAGGTCGATTTAGAGGCCGCAATGACCGGCCAGGACTTGCTCGGTATGGACCGCCGGGATTGGCCCGGCTGATTTTCGGCAGACATGCGGCCTTTTGCTCTTTGAATCTGCGTCAATCAGCTCTACATGCGCCCCATGTTAAAACTCGATGATTTACGCGCCACTGTCGGCGACGAGGATGAGGCCAAGACCATCTTGACCGGTCTGTCTCTCGAGGTGCCTGCGGGTGAGGTTCACGCGATTATGGGGCCAAACGGCGCCGGTAAGTCTACGCTGTCTTACATCCTGACCGGACGAGATGGGTATGAGGTCACCGGCGGCAGCGCCGAGCTGGAGGGCGAAGACCTTCTCGACATGGATCCTGAAGAACGCGCCGCGAAGGGCCTGTTTCTATCCTTTCAATATCCTGTCGAAATCCCTGGGGTTCCGGTCATGACCTTTGTCCGCACGGCGATGAATGCCCAACGCAAATTGCGCGGCGAAGACGAAATTTCTGCGCCTGACTTTATCAAGAAATCGCGCGAAATTGGCAAACAGCTCAATCTCACGACGGAGATGCTGAAGCGTCCGGTCAATGTCGGGTTTTCTGGCGGCGAAAAGAAACGGCTTGAGATCTTCCAAATGATGATGCTCGAACCGCGTTTCGCCATCCTCGACGAAACCGATTCCGGTCTTGATATTGATGCGTTGCGAACGGTCGCTAACGGCGTGAATGCGCTGCGCGGACCTGAGCGCGCCATGTTGGTGATTACTCACTATCAGCGTCTGCTCGACCATATCAAACCAGACAAAGTGCATGTCTTGGCGAATGGCAAAATCATCAAAACCGGTGGCCCTGAATTGGCGTTACGCCTTGAAGAAGAAGGCTATGATGGCGTGCTCGGAGAGGCCGCATAGTGACCGTGTCGATTGAAGCGCTGAAGGAGAAGTTTCGCAATCCGGGACCAGCTGAGCTGGAACTGATTGCGCGCTATGCCATGCTGCCAGAAAGCGGACAGCGCGAGCGGGCCTTTTTCGCCTTTGCTGAGACAGGTCTCCCGCACCGTCGCATGGAAGCGTGGAAATGGACCGACTTCAAAAATGCGATTGGCGCAGTTGAAGCGTCGAAGCATGCGAGCCAAGCCGCGCCCTTGCCGACTCCAAATGCGGCAATCATTGAGTTTTCCGCGACCGGCGTCACATTGCCGGACACGCTTCCTAAGGGCATTAAGCTCCACCAGCGAGAAGACAGCCAGGCGCTGGGCAATGCGGAAGATGTTCCCCTCGGCGCGATGACCGCAGCGCTTGCCGGGCGGGTTGGCGGTTTAGACACGCTCATCATTGAGGTCACGGAACAGACGGATACGCCCGTTCATATCATCATGCGGGGCGATCGTGACGAAGCAAATTTTGCGCGTGTCGCGGTTATTGTGCGCCCGGGCGCGAGCTTGGAATTGATTGAAAGCCATGTCGGTGGGGCAGGATTCTCTTCCTTCTTGATCGAGATTGGAATGCAAGAGGGCGGGCATGTGCGCCGCACCGTATTCCAGCGCGGCAGCGCCGACGAAGCACAAGCGATTACGGCCGTTGTGAATCTTGGCGATAAATCTGAATACACTCAAACTGCTCTGGCCTTTGGGGCGCAAGTCGCGCGACTGGAAACGCAATTGAAGCACCAGGAAAGCGGATCTCATGCCACGTTGAATGGCGCTTATCTGTGCGCGGATGGATATCATGCCGACTATACCAGCGTGGTCCGCCATGGCGCGCCGTCAACTGTCACACGGCAGCTGACAAAAGGCGCGGTTTTGGGTGGCGGCACCGGCGTCTTCCAAGGCAAATTCTATGTGCCCCGGACAGTCGGGCAACACACCGATGCGGACATGCAGCATCAGGCCTTATTGTTGGAAGACGGCGCGGTCGTGTTTGCGAAACCTGAACTTGAAATCTATGCGGATGACGTGGAATGCGCGCACGGCAATACGTCTGGCGCGCTCGATCCCAATCAACTCTTCTATATGCGCCAGCGGGGCATTCCCGAAGCCGATGCTCGGGCTTTGTTGACCGAAGCCTTCATCGCTGAAGCCCTAGAAGATGCCAATGAAGGTGTGGAAGACGCCTTGCTCGATGCCGCCCGCAGCTTTCTGGCGGAGCGGGTGTAGTGGCCCGTCCGATTGATCTTGAATCGATCCGGGCGGAATTTCCGATTCTATCCCGTGAGGTGAACGGCAAGCCGCTCGTCTATCTCGACAATGCGGCCAGCGCGCAAAAACCGAATGCTGTGCTGGACGTGATGTCGGATCAAGCGCGTACGGCCTATGCGAATGTCCATCGGGGCATCCATACGCTCGCCAATGAAACCACCGAAGCCTATGAAGCCGCGCGCGAGAAAGTGCGGGCCTTCATCAACGCGCCATCGGTCAATGAGATCATTTTCACCAAGGGGGGAACGGAGGCGATTAATCTGGTCGCCAATGGCATCGCGGGCGACATTCAGCCAGGTGATGAGATCGTGCTGTCAATTATGGAGCACCACTCCAATATTGTGCCCTGGCATTTCCTGCGCGAGCGCTATGGCGCGGTGCTGAAATGGGTGAATGTTGACGACACGGGTGCGCTGGACATGGCCGCGTTTGAGGCGGCACTGTCAGAGAAGACTAAGATGGTGGCCATCACTCATATGTCGAACGTGCTGGGCACGGTGACGGATGCCGCGGAGATTACGCGCATCGCGCATGCCGCCGGTGCTGAGGTTTTGTTCGATGGCTGCCAGTCCGGTGTTCACCTCGATATTGATGTGCAAGCTCTCGATTGTGACTATTACGTCCTGACCGGCCACAAGATTTATGGGCCGACTGGCATTGGAGCTGTTTATGGCAAGGCCGAAGCATTAGCGCGCCTCCGTCCATTCCAGGGCGGTGGTGAAATGATCGAAATCGTCGAGCGTGAGCGCCTAACGTATAATGAAGCGCCGCATAAATTCGAAGCCGGCACGCCGCCCATTTTGCAAGCCATCGGCTTTGGCGCCGCGATCGATTGGCTGAACCAGTTCGATAACTCCGATGTTTTGGCGCACGAGCATGCGATTTATCAAAAAGCTTATGACGCCGTGCGCGGGATTAATGGTTTGCGCGTTCACGGCACGGCTGAAGGGAAGGGCGCCGTCTTGTCTTTCTCAATAGATGGGGCGCATCCGCACGATTTGGCGCAAATTCTGGATCGCTATGGCGTCGCAATTCGGGCCGGTCATCATTGCGCGCAGCCCTTGATGGATCATCTCGGTGTCTCTGCAACCGCGCGCGCGAGTTTTGCGCTCTACAATACAGAGTCTGAAGTGGATGCATTCATAGAGGCGCTACACAAAGCGCGCGGGATGCTTATATAGAGATCGCTATGGCCGATGATATGACCCCTCGTGACGTGATTGATGTGTCTTCGCCGGAAACCCCGGAAGAGACCAAATCTGCGATTCCGCAACACGAATTGGACCGCATCACCGATGATTTGATCGCGGCCTTCAAAACCGTCTATGATCCTGAAATTCCAGTAGATATTTACGAGCTTGGACTGATTTACAAAGTCGATATCGATGATGATCGCAAGGTAGATATCGATATGACGCTCACCGCCCCTGGCTGTCCTGTTGCTGGCGATATGCCTGGTTGGATCGAAACCGCAGCGCGTACGGTCGAAGGAATCACGGATGTTGAGGTCCGGCTAACCTTCGATCCGCCTTGGGATCCATCCCGTATGTCCGATGAAGCGCGTTTGGCGCTGAATATGCTTTAATTGAAGCGCAAACGTTTCGACCCTATGTAAGAGCCATGGCTAGACGACCAAGACCGAAACTTGTGACCTTAACTGACGCCGCGGCCGCGCGCGTGTCTGAAATCATGTCTGAAAAAGGGACAGGGTTTCTGCGGGTTGGCGTGACCAATGGCGGCTGTGCCGGCATGGAATACATCATGGACTATGTGGAAGCGCCTGAGCCCTTGGATGAGATTGTCGAAGACAAGGGCGTCAAAATCGTTGTCGATGCGAAGGCGGTTCTGTTTCTACTCGGCTCTGTGGTCGATTATGAAACGACCTTGCTGCACGAGAAATTCACATTTTCAAATCCGAACCAGACGGATGCATGTGGCTGCGGCGAGAGCGTAACAATCGTCCCCGCCGCAGCTGAATAATTCTGACTAGACTGAAGCGCAGTCTGATACGAAGGTTTTGAAGTCTTCGTTCACGGCTGGTGGTGTAATCGTGTATTCGCCGACGCGGAAGATGTCGAACGAAACCGGGCTACCTGAAACCGCAGCATTAAAAATGCGCTTGCCTTGCCATCCGCGGGTCGAAACCAGAGTTTTTGCACGGCGGACATAGAGCCAATCGCCGTCTTTGGCCTGCGTAGTGTCTGAGGTCATTTCGACTTTGCGAGAGCTGATCCGCGTATTGGTGTTGACGGTTAGATCGTCCATGCCATTGCCGTTCAGATAGAGGACAGCTTGAACGCCCATTGAGTCTGAGCAGGTGAGCGTCACGCTCGGGCCAGTTGCATCCGCCATGTACAAATATGGCGTGCCATCTTTGTCGCCCAGAGACCAATTACTTTCAGCGTCAGCAGCATGAGCCGTGAAGCCGAGTGTGGAGACTGCAATCGCGGCAGTAGCGCCGATTTTGATGAAGTGGTTCATATCGTTCCTCTTACATTGATTATTGTTTTTCAATAACCGATTATCGAATACGGGCAAGAGGTGGATTGTGAAAAATTTGCAAAGTTTGACAGCCCGGACACAGAATCCTTTGTCAAAA
>JABSQA010000058.1 GCA_013213825.1 Henriciella sp.
TGCGGCCCAGTCCCGGCTGCCACATCCGAACACCATATACGACACCCCGTTTGCGTCGCCTGGCTTTGCCGAGTCGAGCCAATCAATGAACTTCACCGCATTGTTTGGCGGCGCGCCATTATAGGACGCGCTTAACAAAACCACCGCGCCCTCGGTCGGCAAGCGCCCGACATAATTATCCAATGCGCCCATCGTGACAGAAAAACCATTGAACTCGGCGGTTTGCGCGACTTCCCTGGCGAGGCCTTCGGTTGTAACGAGATTGGACCCATATAGAACGGTTAGCGGCGTATCGTGCTTCGGGCGCTGGGCGCGATTGGCCGTGTCACCCGTATCCGCTGATGCCTCCGCAACAGGTCCAGTGCCGCGAACGATATCGTCACGCACCCGAACTTTGATGCGGAAATCATCCGGCTTCAGCGAGAGCGTCTCTTTGACTTTAAGCTGATAGTCTGTGTGATCGAATAAGTGGAAACGCTGCAAGATCATGCCCATCACCATGACGGCTTCTTGCATCGCAAATTGACGACCGATACAGGCCCGCTGGCCATTGCCAAAAGGCTTGTATGCCGCTGGGTGGCGGGTCGCCTCAGCATCGCCCATGAAGTTCTCAGGATTAAATATGTCGGGGTCGTCGCCCCAAACGGTTTTGTCCCGATGCAGAGAGAGACCCAGCACATTGATAAATGTGCCTTTTGGCAAAGGATATTTGCCGCCGATTATCTCGTCTTCAAACGGGGCTACACCAAACGCGGGCGCAGTTGGCCAGAGCCGCAAAGCTTCGAGTAGCACCGCGCGGATATATTTGAGTTGTCCGATTTGGGCCATGCTGGGCGGAATGGAAACATCGCGGCCCAGCACCTCATCGGCTTCCTGATAAGCGCGCTTCAAGACGTCCGGATTTTTGAGCAAATAATAAAGCGCAAAGGAGAGCATGCCTGACGTGGTTTCATGACCAGCAATCAAGAATGTGTTGATCTGATATCGAATATTCTCGTCCGACAGGCCTTCGCCAGAAATCGGATCTTTGCCGGCCAGCATGAAATTCAGCAGATCATTTTGGTCACCGCCCGTCTTGCGGCGCTCGCGAATGATGTCATCGACCAGCGCGTTCATATAAGCCACATCGGTCTCAAGCTGTTTCAGGCGCGAGCGTAAGAAAAAATCCTCGAGCGGTAGGCCGCGCTGCAGCATGGCGATCTCGAGCGTCCTGCCCAGGGCATCAATGAAGGGATGGAAGTCATCGCTATAGAAAGAATTGAACCGATAATCGAACCCGCAAAGTCCGATCGTGTCGAGCGTAAGGCCGATCATGTCGCGCGGAACATCGATCTCGTCATCGGTGTTCAGACGCTCCCATTTGAGCATGAGCTGTTCAGCAATGTCGATCATCATCGGCAAATATTCGTGCATCGACTTTTGCGAGAATGTCGGCATCAGGATATTGTGCGCCTTGCCCCAATTCGGCGCTTTAGTGTCTCCCGTGAACAGACCATCGCCGCCGATCACACGCAATTTCCGCAATGGTCCACGAACGCTTTTGTCGAACCGTTTTTCGTCGCACAGCTCTTCAACCAGGTCCGCGCCCGACACGAAGACAATCGGTGTCCCCATCATGTCCAGCCAAAAAATGGGACCTTGCTCATCGGCGAGTTGTTTTAGGCTTTGTAGAGGGGCGGAAGCATCGACAGACAGCACATTGCCGACGATCGGTTTGCTGGCAGGTTTCGGGATCGGGGCTAGTTTATTTGAGTCCGCCATGAGCTCCCCTTTTAGCTGATCGAAAGCCTAGTCTGGATCATAAAACGCTGCAACTCCGCCGCAGCATCGCAGGAAGTGCATCTGGCTTCGCCCCAATGCTTGCGACGATTTCCTCTCCACTCTGAACTCAAAAAAAGCCCCGGCACACGGCCGGGGCGCGATACATGGTGTCACGGTTCGCCGAGGACACCCGCGGAGAGATCTATCCCTCCACCTTTGTCGGCAAGGTCCGGCGGGATCGGGATGGGCGCGATCACGAACGGGGCCTTGCCGTCAACAGTGATTTCTTGGGTCACAGGCTGACCAGAAATCGTTGTCTTAAGTATGTAAGTACCAGGGTCGACGCTCTCGAACCCGTACTGGCCGAAAGAGGCAGAATGGATGGTCAGCGGCGCGTCGCCATTTTTCGGGATGAGGCTGACCCATTGGCCTTCCAGCCGTTTCTCGCCGGGGTCCACCTCGCCATTGGCATTGTCATCAATGAATATGGCGCCGCGGACTTGCCCAGATAAGATGAGCGGGATCTCGACATCAGAGCGCCGACCACTGCCAATCGTGACGCGCGGCTGGGCGCTTTCCGGCACCAAATAGCCAAGCGGCAGACTTTGCCGGCTCACCGTCACAGAATAGAGACCTTGGCGGACATTCTGGACGGTGAAATAACCATCCGCGCCCGTATTCAAGCCGAGCCGCGTCCCGATCAGCATGACCCGAACCCCGGGCACGCCAGGCTCATCCTCTTGGCGAATCCCATCTCGGTTTCGGTCTAAGAAGACGCGGCCATTCAGGACACCGCGTCCATCATCTGGTAAGCGACTGGCCCGGGGTGGATTAAACCGCATCGTTCCCCGCAGGCCAATCGAGAGATCCGATCGCCCATTAAAGTCATCCGTATAAATCGCGGTCAGCATCGCATTCTTCGCGACGCGATAGCGGGCCTCCACGGCGCCGAGGAAACGTGTGCTGTCGGCATTTTCCTCATCCGCAGTAAAGTCCGAAAAAGCTGAGAACCGGGTTTGCACATCAAAACGCGGCCCGAACAGCGCGCCAGAATGGGCCACCGCGGACGCGCCTGCATTGATACGGGTCTCCTCGCCGTCCCAGTTCAGCGTTACATTTGGCGCGACCTGGATGAGCGCGCCTTTGTCAAACCCGCGACGGATCGGGTTCATTTGAGCGGTCGCGACGAATTGCTGAACCGTCTCTTGTACATCGGAAGAAGAATGGCTGTAGGCCGCCGTGACCGTGCCGAGATCGAAACGCTGCATCCCGCGCACGCGCACCGACGTGCTCGTCTGGTCTTGGGTCCCACCTGTATCTTGCGTGCGCTGCACGATCATCGAGACGGTAGGCCCCGTTTCACCGATTTGGGCATTCACTCCGGTACTGAGCGAGGTCGACGTTTGCCCACTCTCACCGCCCTGATGACGCACGGTCGCGCGCGTGCTCAGGGCCAAACGGTTCATTACGCCAATCGGTTGATCCGCCCGCCAATTGGCCCCGACGGAGAGATTGGTCCGCGCGCCATTGCGCTGGTCAAACACGCCTTCGAAACTCGGCCGGTCAGCGCCTGAAGCAAAAGACTCGCCTTCATAGCTCGCAAAGCCGGACAGGCCGGTTTGTTTGTTGATGGCGTAGCTGACAGACCCTCGCGCCCGCACATCCGCTGCATTGGGCGCCCCCGAGAATGCCCCAATATCGGCAGACAAAAAGGCAGATTGGAGCCCATGATCGCGATTGTCGAAATGAAATGCGCGCTGCCCATTGGCGACGACCGATGCCCGTTTGCCGTCTTCAGATACCGCTGCGGCCAGACCAACATCTTGCAATTGGTCTTCATCAACGACCCGCGCGCCCGCAGCAAATCCGCCAAAGACAGGGACCGAAACCGTGTCGCTATCGATTTCAGCGCCGGTCAAAGGCACCCCTGCCGCAATGGCTAAGATGTCGCCGTTTTGACGTTGCTTGCGCCAGGCTGCACCCCGGATTCGATTGGTTCCGACACCTGACAATTCGCGATAGGTTGATCCATAATCACCCAGCGTCGCTTGCCATCCGTCCAAAGACGCAATGTCGAGTGACGCCCAGGCGGGTTGCGTCGCGGCAAAATTTTGGAGACCGCCGGCTGTGTCCACCTGCGTCTGAAAATTATATTTGCCGACATGACCTTGAACCCGCGTGCGCAACGGGCCGCGATCACTGATTTCATAGCTCAAGGTTTCAATCGTGAGCGGCGTATCACGCGCTTCATCCGCAAGGTCCGCGCCCGGCAGAACAGTGCTGGTTAAGCGCGTGTCCAAGGTGACCTCGACCCGATTGGTCAGAGGTACAAGTTTGATATTTGTACCGGTCAGACTCTCAACCGCCCCGAACGGCAAGATCAGCTCATCACGCTCTGCCAGCTGCATATCCGGTGCGACGCCGCGCGGGGTTGTATTGACCGAAACCAAGCCCGTCGCGAGCTCCAGATTGATGGTCGCTTGGTCTTGCTGTCGCCGCACCGTTACGGTGCCATTGGCGACGGACAGCTCATGGCCAAGCTCCTCCACAATCGGGCGCAAGGGCACCAATAGAACCGGGCCAATTGTCCGCGGCTCATTGCCGAACGTGTCGACCGGGGCGCCATTGACCCACAATTCCAATCCGAATTTCGGGCGAAGCTGTGGATCAAGCGTGAGGACTGTTCGACCCTGCTCATCTTCAGAGGCATGGGTCCCGGTCAGGATCGTCACCGCATTCAGCCCGATCCAAGGGCTGGCCGTCTCGCGCGGGACAAAATCAGGCAGTTTTCCCAGAACGGTTTTGTTCGAGCGCACTTTGCCATCGGTCATATTGATCGACATCAGGATGCCATCCTGGCGCCGATGATACCCAAGCAGTGTATCGTGCAGCTCAACCTTGCTCTGCAAAGGCGCGGCAATGTCAGTCAGGTTATAGTGAAGCGTGTCCTCATCCACGGTTTGTGTGCGAACAGAGGTGAGTTGGCCTTCAATGATCACGTCGACAAATTCAATCCCGCTCGCTTGATCGGGCGCCTCTTCAAGCGGTTGCGGCTCTGCTTCTTCGATCAATTCTGTGTGCGGTGCAGGCGCAACTGTCTGTGCCTTCGCGTCCGGAAGAACACAAAACACAGCGGCACAGGCCGCAAGCAGAAGTTTGAGATCGAACCGCATGATACGCCCCGTGGGGCCAATCGATTAGTCCGCGCAGACCTGCTGCGACGCGATCAGGTCGGCGCAGATACCGGTCGTTTGACAATTCCGATCCGTCTTGGCGGGAAAGGATTGAGCTCCACCGCGTCCATTCGCCAATACAGTGAGCGTCGGTGCGCTATCCCGCATATCGAGCTCAAACCGCTGATCCAGCGTCGCTAAACCGCGTCCGATCGACACCAATTCGATCGTATGCGAAGTCCAGATATCGCCAGATTTTGTCGCGGGTTCTAAGCTTTTGAGGCAAGGTCCGGTCATCCAAACTTGACCAGATTGTTCGTCCAGCAAAAAGCCGCTCTGATTGTCAGAAAAACCAATCCAAATATCGGATTGTCTCGGGTCGGCATGCACCAAACCCGTTTGAGCCACCGCAAGCGCGGTCAGCCCAGTCATAGCCCATCTCATTTTCACCACCATCGGTATTTTTTTATATTCTCAAATGGTAGCCAATCATGGTTAATATCCCCCTTAGAGCCTGAGTTTTGAAGGATGGCGCGATCACGTCGCCGGCGAAAACTGAGGCAAGATAGCCTGTTGCGTACACCGCAATTACGGGCAATATGGGACAGGGAACGGACTAAAGGACCGATTTTTAATGACTTTTTTGAGAACCAGCATTTTGGCCATTGGCGCCAGCTTTTTCTTAGTGGCTTGCGGCGGCGGGGCACCCGACGCATCTGAAAATTCTTCAGATAATCAAAGTACTGCAACCACAACCTCAGAAACACCTGCAACCCCTCAGACCCCGGCGGTGGCGGAAGTCGAGGCCTCTGAAGCGTTTGCGGCATTGCCTGAGCCTTATATGAGCGCCGATTATAATCGGGGCCGGCGGACTTTTAAGCTTTGCCAATCGTGTCACACGCTCAATGAAGGCGGACAAAACCTGGTTGGGCCAAACCTGTATGGGGTCTTTGGTCGCGAAATCGGGGCTGTTGAAGGCTTTACATACTCAAAAGCGGTCGAAGACTCCGACATTGTCTGGACCCCGGAAATCCTCGCGGAGTGGCTGGAAAGCCCGCGCAATTTCCTTCCTGGCAACAAAATGAGCTTTGCTGGCGTCCGGAAACCTGAAGATCGCACAGCCGTTATCGCCTATATCATGGCGGAAACCGGCTATTCAGGCGAGTAAACTCGCCGCAGCATCCAAAATGGCGTCGGCATCCAAGCGATAGGCGGCATAGAGATCCTGCAAATCGCCGGTTTGACCAAAGCGTTCGGTCCCTAATGGCCGAACGCGTTGTCCGCGCACAGCGCCCAGCCAGGATAGCGTGGAGGGCGCCCCATCGATCACAGTGACAAGCCCTGCTTGAGGCGCCATTGGGCGTAACAGGCGCTCAATATGGCTCTCCGCTGGTGCTTCGCCGGTCCATGGAGACCGCGTGGTCGCCATCCAATCCGTATGCAAGACATCCGGAGACGTGACCGCGAGCAGGCCAGCCCCAGGCACATCCTCAATCAATTGCTCAAAAGCAGACAGGGCTTCTGGCGCCATCGCCCCGCAATAGGCGATCGCGATCTCCGCCCCCTCTTTGGGCGCGCGGAGCCAATAAGCGCCCGCGAGGATATCGTCTGCCAAGCCCGCGGACATATCACGCTCTGGCTGATCTAGGCTGCGCGTCGATAGGCGAAGATAAGACGATCCCCCCTGCTCTCGTTCGACCGCCGCGAAAGCCTCATGAAGCACCACGCGGACTTCATCAGCAAAGGCTGGCTCCCAATAGGTTAAGCCCGGTTGCCCCATGCCGATGAGCGGCGACGAGATAGATTGGTGCGCCCCGCCCTCTGGGCCAAGCGTCAAACCAGATGGCGTGGCCGCGAGAATGAAACGGGCATCCTGATAACAGGCATAATTCAGGGCATCGAGACCGCGCGCAATGAACGGATCATATACCGTCCCGATTGGGAAAATACGCTGATCAAACAGGTCTTTAGACAGTCCCAACGCGGCCAGCATGAGGAACAAATTATTCTCAGCAATGCCGAGCTCAATATGCTGCCCTTTTGGCGTGTGGGCCCAGATTTGCGGGCTGGCAATTTTACGTTTGCGGAAGACGTCTTCGCTGGCCGAGCGGGAGAAAAGCCCCTTGCGATTAACGAAGCCGCCGAGATTGGTCGACACGGTCACATCCGGTGAAGTGGTGACAATCCGGGAGACGAAATCGGTCTCTTCTCGGGCCAAGTCATTTAGTATTTTGCCAAAGGCGACCTGGGTTGAGGCTTTGCCGCGGCCCGGATCTGGCATCTCAGATAGGCTGGGGATGTTGACGGTGGGTGGGGTACGTTCTTGCTTTTGCGTGGTCGCCCAAGGCGCTGCGTCGAGAACGCGTTGCGCATGCCCCGCGCGCTCTGACGATAGGCCGGCCAGCTTCTCCCACTCCTCGCCTTCCGAAATACCAAGCTTATCGCGCAACTCGCCGATCTGCGTTGGCGTCATTAAGCCTGCATGATTGTCTTTGTGCCCTTGGAAGGGAAGTCTTCGCCCCTTGGTAGTGTAAGCGATTATTAATTTCGGCGTTTCAGACGCCGCGGCTTTCTCAAACGCCTCCAACAGCGTCACCAGACAATGACCGCCAAGCTCTGTCATCAGACTGGCAAGCGTCTCGTCATCATAAGATTCAATCAGAGCCAAGCTATTGGGTGACCGCGACAAATCCTTGCTCAAGCGCCGACGCCAAGCTTCGCCACCTTGATACGTCAGCGCGGCATAGAGATCATTCGGGCAATCATCGATCCATTTGCGCAAACGGGCGCCACCGGGTTTCTTGAACGCCGCGCGCTGACGGGCGCCATATTTCAAGGTCAGGACGTCCCATCCTGCGGTTTCGAACATGTCGTCGAACCGGTCGAACATTTTTTCAGACGTCGTCGCGTCTAGGCTCTGGCGGTTATAATCAACAATCCACCACGTGTTGCGAATATCGTGTTTGTAAGCCTCGATCAGGGCTTCATAGATGTTGCCCTCATCAAGCTCGGCATCGCCCAGCAAGGAGATGAACCGACCGCCCGCATCAGGGTCGATCTCGCCGCGCGCCATCCACATGTCCTGCACCAAGGACGCGAAAGCGGTGATGGCAACGCCAAGACCAACTGACCCTGTCGAGAAGTCGACCCGGATCTGATCCTTCGTCCGAGACGGATAAGATTGCATGCCGCCAAAGCCACGAAACTGCTCCATCTGCTCGCGCGACTGACGGTCGAACAAATACTCAACCGCATGCAAAACCGGCGAAGCATGTGGCTTGACCGCGATCCGGTCTTGCGGGCGCAGCACATGAAAATAGAGCGCCGCCATCAGCGTGGTCATCGATGCGCAACTGGCCTGATGTCCGCCAACTTTTAAGCCATCCCGGCTCGGCCGAATGTGATTGGCATTATGGATCGTCCAGCTGGAGAGCCAGAGCAGCTTTTCTTCGAGCGCGTCCAAGCCTTGGATCAGGTCAGACGTCGCATGCGTTGAATCGGTAGGCGTGTGCGTATCAGGCATGGTTTGCTTCTAGAGCAGCAATTCACGCAAGAACACCCTCAGAATTGCTTCGCCAGCGCAAGAAAGGCGCTTTCTTCTTCAAAGAACCCGCCATTTTCGCGCCGGTACCCGATGGAGAAATCGGCCACATCCGTCCGCCAGACAAGTTCGGTTTGAATCTTATTCGAGTCGGCATTGCCGCCGCCGCGTTCGACCCAGGCTTGGGTGATGGACCAGATATGCTCACTCGTCTGCTGGCCAAACCCGGCGGCGATACGGTCTCTTTGACAGTCGGAATGAAACCGGCCCATGACTTCGCCAAAGAGGAAGGATTGACGGTTTCGCCAACTGCCCGACCAAGCCAGCCCGGCGCCGATTTCGCCCCCCAGCTTATCGCACCCATTTCGACCGCCGATCGCAGCCCCCTGCAACAGGCCCGCTTCCAGCGAGACGTGTAGAGGCCCGTATTGGAGGAGCTGGTAGCGCAAATTGCTGCGCCATCCGTCGGCATCGAAATCGGACCCGTTTGAGTAGGCGATACGGTCGTATTTGGCCGTCAGGGTCAGTTTCGAGGTCAGGCCATATTCCGCATACGCATCTATGCGGTGGCCGTTCAGGTCCTCAACAGACTCATCGCCGAACGAGACCCGGCTATACCAAGCCCCGTCCTCTTGTACCCAGGGGGCCGCCGCAGCAAATTGCCACGACGCCCCCCAAGCTAGGATAAGCACCTTCCCCAACATCCTCAAACATTACGCAGTATTCGAGGATATGTATACTTATCTATAGTTGAAAACGAATTTGATCCGTCCAGAAGCGCTCAAGACGCGAAACGGTCTTGTTCAACTGGCTCAAATCGTCCTGACGCACACTCGCCGTTGGCTCAAGAGCCGTGGCCTGACGATCGAACAGATCGACCACGCGCTGGCGAACTTTATGACCGCGCTCGGTCAGTTTCAGCCGTACAGTACGCTTGTCACGCTCTGAGCGCGACTGGACCAGATAGCCACCCTCTTGAAGCTTTTTTACATTATAAGACAGGCTTGTACCGGCAAATGCACCGCGAGAGCGCAGGGTTGAAGCTGGCGTTTCATCTTCGCCAATTTCATAAAGCAGAAGCGCTTGAACACCGGTTAGGTGGCGTTCGCCGCCACGTTCTAGATCGTCTTTTACCACATCGTGGAGACGGCGATGGGCCTGCTCCAGAAGCGAAAGAGACTTTACGAAAGATTCAGCGACGCTCACTGGCTCGCCTGCGGACTCAGCCGCACCAAAAGACATTGTCATTACCATCACCACTCAACTTTTGTTGTAGTTTGAGTAGATTTACAGTAACCAACCTTATATTTCGTTAAATAGATCTTGTTTTCGACCCCACATGGTTAATAAAACGGCCGAAAGTGTTACTTTTTGGGGGTAAACCTAGGTGAAATTGGCGGAATCGCCGATTTCTCGCTCAAAATCTGCGAAAGCGGTAAAAATCGATACATAGCGAAAATTATCCACCGAGTGGCGTGCCATGCGCCGCCCAGGCATCGGTTTCGCCATCGGCCACCGCCATGACGGCTTTCCATTGCCCGTCTATTCGCTGAAGCACATAGGCAGCCTGCCAGTGCACGATTTCGGTTCCATCATCGGTGAACATCGCGTCGGCGACCGTCATAGAGACGGCGTCCCGGTGCAGCGACAACACATCCTCGATGCGCCGCTCCACTCGGTGGACGCGCTGCGCGCGATAGAAACCGAGTAGGAGACCAGTATTCTTAGCGAAGTGCTCGGCGCTCTTAAACGCAAATGAGCGCCCTTTCTGGGTGGTCACGGCCGGAAATGTCCAATGCGCCGCGATGGCATCCGCATCTTCTTTGTTGAATGCGGCCACGTAAGACTGGCACCAGGCGTCGAGTTCCGCCCTAAGATCACTCAAAGCTCAGCTCATCGTCGCCAAGCGATGCGAAATAACGGTCGACATCTGCCGCGCTCACACCTTCAAGCGTATCGGGCGACCATTTCGGCGCATGGTCTTTGTCGATAATCACGGCCCGCACGCCTTCGATAAAGTCCGGCGATTGCACCTTGCGCCAGCCAATGCGGTATTCCATCCGCATATTGTCTTCGAACGTTTCGCAGGCCGCGCCTTCTCGGACTTGCCGCAAAGCCACTTTGATCGTCTCCGGCGACTTGGTCGCCAAAGTCTTGATCTGCTCGCTGGCCCAGTCTGAGCCATTGGCGGAAAGGGCCGCAACAATATCTTCCGCGGAGTCGCCTTTAAAGCACTGATCGATCACCGGCATATGCGCTTCAAAACTTCCCGCTGGCACAGTGTGGGTCAATCGCGAAAGAATTTCGCCAAGCATCTCCGCTGCACCGGCCGAAAAGTCGGCTTCGGCAATTTGCGTTTTCAAATTCGGGATGAGCTCAGAGGGCAAGAAATGGGTGGCTACGCCTGCCGCGGCGACGTCTGCCCCTTTCAATCGCGCGCCGGTCAGGGCCAACCATGTGCCCAGCTCACCGCGCAGTCTTGGCAAAAACCATCCGCCGCCAACATCTGGAAACAGACCGATCCCGGTTTCTGGCATCGCGAACAAGGTCCGCTCAGTCGCGACGCGATGCGTGCCATGAACGGAAAGCCCGACACCGCCACCCATGGTGACGCCATCCATCAGCGCTAAGTATGGCTTGGGGAAAGCTTTGATCGCCGCATTCATGCGATACTCTTCGGCAAAGAAGGCCCGCGCCTCGCGCCCGTCGCTCTGACCGCTTTCTCGCAGCATGGCGATATCGCCCCCCGCGCAAAATCCACGTGTGCCTTCCGCGTGATCGATCATCACCATGTCGATCGCTGGGTCTTGTGCCCACACACGCAAAGCCGCGAGAATGGTTTCACACATATCTAAATTAAGCGCGTGCAGCGCCTCGGGTCGGTTCAGCGTCAGATAGCCAACGCCGCCTTCGACTTTTGTGAGTACTGAATCTGTCATGCTTCCGCGTTAGCGCGGGTGTCAGGTTCGGGCCAGAGGGGGTTAGTGGCCACCCCCGAAAATCCCGGTGCGGACATTATAATCCACGGCCAGTTCATAATCTGGATCATCTATACTATCGACCATGAGCTGACCGGCTTTGCTGAGCAATTGGTGGCAGTCCTTTGAGAGATGCCGAAGCTTTAGGGTCTTGCCTTTGGATTCGTACTTTGCCGCCAGGTCTTCAATTGCTTGCAGGGCTGACTGGTCGACGACGCGCGAGCGCATGAAATCAACGATGACCACATCTGGATCCGAGTCCGGATCGAACAGTTCA
Source organism: Henriciella sp. (assembly GCA_013213825.1). Lineage (GTDB taxonomy): Bacteria > Pseudomonadota > Alphaproteobacteria > Caulobacterales > Hyphomonadaceae > Henriciella. The sequence goes on from JABSQA010000058.1 coordinate 11,731, forward strand.
GCGAAGCCCTCTGTCGATCCGAAGAAGAGTGGGCCTTCAATCTCGTATACGGTGGCGCCAGGCGTACGGACCGAGTCGCGCTGGATGATGCGGATCCGCTTGGCATTGTTCCACGCATAGGCCAACGCACTGACAATCACACCGACGACAACTGCCACTGCCAAGTCATGCCAGACCGTCACACCTGTTACCAGGATGATGACAAAAGCATCGGTCCAAGGAATTTTCGACATGATGCGTAGACTGTTCCAAGCGAACGTCCCGATCACGACCATAAACATGACGCCGACCAAAGCCGCCAAGGGGATCATCTCAATCCATTGTGATCCAATCAGAATGAAGACCAGCAGGAATAGCGCGGCTGATATTCCAGACAGGCGCGTCCGCCCCCCAGATTTCACGTTAATCATGGATTGGCCAATCATGGCGCACCCGCCCATACCACCAAAGAAGCCGGTCACGACATTGGCGGTGCCTTGCGCGACGCATTCCTGTGAGGCCCCACCGCGTTGATTGGTGATCTCGCCTACGAGGTTGAGGGTTAGGAGACTTTCAATCAGTCCAATCGCCGCCAGAATGATGGCATAGGGCAAAATGATTTCCAGCGTCTCGAAGGTCAGCGGCACTGGCGGGATATGTAAGGTCGGTAAGCCCCCTTGAATGCTTGCCATGTCGCGGACGACAGGCGTGTCGATGCCAAACCCAATGACCAGTGCGGCGACAACGACGATCCCCGCCAATGGCGCCGGAATGACTTTGGTCAGTCTGGGCAACCCCCAAATGATCAGCATGGTGAGACCAATCAAACCGAGCATGATCGCCATTTCAGGCGCAGGCAACCAGTCTCCGTTTGGCAAGAAGCCATGACCATCCGGGTGCGCCGTCCCGGGCACTTGGAATTGACCAAGCTGGGCCAAGAAAATCACGATTGCCAGTCCATTGACGAAGCCGAGCATCACAGGGTGCGGCACCAAGCGGATAAATTTGCCGAGCTTAAACACCCCTGCCCCGACTTGCAGGCTCCCCATCAGGACGACTGTGGCAAATAGATATTCGACGCCATGCTGCGCCACCAAGGCGACCATAACAACGGCCAAAGCGCCGGTTGCGCCTGAAATCATACCAGGACGTCCGCCCATAACGGCCGTGATGAGGCCGACAAGAAATGCCGCATACAGCCCGACGAGCGGTTCAACACCGGCGACGAAGGCAAATGCGACGGCTTCTGGCACCAGAGCCAAAGCAACCGTCAAACCCGCAAGGATCTCGATCCGGATCCGTCCAGGCGTGAATGTCGCCCGTTGCGCTTGGGCCCAATTGGTCAAATTGATCGTATCTGCAAACGCAGCAAAGCTCGAACGGGGCATCAGCGCTCTCAATTCAAATTCGGGAAAACGCCGCGTGCCTAGGCCAATTCCGATTGCGATGCCAGCCCGCGGGGGCAGATTTTCTGTTTTTCCGCACTTTTGCCTGTTGGTCTCATGGACAATCAAGCCAGTCGCCCTATGCCTGGTCTGCAAATAGAATGATGGGAGATATCCAATGAAGGCTTTGTTTGACGTATCGGGAAAGACAGCGCTCGTCACCGGCGGATCAAGCGGCATCGGTGCCATGATTGCCCGCGGTTTTGTCGAGAATGGCGTGAAGACTTACATCTCGGCACGCAAAGAAGGCCCGTTAATGGAGACCGCCGAAGCCCTGTCCAAACTGGGAGAATGTATTCCGCTGCAAGCCGATCTATCAAATGTTGGGGGCATTGAGAGTCTCGTCGGCGAAATCTCTTCGCGCGAACAACACTTGGATATCCTCATCAATAATGCCGGCGCGAATTGGGTGGTGCCGCTCGATGAGTTCCCAGAAGCCGGTTGGGACAAAGTCATGAGCATCAACATCAAGTCGATCTTCTTCATGACCCAAAAAGCCCTGCCTTTGCTGCGCGCCAATGCCAGCGAAGACGATCCGGCGCGGGTGATCAATACCGCGTCCATCCACGGTTTCGACAATCCGGGCATGCCTGCTTATGCTTATTCGGCGAGTAAGTCTGGTGTCATCCACTTAACTCGCCACCTGGCTACAGACCTCGCTAAGGACAATATCAACGTCAATGCGATCGCACCGGGCTTCTTCCCTAGCAATATGACCAAAGCCGCGGTCAGCAATGATACGATTTACCAACACGCGGTCTCTCAAATCCCGCGCAAACGCGCTGGCGAGCCAGAGGACGTGGCAGGCACCGCGATCTATCTCAGCTCCCGGGCGGGCGCCTGGGTTGATGGTCACACAATCGTCTTGGATGGCGGCCAAATCGCTCAATCGGCGAAGGCATAATCTGCTCAACCCACGATCACCGAGATGATCTTTTGCGTTCTGCATGTTTCAAGTTTGTAACTTGAGATTGAAGGAGCTTCGCGCCATTCGAACTCCGCTGCGTTATAAATTTTGTTTGAAAGACAATGTATAATGCAGAAATCTAAGTTTCTTTTCGCGCTCGGCGCGACGCTGTTAAGTACGCAACTCGGTCACGCAGAAGGCGACGACGAGTTCAAGTTTTATGGCGATATCGGATACACACGGATCGGTGACGACATCCCTGATTTTGGAAACTCTTACTACTCGCGAGAGTTTGGCGCCATTAGTGGGCATGTTGGATACGAGCTTTCTGAACATTGGAGCGTCGAAGGCGAACTGATGGCAGGGGTTGAAAACGACAAAATGGTGCGTTTCGGCAGCGGCCTCACATCGAGCAATGTGATCAACACAAAACAAGATCTTGATTACCTGACCGGCGCCTACATCAAAGGCACGGTGCCCATCACAGGAAAGCTCAGCGCGTTCGGTCGCTTGGGTCTATCGCACGCCGAGCTCACCATATCGCAGCAAATCTCGTCTACCGATCTTGAAACCGGAGAGACAACTGAGGCGAACGCCAAATGGACCAATTCAGATACGGGGATCGGTCTCGGCGCCGGATTGAAGTATGATGTCACCGACAAGATCTACATCCGCGGAGACTATACGCGGTATGATCTCATCGATGTGGAACTCGACAGCACATCGATTGGTATCGGTCTACGCTTTTAGGTCAGACACATCGTCGCCTAAGCGTCGAGCGGGCACCCCTCAATCGTGATCCGGTGCATGATCCGGCGTTGGCCTTGATAATCATTCAAGGCCCAATGCCAGGTCGAACGATTGTCCCACATCGCGATTGAGCCAGGGCGCCACTGAAACCGATGATGGAAATCGTGGCCGGTAAAAACATGGGTATAAAGGTCTGACAGCAGCTCATCGCTTTCAGCCTTCTCCATGCCTACGACTTCCCGCGTGAAAGCAGGGTTCACGTATAGCGCCTTCTTGCCGCTGAGCGGATGCGTGATGACGATTGGATGTTCAGGATCACTTAGCTGTTCCGCCACCGCAGAATTGCCAATCCGGCTGGTGCCTTCTTCGTGCGTGCCTGCGTCTGAAGTGTTGTAATAGCTGTCCGGGCCTTCACCGAAAATGTGCTTACCGGAGTGGAGCGCTTTGAGCCCTTCTAGCTTTGCCTTCATCTCGTCCGAAAGCGAGTCATAAGCCTTATACATGGACGCGAACATCGTATCGCCGCCACTGTCTGGCAATTCACGCGCGACCAAGACCGAGCCTAAAGCCGGCTCGTGATCATAGGAATGATCGGTATGCCAGCCCCCGCCAATATTGTCTTTTTGATCCGGCTCTTTGGCGACCAAAGCGATTTGCGGAAAGTTCGGATGCGCTGCGAAGAAGCGATTGACTTTGATATCTCCGTACCGTTCCGCATAGGCTATATGATCATTTTCGGTCGTGTCTTGATCCCGAAAGAAGATGACACCGTGTTCGGCGAATGCTGCGCGTATATCCGCAAATTCCTGTTCGGACAGGTTTTTAATATCCAGATCGGTAATCTCCGCGCCCAGTCCTTCAACGGCCGTGATTTGCATGACTTTTCCTCCGCTCGCCTCATCTGATGGAAGCATCTATGGAGAAACGTAACGCATTGACGTTGGGGGCGTCAAAGGGCGGTTTAGTCTCGCAACATATCCCGGCTGACAATCACCCGCATAATCTCATTGGTGCCTTCGAGAATTTGATGCACACGCAAGTCGCGGACGATTTGCTCAACGCCATATTCAGATAAGTATCCGTATCCGCCATGGATCTGCAAAGCGTCATTGGCGACTTTAAAGCCGGTATCGGTCACGAACCGCTTCGCCATCGCACACCAACGCGTTGCATCTGGCGCTTTGGCATCGAGCTTTGACGCCGCTTCATAAAGCATTACGCGTGCCGCCTGTAGCTCGGTTTCCATGTCCGCGAGTTTGAACTGTATCGCCTGGAAATCTGAAATTGCGCGGCCGAATTGCTGTCTCTCTTTGGCGTAGGACAAGGCTTGATCGAGCGCACGTTGCGCCCCACCCAAGGAACATGCCGCGATGTTCAGCCGACCACCATCCAACCCAGCCATCGCAAATTTGAACCCATGCCCTTCTTCGCCAATCCGGTTCTCTGCAGGGATACGGACATCGTCCAGCAAGACGTGTCGCGTTGGTTGCGAATTCCACCCCATCTTCTTTTCATTATTGCCGAAGCTTAAGCCTGGTGTTCCGAGCGGAATGATGAAGGCCGAAACACCGCGCGCGCCATCATCAGATGTCTTCGCCATCAGAACATAGACATCGCTCGTTCCTGCGCCTGAAATGAACTGTTTCGACCCGTTCAAGACATAAGAGTCTCCGTCCCGTACGGCCGTCGTCTTCATCGCCGCTGCATCGGAACCAGACCCAGGCTCTGTTAAACAATAGGACGCGATCAGTTCCATGCTGGTGAGTTTTGGCAGCCAAGCCTTGCGTTGCGCATCCGAGCCAAAACGATCGATCATCCAGCTCGCCATATTATGGATTGAGATAAACGCCGCTGTCGACACATCGCCATAGGACAATTGCTCGAAAATCAGGGCCGCATCGAGCCGGCCGAGCGACGACCCGCCGACATCTTCGCCGACATAGATACCGGCAAAGCCCAGCTCAGCCGTATCTTTTATAACATCGACAGGAAAGTGCTTCTCCTCATCCCATTGCCCAGTATGGGGCGCGAGACGGTCACCGGCAAATCGCTTTGCCATATCTTGGATCATTACCTGTTCTTCAGTCAGGCGAGTGGTCATGGCTTTTGGCCTTCTTTATGCTTAATAGGCGGCAGACATGCCATAGGGGGACCATTCGTCAATGTCTGATCTTGCGGAAGGATATTCCATTACATCAGCAAACTTGGACGATATTGCTGCGCTGATCTCTGTCGATAAGGCAGCTTCTGCCCTTTTTGCACCGACAGGATTATTGGATGAGTCGGCCTTGGGGGATCACGTCCCAGCGGAAGTGTTTGAACAAGAAATACCCGCAGGCAATGTTTTCGTTGTCCAAAATATTCATGGTTGGGCAATCGGATTCGCTTTGATTCGCTTACGCGGCACGGGCTTGTATCTCGACCAGGTGAGCGTACACCCTGACCATGGTCAGAAAGGCCTTGGGCGCGCCCTGATCGTGCGGGTATTGACCGAAGCAGAGTTTCGCAAGCTTCCGCATGTCAGCCTTTCGACCTTTCGCGATGTCCCATGGAATGGACCATTCTATGCCTCGATGGGATTCAAAGAAATTCCGCGCGAAAAACTCGAACCCTATATGATAGAGATTGAGACCGCGCAGAAACCCTTTATGGACGTCACAAAGCGGTGCTTTATGCGACGCAAAGTGCGCCGCGGATTTTTCAAGCTTGGCGCCGCAAAACCGGAGTCAGCCCCAAAGCCGGAGACAGAATGAGCGTGTCCCTCACCCCAAATTTTCCTGCGACGCGTCTGCGCCGCCTCCGCCAAGCCGCTTGGATCCGGTCTCTCACCGCAGAACATGTTCTCACGCCAGCGGACCTGATTTGGTCTATGGTGGTTCATGATGGCGACGAAGCCCGCATTCCCGTGGACGCCATGCCGGGGCTGGAGCGTTTAAATGTCAAAGAAGCGTCCGCCGCCGCTGTGCGCGCCAAGGATCTCGGCATTCCTGCGATCGCCATTTTCCCGCATATCAATCCGGCCCATAAAGACGAAGAAGGCAGTGAGAGCCTAAACCCTGACGGTCTGATCCCGACCGTCATCAAAGCGATGAAGGATGCCGCGCCAGAGGTTGGCGTCATTTGTGACGTCGCACTCGACCCGTTCACCAGCCACGGCCATGACGGCCTGATCGATGAGACAGGCTATGTCCTGAACGACGAAACCAGCGCCGTTCTGGTCGAGCAAGCCTTGGTGCAAGCTGAGGCCGGCGCCGACGTCGTTGCGCCGTCTGACATGATGGATGGGCGCATTGGCGCGATCCGTACAGCTTTGGAAGAGGCCGGGCATACAAACACACTGATCCTGTCTTATGCAGCGAAATATGCGAGTGGCTTTTATGGGCCATACCGCGAGGCGATTGGCTCTGCGACGGCGCTGATCGGCGACAAGAAAACCTATCAACAAGACCCCGCCAATAGTGATGAAGCCATGCGCGAAGTCGCGATGGATATTGCCGAAGGCGCCGACATGGTCATGGTCAAACCGGGTCTGCCTTATTTGGACATTGTCCGCCGCGTCTCGGAGACATTCAAAGTCCCAACCTTTGCGTTCCAAGTCTCTGGCGAATATGCGATGATCCAAGCCGCCGCCCAGAATGGCTGGATTGATGGCGAACGGGTGATGATGGAAACTTTACTCAGTTTCAAACGCGCCGGCGCCAGCGGGATCATCACTTATTTTGCAGAAACGGCCGCAAAGAAGCTGAACTGATCCCTCTCGCCCCAAAAACGCGGACGGAATAAATGTCAGACCCTGACGAGATCCTTGCCAAAAAATCAGCCAGCGCTTTGCTGGACGGGGCACAAATGGGCCGACTGTCAAAAATGATCCTCGGACTTGATGGGCGGATCAGCGCTAATCTCTCTAAGAAAATGATTGGCGGTCAGTGAATCAATGGCAAGGCGCTGATCAAATCAAACGGATTCGAGTTTCAGCCCTCAAAACTGAACCAACCCTTCTTGAAGAATATGGATGAGCTGAGGGTGGTTATCCCCTGGCCTGACGTGATCCACGCGCAAAAACGCTTCGGCATGGTCGCCACAATTATCGATCTAGAAACCTCCGCCGATACGCTCTCGATAAGATGTTATGGCGCGGACGAGTTGATTGAGATCATCGAAGCGGCCCGCAAAGCGGTCTGACACCTGAAATGGTGACGGCACAGGGCGAGGCGTGGATTTGAACTCAGCGAGGTGTTTCGGAGAGAGCTAAAGGCCCGGGGTCAAAACTTGCAGCGTCGCAGGGCCGAAAGCACGAAATCAGGCGCTTATCTTGGAAATCACTCGCGCTCCGATCGTTCTCGGGCCCTCTAATTGGCGTTCAGCGAGCTGGACGGCATCTGCGAGCAAGCGAGCTATCGCAGGTTGGCTCAGGTCCGCGCTTTCGCGAATAGAAATATGCCTGATCTTCTTGCCACTGCCGGATAGAATGCCATCCGGATCATCTAAGTCGGCGCCCGAGTTGAAGCCAAGATTGATGTGATTGCTGTAGACAGGGATATGACAGAAGGCGTGCTTCAGCTTGTCTGATAAGCTGTAGACCGATGATAAAGCGTGTGTGTGGTATAGAAGCTCATTGCATGTCGGACACGCTTGCAAAACCAATTGCCTAATTTCTCTATAGAGAAACTGCAGCGGCGGGGGTTTGTCAGACAATATTTTTTTAAAGTCCGGATGGATGCGTTCGGGATCGATAATGTTGTCGGTCATCGCTTTGTGGTTCCTCCGGACCGAACCATAAGGAATTGCTTAGGAATGGGAACATGGGTTGGAGTCCGCGTGTCTGGTTTGGGGCGAATTTAAGACGCTGTGAGATATGAGCATTTGGGTCGCGCAACAAAGTTCAGCTGATGGCGTCCGTTCTGAAAAGTTTTAGGCCCATCCAGACTAGCAGCGCATAACCGGTCAGCGCTCCTGGACCGGCGATCGACATGATACCTGCACCTACAATGGGCCCAGCGCATGCGGCGGCGAAGACTAATATTCCAGCGAACGTGCCGACCACATTGGCCCACCTCGGCAACGGAGAAGCAGGCCCACTTATCCCCATAGCGAACAGAATTGCGACGCCCAGGAAGGCGAGCGCATTCGCGACGAAAAATATTGCCAGCGCGGAGGCGTTGGCCGCCTCTAACAGAATAGGTTGAGTCTCAGCGACGCCAGCAACGGCGAAATAAGTGCCCAGAACGAAACTGTACATAGCAATATTTGCCAACGAACCGACGCCCAACAACCCGAACCCAAGCGCCGACCAGGAGCCAAGATTACCCCTGAACGCAATCAGAAAGGCGCCTGCGGTGAGTATGCCCATAGCAACCGCCTCAATGGTCCAGTATAGTTTGAAAAAAGCAGCACGAGCTAATAAATCATCGCCGCGCTGACCAAGTGTTATAGGGGACCCATCGGCATTAGACGGCGGCGCAAGAACTGTCAGAAACAAGATAATGGTGCAGATGAACACGAAAGACCCTAATGCGATCGCGGCACCTCCGGCTCGAATAGTTGACATGCTCATCTCTCCTCCGTCGGACGGATCCCCGGCAATGCTTAGACGCGCAAGGCAGCGTCGGATGACCATTTGCTAGGGCTGAAAAATCGCTATTCGCTGCATGTCAAAATATCGGATGTCCGATGTGGGGCAACTTTAAGTCGTTGAGCTTATGAGGCCTTTTGCTCGCGGATCGGGCTGCTCGACTTAATTGGTCAACAATGGACGTGGATCAAAGTATAGCCTGATCGACGTGATAGCGCCCTGCTGAAACTCTATGCAGTGTACTTCTTCTAGCTCACGATCACCAAATCCGAATACAAGCTCAGCGCAGGCTCCGCCGTCCCCTTCCAATGCCTGCTTAACTCGGACTAATTCAAGCGACGGCAAAACTCGATCCAAAAACTGTGCAACTTCATCGTTTCCGACAATCGGCTCGGATAATAGCGGTCCATAAAAGGATGCGTCATCGGACAGC
>JABSQA010000059.1 GCA_013213825.1 Henriciella sp.
ACGCCGCGGCTGAGGACGCCATCGCTACCAAATTCGAATTCGGTTCCAGCCAAAGCTTCGATGGCTGGGTTATCATCGATGGACGATTCCAAGACTCGCTCACCCCAAACCAGATCAGCATCAGACTGAAGGAATTGGGCCGTGGCCAGCATCGTGCCGTCTAGGCTTTCCCACTGACCCGCCAGCGCAATCGCATCTCGCTCGCGATCGAATTCTTGAGTTCGAATGCCGCCACCAGATGGGACATAGACAGTTTGGCCTGGAATGATGTCCGTCCGCTCGCGGAAGTCCGCGGTTTGCGGCGTATCTGCACGCGACTTCAGTTCAGAGTGCGCGAAGCTGGCGAGCAATCCGAACCGACCTGAATCAGTTTCCCACTGATCCGACCAAAGGGCCGAGAAGGAAGGAGTCGTTTCTTCGATAAAATCGGAATAAGTCGCGTCAACTGAGAAAGCGAGCTTACGATCTGCACTGTCGAAAGGCTTGCGGGTCACCAAGTTGACCGATCCTGCAATGCCGCCTTCGATCATGTCCGCAGATTGGTTTTTGAACACTTGCACAGAACCGAGGAGTTCGGCAGAGACATCTTCAAAACCGAGAACCCCTGAAGAATTAGCCGCGAACACATCTCGTCCGTTCAACTCTGAGCGAACGAAAGGCAGTCCACGAATAATGACGCCGCTGCCTTCAACAGCGAAGTGATCAGGATCGTTTGGCCCAGCAAAACGCTCAACGGTTACGCCTGGAACACGTTGCAAGGCTTCCGAGACGGAGCGGTCCGGGAGCGCACCAATATCAGTCGCTGTAATTGCATCAACAAACACGTCAGCATCTTGCTTGAGGTCTTGCGCAGATTTCAACGCGCCACGGATACCGGTCACAACCACGGTATCTTGGACGGCTTCCTCTTCTTCCGTCGCATCTTCTTCCTGGGCGAAACTGACCCCGGATAGCGTTGCGAGCGATAAGGCGACCAATGACGCGCCCCGCATCAATTTACGACCTGGACGCTTGATGCACCGAGCCTGTGAATAATTCTTGGACACTGAATTTCCTCCCTATTCACCAGCACCCGACAGCGCTGGCATCAGTATTATGATATCTGACTTCTCAGAAATGTCTCACGTTGTCAATTCGTATTTTTATGTTTATGAAAAGCCTTATGCAGCGTGATTGTTTCGTCACATGAAGCACAATTTAATTAATAAATACAGCGCACTAAGAGGCCGCTGATTCGGGAGTTTCACCATAATGCGCAGTCTGGTCGGCATTTTTTTTCTAAGTATTTCGAGTCTCGCTCTGCCTTCGGTCGGATTCGCCGATTGCACAATCGACTCGAATGGTCCCGCTGACGCGCCAGAGATTCGTTTGTCGCAACTCGGCTTGCAAATTGGCGCACCGAGCAAAGCGGTGTTTAGCAGTCCGACCCAGACCCCGACCGATTGGAGTCTTTATAATAGCGAGAGAGAATTGGTCGCCTCTGGGAGCACATTCGTCTTCGGAGAAAGCGTCGCGTCTGGCGGCCACGTTCATCAAATTGACCTGCCAAATAATTTGCCCGCCGGCGAAAATTTCACGATCGAATCATGTGACGCGCAAAGTCGTCCCTTCTCGATTTCTGAACGTCCATATTCAAAGCTCGCTGAAGACAGCCTCTCATATTTCTTTCAGAATCGATCCGGCATAGACATCTCAGAACGCTATGTACCTGACCGGCAATTTGCGCGTGCCGCCGGTCACCCGTCCGAGCGGCTGACCTGTTTCGCTGGCGAGGACATGCGCGGAACGACCTGGCCGGGCTGCGATCACGTTCTCGACGTGACGGGCGGTTGGTATGATGCGGGAGACTTCGGCAAATATGCTGTAAATGGCGGCATCTCCACTTGGATGCTTTTGAACGCCTATGAACGCTTGGAAGCCTTGCAAATGACAGAAGCGTGGTCGGACAATCGCGTACCCATGCCAGAGAATGACAATGGCTTAAGCGAAATTCTGGATGAAGCCCGCTGGCAAGTTGAGTTTCTGCTCTCCTTGCAAATCCCTCAGGGCGTCTACATGAGCGTGCCGATTGGCGCACAGGCCGAAAGTGAGGGCGGCCCGCTCGATCTCACTGAAACGGATGTTTCAGGCATGGCGCATCATAAGGTTCACGCCGCAAAATGGCCTGGCTTACCCTTGCTACCAAGCGACGCAGATCAAACGCGATACCTATATCCACCCTCTACTGCAGCGACACTCAACGTTTCGGCCGTAGCAGCACAATGTGCGCGTATTTGGCGAGAGATTGATCCCGTTTTTGCCAATCGCTGCCTCGTCGCGGCCGTCAGCAAATATAACGCAGCCCAGCGCAACCCAGACATTTTTGCGCGCCGTAACTTTGACGGCGGCGGCCCATATAATGACCTCGACTTATCGGATGAGTTTGGGTGGGCCGCAACAGAACTATATGCCACGACCGGTCAAACGGATTACATCACCTCCCTCACAAAAACGCCGGGCGCTTATTGGCTCGCGCGGAATGGCGACTCTTCGCTGGGTGACATCTCATGGAACAGTGTCGATCAGCTACCTGTCGCCACGATGCTGACCGCGAGCCAATATGTTTCAGACAATGACCGTGCCCGTGCAGCGACAATCCTGGTTGAGATTGCCGACCGCTATTTAGATGATGCCGCTCAAGACGGATATAGCTTGCCCTATCCACCCACCGGTTACGGCTGGGGATCAAACGGAGCGGTGGCATCACGCGCGGTTGCCCTCGGATATGCTTATGATGTGACGGGCGATCGCAAGTATCGCGAGGCATTGATCTCGATCATGGATTATCTGACGGGCCGTAATCCGCTCGACCAGTCTTACGTTGCCGGTCACGGCCAACGCGCGGTTCGCAAAGTCCATCACCGCTTCTGGGCGGAAGGCGCCAATCCAGACTGGCCCCCAGCCGCGCCTGGCGCATTATCCGGCGGACCGAATGCCGGTTATGCACCCGATGAGCATCAAAAAGCAGTTCTCGGCGACTGCGCCCCGATGACCTGTTGGGCTGACGATTACACGGCCTTTGCACTGAACGAAGTCGCGATCAATTGGAACGCCGCTTTGTTCTGGCTCGCCAGCTATCTCGACACAACCCCACCCGCTCAACCGAATTCTACGACCACTGAATAGGTCGACACGATTATTGGAGTCTCTGCCATGAAGCGCATTCCCGCATCATCTTCCGTTTCACTCTTTGCGCTTTTCGCAGCCAGCATCGTCACGTCCTGCGCGTCCCTACCGGTCACGGATGGCGAACCATCTTCCGCGCCTACGGTCGCTGAGGTCGAAACCTCGCCGTCCCCTCAATTTACAGCCACCAATGGCATTACCCCAGATCTTTGGCCGCAAGTAGAAACGCCACCACTCGATCCAGCCATCGAAGCCCGTATTGATGAGATCCTCCCGAAACTCACTCTTGAGCAAAAGGTTGGGCAAGTGATTCAAGCCGATAGTGGCTCAGTGACGCCGGAACAGGTCAAGACTTACCGCCTCGGGTCTGTTTTAAGTGGCGGCAATTCCGCGCCTGGTCCCCTGCCTTATGCCGATGCGCAAACTTGGCTCGAGGCTGCCGATGCCTATTTCGAAGCATCGGTAGATGCGGACGGAGTGGAGATCGCTGTGCCGATCATTTGGGGCATTGATGCTGTTCACGGTCATGCCAACTTGCGGGGCGCCGTTGTATTTCCGCATAATATCGGTCTAGGCGCTGCAAATAATCCCGATCTGGTTGAGAAGATTGCGCGCGTGACTGCATTGGAGCTTACCGTCTCCGGTCATGCTTGGACCTTCGCACCGACACTCGCTGTCCCGCAGAATGACCGCTGGGGACGAACCTATGAAGGCTTCTCGGAAGATCCAGCCATCGTCGCGTCTTATGGCGATCGCATTGTCTATGGATTGCAAGGTCGGATTGGAGATGCCGACTTTATGGGCCCCGGCCATGTCATTCCGAGTGCTAAACATTACCTGGGCGATGGCGGCACTGAAAACGGCGTCGATCAAGGCGACGCGAAAATTAGTGAAGCTGAACTGCGCGACATTCACGGCGCCGGATATGTCACCGCAGTGGCCGCTGGCGCACAAACAGTTATGGCGAGTTTCTCCGCGTGGGACGGCCAGCGCATGCATGGTCAGAAAGAATTACTCACGGACGTTCTTAAAGGCCGCATGAACTTCAATGGCTTTGTGGTGGGTGACTGGAATGGACACGCGCTCATTCCGGGGTGCACCGCTACGGACTGTCCTGAGTCCCTGAATGCGGGCTTAGACATGTATATGGCGCCAGATAGCTGGCAGGGTCTTTATTATAGCACGCTCGAGCACGCCAAGTCGGGGCGTATCCCTGCCGAACGTTTGGACGATGCCGTGCGTCGGATCTTGCGGGTAAAGCTAACCTCAGGTGTCTTCGAAAAACCAAAGCCGAGCGACCGCCCATATGCAGGGGATGAAGCGCTGCTTGGCTCTCCTGCCCACCGCGCGATTGCACGCCAAGCAGTTCGGGAGTCTCTCGTTCTGCTGAAGAATGACAATAACACCCTCCCGCCGCAGACCAATCAACCCGTTCTCGTGGTTGGCGATGGCGCCGACAGCATTGCCAAAGCAGCAGGCGGATGGACTCTTTCATGGCAAGGCGGAGGCTATCCCAATACGGAATTCCCGAATGGCGAATCCATTTTGTCCGGCATTCAGACGGTGGTCGAAGCTGCAGGCGGAACCGTGATCTATGATCCGACAGGTGAAGCAGATCATGATGCAGATGTCGTCATCGCTGTGTATGGGGAAGATCCGTATGCAGAATTCCAAGGCGATACGGATCACGTCGACTTTGTGCCGAACGGTTTTGATCCAGAACACCTAGCTGCCTATCGCGACAAAGGTCTGCCGGTCGTGTCGGTTTTCCTATCCGGACGTCCGCTTTGGACCAATCCAGAGATCAACGCCTCAGACGCTTTTGTGGCCGCCTGGTTGCCAGGCAGCGAAGGGGGCGGCGTCGCCGATCTTCTGTTTCAGACTGAGCCGGATTTTGACTTTACAGGTCGGCTATCCTTCTCGTGGCCGAAACTTGCCACGCAGGTTGAGTTGAACGCGCATGAAGCTGACTATGATCCGCTCTTCGCGCTTGGATATGGTCTTTCCTTTGGAGATTCATCTGCCCTTGGCGCGCTGTCAGAACGCTCGGGTCTAGAAGGACAAGACCAATTGCAAAAAGGTGTCTTCTTCAGCAAAGGCGAACTCGTCGCACCGTGGATGTTCGTCGGAAATGGCTCGCCCCTGGGCGCGCTTCCAATCGACTCTGAGACGCTTTCTATCCGCGCCACAGATATGAGCGCCCAAGAAGATTCTATTCGCGTTGATTTGAAATCACCGGATACGGTTTTCGCCATCGCGGCCGGGTATGAGCATGATTATAGCCGCGAAAGCAATGGCGCGATGGAGCTGACTTTTAATGCACGCAGCTTCGACGCGGACGCAACAGTCCAGTTCGGGATGGACTGTGACCCAGACCGCCCCTGCCCAGCGAGCCTCCCCGTCACGCTGAGCAGTGAATGGCAAGAAATCCGCCTAACGCTGAGCTGCTTTGCGGAGCGTGGCACGCGAATGGCCGAAATCGAAAGCGCACTGACGGCTCAAGCGCCAGCGGGAACATCGATCGGGCTTTCCGAAGTCCGCATTGAAGCTGACTTGAATGCCGTTGCGGATTGCGGCGACTAATTAAAAAAAGCGCGCGGGGGTTCCCGCGCGCCTTTAACTTTAGAAGCGCATCGCTTTCATTGAGTTATAGCTGGTTTCGACGGACTGCCGATATGGCAGCGGTGGATTGTCATGCTCGGCGATATAGTATTCCAAGCCAGCGATATCCGCAGCCGCAAAATAGGATTCAAACGGCAAGTCGCCTTCGCCAACGTTTGCCATATGCGTCGCGACAATCGCCTCGAAATCTACGCTCTCGCGAAACGCACTCGCATCGCCCGTTAGGTCTTTGACATGACAATATTTAAACCGACCGGAATGCTTGTTGAACAATGCCACGATATCGGTTCCGGTCAGAGCCACCCAGAAGAGATCTAATTCAAAAGCGACATTGTCAGGATCTGTCTCACTGAGCAGAATTTCCATGCCGGATTGGCCACCCCCAAGATCGAAAAACTCGAACTGATGATTGTGATATCCAACAGTCACGCCATACGGCTTTAATACCTCACCCGCGCGATTCAGCATCTCAGCATGCGCCTTATATCCATCGAGGGTTCGTTGGTCTTCCGTCAGCCATGGCAAAATCGCATGCTCACACCCAAGCTCGCCCGCAATGTCGCCAATCTCTGTGGTGCGGGTCGCGAACATATCATAATCGAGATGCGTTATTGGCGACGGCAATCCAATATCATCCAACAGTGTTTTCAACTCTGCCGGGGTACGCTCAACAAAATTTCGGCGGTTGAGCTCGACATAGTCATAGCCAACATCTTTGATCATTTGGAAAGTGCCGACAAAGTCCTCCGCCAGTGCGGCGCGCAACGTATAAGTCTGGATCCCAATTTGCCCGATCTTGCGTTGCGGTGCCGCTGGAGATCCGGCTGACCCACAGGCTCCGACCAAGAACGCTGCGCCAGAGGCGCCCAAAAAATGTCTTCGATTTAAATTCTTAATGCTCCTGCCTGCTTCAAGTCCGCAGCGTAATTTGCGGCGCGTGCGGAGAGCGCCATATATGTGATCGATGGGTTCACGATCGCAGATGACGTCATGCAGGCACCATCGGTGATAAATAGATTGTCGATCGTGTGCGCTTGGTTCCACGCATTCAAAACAGAGCTCGTTGGGTTACGTCCCATCCGCGCGGTGCCCATTTCGTGAATTCGATTGCCGGGCTTGGTGGGCTCAACCGGGCTGCGTGTCACGTTGGAGAAGGATGGGTGAGATAGAATGTCGAAGGCGTCGTCCGACGCCGCTTGCAACAAAGCTTCTTCATTCGCTCCCATGCGGCAATCCAAGTGCGGGATGGGGATGCCCCATTTATCCGTTTGATTGGAATTCAGCGTCACGCGATTGTTTGGGTCTGGAAGGACCTCAGCATAAGCGTCCAAAGTAATCCACCAATCCCCCGGACTTTGATTGGCTGTTTTTAAGGCCTCTCCGACACCCGGTCGATTGCCGGTCCAACCGCCTCTCTGTGAATAGACCTGAAACGCGAAGCCCCGCTTATAGGGTTGGTCATTGTTCGGGTAATTTACATAACGCGGAATATAGCCTGGCGCGGGCCGCCGCCCAAAGACAGTTTTGTCATCAATGCCAAGCACACGCGCACTCACTTGTGCGCCGGCGACATGGTCCATCAAATTGCGCCCAACCTGGTCTGAGTCATTTGCCAAGCCATTCGGATAGCGCTCGGATGTCGAGTTTAGCAGGATTTGCGCGGTGGCAATCGCTGACGCGTTTAAGAAAACGATGTCAGCAGTATAGGTTTTTGCTTCACGCGTCACACGATCAATCACACGCACACCTGAAACGCGTTGAGTGGCATCATCATAGATCAGCGAATGCACGATCGAATCCGGTTGAAGGCTTAGATTCCCCGTCTGTCGCGCGGCAGGAAGCGTGGCTGAATTAGAACTAAAATACGCACCGAAACTGCAACCGCGATAACACAAGTTCCGGACCTGGCAGTCGCCCCGCCCGAGCGCATTGTGATGCGGTTGCGCTTGTTTCAAGTTCGCCACGGGCGCGACGATTAAAGTGCGATCATCGAAACGGTCGGTGAGTGAGGTTTTCAAAACCTCTTCTGCACATGACATTTCAAAAGGCGGCAAATAACGCCCACTGGGAAGGGTTGGTAGGTTCGGCACCTCTCCAGACACGCCGACAAAGTCTTCGACTTTATCATACCAGGGTTCAAGATCGGCGTAGCGGATCGGCCAATCCACACCGATGCCATCTTCTTTATTGGCGTTGAAGTCGAGATCACCGAACCGAAAACTCATGCGGGCCCAAGTCAGCGACCGACCACCAACATGGTGACCACGATACCACTCATAATCGGTTCCATCCGCGACCGAATAAGGATGATCACTGTCGCGGACCCAAAATTGTTTGGTGCTTTCGTAAAAGACATAGACGTCTTTCTGTCGCGTATAATGGGCCATCGCCTCCTGAGGGCGCACCCGATCGAGATGAGATTTTTCCCACGGCGCCAGGTTATCCGAATAATCGGTCAGCGGGTCCACGTCTGGTCCCCGCTCCAGCACGAGTGTCTTTAACCCACGCTCACACAATTCCTTCGCCACCCAACCGCCAGACATTCCAGAGCCGACGACAATGGCGTCAAAATCGCTCATCCGATCTGGCCTTCGCTGAGCAAAGCCGCAGCATGGTCCGCGGCGCGCGCGGAGAAGGCCATATAGGTCAAGGACGGATTCTGACAGCGGCCCGAGGTCATGAATGAACCATCGGTGATGAATAGGTTTGGAATATCCCAGGACTGATTCCATTCATTCAGCACAGAAGTGTTTGGATCCCGCCCCATGCGGGCTGTTCCCATTTCATGAATCCCGATTCCTGGAGGGGCTGGTTCAGCCGTCTCCGGATCGTCGGTTCGAATATTGGTGCCGCCCGCCGCTTCGAGCATTGCGCGCGTGTCACGGATCGCACGCCGGACCATGGCCCGCTCATTATCGCCCCACGCCACATCCAAGACCGGGACTGGGAAGCCCCATTTATCCGTCTTTGTCGGATGCAATCGAATATGGTTCTTTTCGTTCGGCAAGACTTCACCAAAGGCGACCATGAAAATTTGCCACGGCCCTGGCGTACGCGCATTAGCTTTCAAGTCCTCGCCAACGCCTTTGATATGTCCGGCCCTCGACCAATGCCCGCGCATGGCACTGCCTTGATACCCAAATCCGCGCACAAAGCCCTCACCCTCTTCGGTGTGATTTCTGAAACGCGGAATATAGAAACCGTTCGGGCGCCGCCCGAAAAAGTGCCGGTCGAGATTGCCCGGCAGCGTCGCATATCCTCTGGCACCAGAATGATGGTCCATGACATTACGGCCGAGCTGCCCCGAACTATTCGCAAGACCGTTTGGTTGAGCGGTCGTCGCAGAGTTGAGCAGGATCATCGTCGTTGGAATTGTCCCGGCATTGAGGAAGCCCGCCCGCGCAGTGATCCCTTTAGTTTCACCGGTTTCGACATCCACCGCGTCAACACCTGCCGCTTGACCTGTCGTCTCATCAAGTATGAGTTTATGCACCGCCGTATTTGGGATCAGGGTCATGTTCCCGGTCCGACGCGCCGCCGGCAGAGTGGCGGAGTTCGAACTAAAGTATGCACCGAAGCTACACCCTTGCGCACAATGATTACGCGCCTGGCAACGACCGCGCCCGAGCGCCATTTGCTCCTGTGTTGGTTCGGTCAAATTGGCGACGCGCCCCGGAATAACTTTGCGTCCTGGAAAATTGGTTTCCACGATGGCTTTAAAATCAAGCTCCGCACAGGTCAGATCATGGGGCGGTTGGAACACGCCATCTGGCAGAATATCCAACCCTTCCGTCGATCCAGAAATACCAGCAAAGCGCTCAACATAATCATACCAAGGTGCGATATCGTCATAACGCACCGGCCAGTCGACCCCATGCCCATCTGTGATGTTTGCCGTAAAATCGATCTCCGACATGCGGTAACTCTGACGCCCCCACATGATAGACCGCCCACCCTCATGATATCCACGCAGCCATCGGAATTGGGTATTCTCAGCCGTTTCATAAGGATGCTCTTTATCCTTCACCCAAAACTGCCGGGTGGAAGATTGAAAGGCGTAGACTTCCGATTGGATCGGATAGTCTTCTCGGTCTTGCGCAGTCTTTCGATTGAGATGTTCAGCATCCCAAGGTTGGGCGAAATCCTTATAATCTTCCGCGACTGAGACCGCGCGACCGCGTTCGATAACTCCGACCTTAAAGCCCTTCTCACAGAGCTCTTTTGCGACCCATCCTCCGGACATGCCCGAGCCAACTACAATTACATCAAAATCGGCCATCGTTTACGTCGCCCATGTCTTAGGAAATTCAGAAAGCGGCACACAGCCAATCCATTCGCCCGGCACCGGTTCGTAAGCGAGCTCTTCAGTCGCGCCGGGTTCTGATTTGTAATAAGCCTCCACCACAGTGTTTTTCAGATCGCGATAGAAGTCATTTTCGACCGCGCCCTCAAACACGCTAGCGTCATAGGCCGCGAGGATCTGATTGCGCACCGATGGGGACTGCGCCAAGAAAGACTCTCCGGCTGGGGAGACCAATTCAGGTTCCAATGCCGCCAAGCCAGCGCGCCAGTATTGACGATACGCGTCATCGCCCCAATCGGTGGCGAGCAATTGCAGAGTCTCTGGAACGCCAGCCTGCCCCGCCCCCGCCGTTTCTGTTTGCGGGATGAGTGTCTGAGCGAGCGCCGAAATCAACGCCATTTCACTATTCGTGAAAAATCCAGTCGACGCGCCTTGGGCCAATCGGGGTTCAACCGTTTCACTCTCGCCACCGCACGCGGCAAGTCCGCCCACAGCCGAGAGTGCGATCAAGCCTTGAAAAACTTGTCGTCGTTGCAGTCCGATTTCGTCCATGCTGCGATCCTCCTTACTGTGCTTAAACAACATCTTCGCCGGCGGTTTTTTGTATCCAGCTACGCGCCGCATAGAGCAGTGCGAAGGCCAGGATTAATGAGACGGGGAAGAAGACAAGTTGTGACAATGCCCCTTGCCCGGCAGCGACTTCGACAGCGTTTCCGGTCAAGCCTTGCGCTTCTGCTTTGGCCCGCGCGCCATCGATCCATCCCCCGATAATCGGGTTCCATATGGTCAGAGCGAACATGCCGGCAGCGCCGACCAAACTCATCCCAAGCGCGCCAGAACGCGGTACATATTGCGCGGTCACGCCGATCATTGTCGGCCAGAAGTAACAGACACCGATAGCGAACACGATGGCGGAGACATAGACCATGGCGCCTGACGCAGACGACATCAGGAACAGGCCAAGTGTTGTCAGGACTGCGCTCATCAGCAGCACACCCAGCGGGTTCAATGCGTGGATCAACGGCCCCGCAAAATAGCGGCCGACCGCCATGATGCCTGTGACCATGCCGAGCACGATCATGGCTTGGCCCGGAATGCCGCCAAGCTGCGCGCCGAGGATCCGGTCTACCCATTGCTGCGTACCAAGCTCAGACGTCGCGGTAACGCTCATAATCCCCATCAGAATAATAAGCAGTGCCGCATCGCGGGTACGTCCCGCACGAAATAGCATCAGTAAGAAGGTGAGCCCAAGCACCAACACCAAAGGAAGGATGAAGGTGCCCGGTAACCCAGCCACCAGATCATTCGGTGTCCCGATGAGCACCAAGAGCCCAAAGATCGCTGTCATCAACAGCAAGCCTTTGGCATCGAGATCAACGATCTTTTCGATCTCTGGCACATCTGGAAAATTGGTGGTGAAGATCATGTAGCCATAGATGGCCGTCGGGATCAGCATCACGGCAATTTGTGGCTGCCAGCCAATGCCCGCATTGGTCATCACATAAGAGACAACCGCGCCGATCACGATTCCACCTGGGAACCATACGTGGAAACGATTCAACCACTTCGTCTTATCATCCTTGTAGAGGTCCGCGACCAGCGGATTACAGGCCGCTTCAACTGAACCATTGGCGAAGCCGATGAAGAAGGTTGAGATCAACAATCCCAGGAATCCACCTGCGGTGATGGTCAGAACCAAGCCAAGCACATGCCCGGCAAAGGCCAGGATCATGATCAAGCGTGGCCCGAGCTTGTTATAGAGAAATCCGAACACAACCATGGCCAATGGGAAGCCCAAGAACGCCATTGAATTGACCCAGCCAAGTTCTGTATCGCTGAGCTGAAACTCATCTGAGAGCTGGGTCAGGATCCCCGCTCGGATCGCGAAGGTCATCGCCGTCACAATCAATGACAGACAGCTCAATAAGAATAATTTGTTTCGCTCAATTCCAGCGGCCAAATGGCCGTCTGCTGTCGTTGCCGTCATGTTTCCTCCTTTGCCCTTCTGGTCTTATGCCAGTCCAAGCATTTTCCTGTTGGCTTCAACGCTAACCTCACCGCCAGCGAAATCGTCAAAGGCCTTATCGGTGACGCGGATAATGTGATCGGACACGAATTTCGCGCCCTCGCGCGCGCCGTCTTCAAGATGCTTCAATGCGCACTCCCATTCGACCACGGCCCAACCGTCAAAATCATATCCAGCTAGCTTGCTGAAAATCGCGCCAAAATCGATCTGACCATCCCCAAGCGACCGGAATCGACCTGGGCGTTCGACCCAGCCTTGATACCCGCCATAGACACCGCTTTTGCCATTCGGACGAAACTCAGCATCCTTTACATGGAACATGCGAATACGATCGTGGTAATGGTCAATGAAGGCGAGATAGTCGAGCTGTTGCAGAATGAAGTGGCTCGGGTCGTACAGAATATTGCAACGTGCGTGGCCATCGACTTCGTCTAAGAAACGCTCGAATGTGACCCCGTCATGCAAGTCCTCGCCGGGATGAATTTCGTAACAAACATCTACGCCGCATTCGTCATAATAATCCAAGATTGGACGCCAGCGTTTTGCCAGCTCTTTGAATCCTTCCTCGACCAATCCTGCCGGGCGTTGCGGCCACGGGTACATGAATGGCCAAACCAGCGCACCTGGGAATGAAACCGAGCGATCTAAGCCAAGATTTTGAGAAGCCTTGGCCGCATACATAACTTGTTGAACCGCCCACTCTTGGCGGGCTTGGGGATTGCCGTGAAGTTGTGCGGGCGCGAACGCGTCAAAGGCGGTATCATAGGCGGGATGGACCGCCACTAATTGGCCTTGAATATGAGTCGAAAGCTCAGTGATCTCGACGCCCCACTCGCGGCACTTGCCTTTGAACTCGTCGCAATAGGTTTGGCTTTCTGCGGCAAGTTTGAGGTCTATACAAGTCGGATTGTCTGAAGGGATTTGAACCCCTTTATAGCCAGCATCCGCCATCCATCTGCAGGCATTTTCCATCGTATCGAAGGGCGCATCACCCATAAATTGGGCTAGAAAAATTGCTGGGCCTTGCATGGTTTTCATGCGTCGATCTCCGTCCATACAGATTGATTTTGACTGCTCGCGACCAAGGCTTCGACAAATGCCATGCCGCGAACTGCACCCGCGACACCCGTGGCGACGTCGCGCCCCTCTCGGATCGCCTGAGCGAAGTCTAAATAGACGTTTGCAAAGGCTTCGAGATAACCTTCAGGATGTCCGGGAGGGGTGCGGTAGCCGCTACTCACAGAGTCTGGGAGGTAGCCCTGCGCCGCGCGGATCGTTTCAGTCGGTCGATCCGAATAAGTGCGGATCAAAGAATTCGGTTCTTCTTGGTGCCATTCCAATCCGCCCGTCTCACCAAAGACACGGATAGAAAGACTATTCTCTTTGCCGACACAGATCTGAGACGCGCTTAAGACGCCTTTGACACCGTCCTGCATTCGGAAGAGCGCTGACCCGTCATCATCTAGCGCGCGACCCTCGACAAAAATCGATAAGTCGGCCGCAACATGAGTCATCTCTTTGCCGGTAATATATTCAGCTAGATTGTGAGCATGCGTTCCAATATCGCCCATACAACCAGATGGCCCAGACCGCGCTGGATCGGTTCGCCACGCGGCTTGCTTGTTTTCGACCTCAGCGGCGAGCCAGCCTTGAATATATTCCACGAAAACTTTGCGGACGTTTCCAATCTCACCTGCAGCAACAATCTCTCGCGCGAAACGAACAAGTGGATACCCTAGATAAGTGTGGGTGAGTGCATATCGTTTCCCGGAGCGTTCAACCAAATCTCGAAGCGAGAGCGCCTCATCTAGATTAAGCGTCGCAGGCTTGTCCGATAGGACATGAAAGCCCGCCTGTAACGCGGCCTTCGCAACAGGAAAGTGCATATGGTTCGGCGTCACGATGACCACAAAGTCCATACGAGACTCTTCTGGCAACGCGGCTTCTGCCTGCATCATTTGTTCGAAATCAACATAGCAGCGCGATGAGTCCAAGCCGAGCAAAGCCCCCGTTGCCGCACTATTGTCCGGGTCTCGCGAAAAGGCGCCTGCAACCAGCTCTATCTGGCCATCCAAACGTGCAGCCAGTCGATGAACTTCGCCGATAAAGGCACCCTGCCCACCTCCGACCATACCCATGCGGAGCTTCGATTGCGTCACACTGCCTCCCAGTCAGTCAAACCAGACAACGTTGTCAATTGTCTTTTCTAACCGCTATCACCTCCGTTCTAAAGCCGCAAGCGTCGGATTAGAATTGATCTGGAAATTTATGTGACAGAGCGCATCCGCTCAGCGGACGGCGGTCGCCCTCAGCCCAGCACGTGTGACGATTGGTTCGCCCAATGATCGACCTCGGTCCAGTTGCGACCGGACTCAGGAATCGGCCCAAGACGCCTTTTTTCGATAGATTGTAGACGGAGTGCTCTGCAATTGCTTCTCCGCCGACCCGACATTTCCTCCGCCGAGTGCGATCGCACGTTCGATCGCCTTCTTTTCCGTCATCCATAAGGGCTCAAGCCCATATTCTGGCTCAGGCATAGGATCAGCCGCCGCGAAAGCGGGTGCGTCCTCGCGACGCGGTTCCATGGTTTGAACCGCTTCAACCGTCGGCAATTGCGCGCGCGAAATGGAACCACCCGTGTTGAGCACCACCACTTGCCGAATGAGGTTCTCCAGCTCACGAACATTGCCGGGCCAATTATGTGAAATCATCCACTCCTCAGCATCGCGGGTAAAACCCTCGAAACGCTTTCCTTCTTCGCTGGAATAGCGCGCCAGAAAACTCTCGGCCAATAAAAGGATATCTGCGCCACGGTCATGCAATGGTGGCAAGGCGACAGGAATGACATGCAAGCGATAGTAAAGATCCTCGCGAAGCTTGCCTTGGCGCACCGCTTCAATCGCATCCCGATTGGTCGCTGCGACGATTCGGATATTTGATTTTCGAACCGTGCTATCGCCCACCCGTTGATACTCTCCGAGTTGCAAAAAGCGCAAAAGCTTTGGCTGAAGCTCAATTGGCATTTCGCCTAGTTCGTCGAGAAAAAGAGTTCCACCTTCTGCCAGCTCAGCCGCGCCCGCGCGGTCAGATGTGGCGCCGGTAAAAGCGCCTTTGACGTGCCCGAAAATCTCGCTCTCAATCAAGTCACGCGGGATGGCACCACAATTGATCGCCACAAACTTTGCCTTTCGGCGCGGGCTAAGGTCATGGACCGCCCGGGCGATCAGTTCCTTACCTGTCCCGGTCTCTCCGGTGACAAAGACGCTGGCTTTGGATGGCGCGGCCGCTTCGATCGATTTGAACACACCCTGCATGACGAGGGACTTGCCGATGATGCCGCAAAAGTCCGAGCGGTCGATTTCCGCTTCGTAATTCTCTACGACTTTCTTTAGCTGGAAATTCTGGACCGCGTTTTGCGCCGTGACGCGCAGCCGATCTCTCGTCGTTGGTTTGACCACAAAGTCGACGGCTCCACGACGCATTGCGTCGACTGCTACCGACATAGACCCATTCGCTGTAATGACGATGATCGGCGCGTTCAGGGCCGCGTCGCTCCAACGGTCGAGCAAGTCCAATCCGTTCGCGTCGGGCAATTTAAGATCGAGCAAAATGCAATCGGGCGCTTGAGCATCAACGGCAGCAACGGCCTTGGCGCCTGTGTCCGCGATTTCAATATGATCAAACTCATCGCGCAAGTGCGCTTGATATGTCCTCGACAGTGATGGCGTGTCTTCAACAATTAAGAGACGTCCCAGTTTCGTCATGACTTAGTCTCCCAAATAGTGTTCTTCGAGTTCCGCTTTCACGGCACGTGCTTCAGCCTCAATCGTGGTCATCAAGGGCGCAATACGCGCCGTCTTTCCATCACGAGCCATTTCCTCAAGCTCAGCGGCAAGACGGCTAAGTTCTGTTGCGCCAATATTCGAGGCTGCGCCTTTTAGCGAATGCGCATGGTGTTCCATCTCATTCGCCTCGCTCTCTTTAAGGCCCGGCAATCGCCACGCGAGTTCATCCACGAAGATCCGGCCAATTTCGGCATAGGTCTCCAAGTCGCCGTCCCAGACTTCTTGAATCGCATCTTGATCAAGCGCGGTCATCCGAGCCTCCTCCGTTTTTTGTTCATTGAGTTCAGAAGGCTCCGGCGCCTTCGATCCACCCACCCAAGTTTGCAGCGCCGAGCGCAGCGCATTGGGGCGAACGGGTTTGGTGATGTATCCGGACATACCAACTTGGAATGCATAGTCGCGATCACCTTTGAGCGCATGTGCGGTCATCGCGACAATTGGGGTGGTAAACCCGCGCTGCCGCAAAATACGAGTCGCTTCCAGTCCATCAATATTGGGCATGGACACATCCATCAGAACGACGTCAAAGTCGCCACTCAGAGCGGCATCAATGGCAGCGGCGCCATCCAGGACGTGTTCGTACTCCAAACCAAGACGATCGAGCATTTTCTTAGCCACCATCGCATTGGTTTCCGAGTCTTCCGCAATCAGAACGCGCCCCGAAAGTGGAACATTTTCGTCAATGACTTCATCGACAGGATTTGCCTCATCATCGGCGCGAGAAACCGGAATACTGAAGTTAAAAGTCGACCCGACTCCTGGAGCAGAGCTCACCGTAATCGTGCCATCCATAATGTCTGCAAGCTGCTTACAGATCGCCAGTCCCAGACCAGCACCACCGTGCGATTTGGAGCGCGAAGAATCCGCCTGTTTAAATCGGTCAAAAAGAACAGTTTGATCTCGTTTCGAGATCCCAATGCCGGTGTCTCGCACTTCGAGCAATAAGCGCCCATCATGGCCATCGCCCTGATAGTCAATATCAACCGCGACAGCACCACGCTGAGTGAACTTTAAAGCATTGCCGACCAGGTTGATGAGCACTTGCCGAATCTTCCCGACATCGGATCTAATCATCTTCCCAGCTGCTCTGACATCCGTGGCCAGCGTAATTCCTTTTTTCTCGGCAAGGGGGCTGAACACCTCATTCACAATGGTGGAGAGTTCGGCCGGGTCAAACACGGAGAATTCGACATCGATCTCACCTGCTTAGATGCGCGACATGTCGAGCAGGTCATCGATCAAAGTGAGGAGCGTTTCGGCTGATCGTTCAGCCGCTTGAATCTGGCCTGAAGTCTGATCGCTCAATCCTTCCCTCTCGACCAGCGATAAGGAGCCAATCACGCCATTTAGCGGTGTCCGCATCTCATGAGACATGTTGGCGAGAAAGTCCGATTTCGCAAGATTTGCCTTTTCGGCTGCCTCTTTGGAATCGCGTAATTGTTGCTCTTTAGCCAAGCGATCCGAAATGTCGCGGATCACACCATAATACAAAGCGCCGTCTGCACTCTCGATCCGCCGCCCGAGGAGTTCGGTTGGGACGCGCTCGCCAGCCGCGTTCAAACCCTCCTTCTGAACGCGACCCGTTTCGCCATCGCTGGCGGAAGTCATGCCAGACAGAGCTGTTCCCAAACTTTCCGGGTCAACGAACTCAATCGCTGGCTTATTGAGCATTTCTTCTTTGCTGTACCCCGCCAGTTTACAAGCGAGATTGTTCGCATCCAACAGCTCGCCCCGGCCATTGATCACCACAATTGCGTCTGGCGAGAGTTCGAACAAACTTTGAAAACGCTCTTCTGATGCCAGAATCTGTTCTTGTGCGGCTTTCGCCTCAGTAATGTCGCGCAAATAGGCTGAGCAGATCGTGTTCCCGCCAAACTCGACGGGGGAAATCGCGAGTTCGACCAAGAGATCATCGCCCGCTTTGTTTGTAGCGGGCACTTCAACCCGTTTGTTTAAAACTGCGTGCTCTCCCGTTTTCAGATAACGGACCAGTCCAGTGTGATGGGCCTCGCGAAGGTTCTCTGGAATAACCAGATCAGCCAAAGTCGCGCCAATCGCTTCCTCACGCGTGTATCCGAAGACGTGTTCCGCGGCTGGGTTGAACTCGACCACGAGGCCATCTTGATCCATCATGATGATGCAATCGAGGGCGGCATCAATCACGGCGTTGCGCAACGCATTGTCGCGTTCAATCGCAACCAATGTTTGTTTGGCATCAGCCATCTTTGCGTCCTCTCCACATGTCAGATCATGCGGTTTTTGCTGTTTGGTCATGGCCTACTCCGAACGGTTGCGTTCGGAGTGATGCAAATTCCAAGTTCGGCCACGTCTCACGTATAATACAAATAAATACAGATACTTACACGAAGAGTAGCGATTTCAGCCCGCTCTGGTTTTGCAATATGCCACAGACTGATTTGCAAAATGCAAATAAGAGTGCCGCAAATTGCAGCACTCCCGTTTAAGTTTAGTAAGCGCCTCGCGCCGTCAGCACTGCAATCGGAGTCTTTAATAGAATTGCAATATCCAAAAAGATCGAGCGTTTCTGCAAATAGGCCACATCGAGGACCACTTGGCGATCAAATGGCAGATCCGCGCGCCCTTGAATTTGCCAGAAGCATGTTATGCCGGGTTTCCCGCGGAGGCGACGGCGCTCAACGGCGGAGTATTTCTCGACTTCTACAGGCAGCGCCGGTCGAGGGCCCACCAGAGACATATCGCCCTTCAACACGTTCCACAGCTGCGGCAATTCATCGATAGAGAATTTGCGAATAAACTGGCCGACACGCGTAATGCGTGGATCACGTTTCAGTTTAAACGTAACCCCGTCATTCCGATCATGATCTTGCTTGCTCAGTTCCTCTTGTGAAGGGCCATCGATCCTCATTGAACGGAACTTGTAAATCTCGAACAGTCGCCCATTCTCGCCCACACGTATTTGTCGATACAAAGCCGGACCTTTGCTTTCGAGACGAACCGCCAATGCGGTCCCGATAAGCAGCGGCGAAAGCGCGATCATTCCTAGACCAGAGGCAACAATGTCCATTGTCCGCGACAGGCCTCGGTCCAAGGCCATTATGACCGATCGCTTTCGACGCGACAGCGCATATCGGAGCGCATGTGCCGTAAATGTTAGATTACCGACCAAATAGCGTTGCCACATTCGGCGCGGCTCACACTTGAGGCGGTACAACCATTCCGTGCCAGTTCTCCGCATCCACTCTGGCGCGCGTGGGATGCGACCCGAAACAAAGTCGAGTAGACCACCAACGCCAAGGACGACCGGGGCATGCAAACGATGACGGACACGCGCCAGCCAGACATCTTGCGTCGGGACGCCGAAGGCGACGAAGACGACACGCGCACCAGACGCGTTTATCTTGGCGATCACTTCGTCTTCTTCACGCGGACTAAAATACCCATGCTGATGTCCAGCCACATTCAAACCAGGGCAGTCGGCTTTTGCATTCTCAGCCGCAGCCTCCGCGACGCCTGGACATCCCCCTAAGAAGAAGACAGGTAGTCCGCGGAACGCCAAGCAACGACAAAGCGGACCAAACAGGTCGGTGCCGTTCAAATTTGCACCGAGTGGTTTGCGATCTAATTTTGCCGCGAGCGCGACACCCGATCCATCTGGCAACAGCGCGTCGACATTTTCGAGCGTGTCCCGATATCGCCAATCCTTACGCGCGATATTCGCGCAATGCGCATTCAGGAAGGCGATTTGCGTGGGCGTCCGGGACTGGGCGCGATCGGCAATCCAATAGACCGTTTCCGCCATGTCTGCCTTAGCCACATCAAATCCGAGAATATTGGTCGATGCGAGGGTTCGCGCCGGGCCAACTTGTGGGCGCTGTAGAGATGGCGATGCGGCTTTGAGAGGGGCTAAAGTGTTTGAAGACATGGTCTCGCTCCTGCGGGTTTAGACTTGAACCCCAAGTCGCAGGATGCGTTCCGTTGAAACGGAATTTCATTTTTTACAATAAATACAGATACCTAGCGATTTCCTCACCGCCTTCCATGGGTCATGCATCTTGCATTGCGCGGCGATCTAACACCGCATTTTGCGGCGGATTTCGCATTCTGCAAATTGCGGCACAAAGCAGAAAGAATCAAAATCACCCATAAATACAGAGCATTACCGGCAGAGAAGCAAGCAGGACGAAAACGCATCGATTCTTGAAACACCTTCCCCAACAGTTTCGAGGACGATCCGATGATCACGTCTCTAATTCAAAAAGCCAAACACACCGGCACGAAGCTCGCGTCGCAGAAATTGGCGCGAAATATTGGCTGGCTCACGGCCGCCGAATTCATAAGCCGGTTTGGTCGGATTATTGCGGCGATCATTCTGGCGCGCCAGTTAGACGCTGTTGCGTTTGGCATTGCGGCAATCGCCCTGACCATTTTTGAAGTGACGCGCGTGTTCACAGAAAACGGGATCGGCGCCGCAGTCGTGCGCGCCAAAAAGAAGGACTTTCACAAGACTGCCAATACCGCTTTCCGCTTGATGTGGATTGTTTGCTTGGTCCTGGCCGCGGTTCAAATCGGAGCCGGGGTCATCGTCGAGATGGTTCTGCCCGGCCGAGACGCTGGCGCAATGGTTGCCTTTCTCGGCATTGTTTTTCGACTCATGCCATTCGGCGTGATGCACGC
>JABSQA010000006.1 GCA_013213825.1 Henriciella sp.
GGTCGTCATTGATCTAGGCCCGGATGAAGAGATCGTCTACCTGACCCAGATCAATGACGACCTCCCCGAATACAATCTGCCCCGCGCCGGCAGCCTGATCGACAAGCTCTTCATTCTTGTGATGGGCAACTCCGATATTGATCGAGCCGCCGAGTGGATGCAGGAAAAATGCGGTTTGGCTTTTGGCCGAGAAATGGAAATCCCCTACACAATGATCGCCAAAGCGTACGGCACACCGCTCGACGAACTTCACCGCATTTGCACGCTGATCCATGACAAGGATGTTTTCCTCGAGCTCGATCAATATCCAGATGAAGCGGTCCTGCGCCCCCGACATGATGGCATGCTGGTACCAGGTTGCGCCATCGGCACCCTTTACCATCCTAACTTTGATAGCCTTCCGGGACCTTGGCTCACCGAACCAACGATTAGAGATGGCGAGATTTATAAAGGCAAACGCGTTGGCGTCCTGAACGATCCGGACGGAACGCTTATCGAAATGGTTGAAGGATAGTTATGAAACTCGGCACCTTGAAACACGCGGTCGCCCACAAACCCACCACCGAAGACTTCGCCATTATCGAAGCTGCTCGCCCAGACTGTCCCGCAAATGGCGTGCTCGTGCGGGTCGTACATTTGTCGCTCGACCCCTATGTCGGATCCCGCCTCCGCGGTCGTCATATGGGCGAACCAGCGCCGACGCCGATGCAAGGCGCAATTCCCGGCGCAGTGATTGGACAAGTCATCGAAAGTCGCGCTTTGGGTCTGAACGAAGGTGATTGGGTCCACGCGATGGAGGGTGGCTGGCAGGAATTTGCGGCCTTCCCAGCAAATGAAGTTCGCAAGATCGACCCAGATGTAGCGCCCCTGGCGGCGCATGCCGGCGTGCTCGGCATGCCAGGATTGACGGCTTGGGCTGGCATCACTCAACTCGCCAAAGTTGGCGCAGGCGACACCGTTCTCGTGGATGCGGCCGCCGGCCCGGTTGGCGGAACCGTCGGGCAAATTGCTCGTATCAAAGGGGCGCCTCGCAGGCGGACCTGAGAAATGCGCACTCGTGAAAGAGACTTACGGCTTCGACGATTGCGTCGATTATAAATCCGACGGCTGGCGGGATCGACTCGCCGAGGCCCTACCCGATGGGCTCTCGGTCTTTTTCGAGAATGTTTCTGCCGATATGGCTATGCTCGCTCTCACGCATGCGCAAACCTATGCACGCGGCGTCCTATGCGGCTTGGTCGATGCTTATCATACTGAAACGCAGAGCCAGCACCCGTTGAATGCGGGCCTGATCATAGGCAAGAGAGCACAACTGAACGGCTTGGTTGTTTATGACTTCTATCCCCGCTGGGATGAGTATGTGGCCGAAGCGGCGCCTTGGATCAAAAGCGGACAGCTGAAATTCGCCGAAGACCGGGCCGAAGGGCTGGAAAATGCACCCGCTTTATTTGAGCGGCTGATGAATGGCAAAAACAAAGGCAAAGCCGTCGTCACGGTCGCGCCGGAAGGACTATAGAAATGCGCCGCGCATATACGGACGGACTCTTTGGACAGATCCACTACCGGATCGCGAATGCGCAAACCGATACAGGCAAACCGCCACTAATCTGTCTTCATCAGAGCCCAAAATGCGGGCTTGAGTTTGAAACGTTCATGCGCGTGGCGAGCCGCGACCGCACCGTGATTGCTCCGGACTATCCTGGCTATGGCATGTCCGATGCTGCACCTTCAGAAGATGCGACGACAATACCGATGTATGCCACTGAGACGTGGCGCGTCGTCGATGCACTTGGCTATCAATCAGTCGACCTGTTCGGAAACCATACCGGCGCCAAAGTCGCTGCGGAGATGGCCATGCAACGCGGAAGCGATGTGCATGCCATCGCGATGATATCCGCGGCAATCCTGACCGATGAAGAGCGCGAAATGTTCAAGGATATGTTCACGCCCATTCCGCTCGACGAAGAACACTCGCGCTTCAAGATCAGCTGGGCCCGCGTCATCGAGCGCCAAGGTCCAGGCCAAACCCTCGAGATGATGGATCGCTCTATCTATATGAATATGATGGGCGGCGAAGCCTATGAATGGGGTCATGTTGCGGCTTTCGCATGGGGCAAGCCTTTCGACGAAGCTCTCAGCAAACTCCCACACCGGATCACGCTGCTAAACCCAACAGATGACCTCACCGAGTGTACGCGCCGTGCTGAAAAGTTGATGCGCAATGGCGAGATCATCGAGTGCCCGCAATGGGGTTATGGGTTCATGGACGCGTTTCCCGAAGACACAGCAGACCTCGTCCTCGGGATGCTGGATGCGTCTCAGCCTGTCTAGTGCTCATCCGTGTAGCGATACTTCCCTAGGAAGAGCAGCGGAATTGTCGAGATGAACAGAATAATTGCAGCGCTGGTCAGCGTGAAGTTCCAGTCCTTACCATCCAAGATGCCAAGATCCCATTCAATTATCTTCAATCCTTGCCCGAACGACAAGTTGGCCATGATACCTGGCCCAAGCCCCGCGCCGAGCGCGAAGAACCCATAGATTGCGCCATAGATCGCTGAATAGGACTTCATGCCAAAGTATTTTGAGATCATGTAGGCCATGAAATCGTATTCCACGCCGGCGCCGAACCCAATCATCAAGATCGCGATTGTCGCCATATTTAACGTTACGCCCGGCTGCGCCAGCACCCATAAGGCGATCGCTGGGGATGCGAGAAACACAAACGCGACGCCAGGTGCCCAAAATCGGTCGATCAAATAACCGCCGATAACGCGTCCCGCCAAAACCGCGAGCCCCGTCAACGTCGCCAATCCCACGGCCGTACTTTGGTCAATGCCATTCGCCCCAAGGACCATTTCGAGATTAGGAATAATCGCGCCGACAGCATATGAAATCGGAACAAAGCAAATCGCCAAAAGCCAAAATCGCCACTCGGTCAATGCTTGCTGCAACGACATGCCAGGTTAATCGACCACCTGCCCTTCAGCGAGTTCGGGAGGCGCCTTCTGAATATCCATGAACATCATCATCAATACGGGGACAAAGACCAGGGCACAAAACGCGAAGGCCATCCCATATTCGAGCCTGAAGCCATTCTGTTCGATCAATGGCATGACTTGGCTGATCACCATCCAAACCAAACCGAGCGTCCCAAGTAGAGCAATCGCCAAAAGCGGGAACTTCATAGTCACGATGCTCGCTTCACTCGCAGGCTCGTCATTCACATCTCTGAGACTCAGATAGGAGAGCGGTAACGCAATCACGATTGGGAGCAGACCCAAGAGCACATAGGCTGATCTCCAGCCTGAGCCGCCAATGAAGTGGAACGCTTCGGTTGAAACAATATATTGCGACCCAAATTTCGCGAGGGCGCCGAAAATCCCTGTTGCGATGAGCGCGATTCCTAATGCAATCCCGCGATTACCCTTAAACCAATTTGCGACGGGCCGCGTGAACGTAATGGGTAACGTCCCAGCACCGGCGAAAGCTAAGACCAGCCACAGGGCGATATAGAGGGATTTAGACCCGTTGTTTAAAGCCAGCCCCATCATTGCGAGGCCAAAAGTTATGATCGAAACCAAGGCGACACGACGCGCCCCAAACTTTTCTGCGATGATGCCGATGATGGGCGATGCGGCGAATGCGCCGAACGTATAAATTGCGAGAGCGTTGATAATGAAGCCCTGGTCCCATCCCAAAGGCCCAAACTCTCCGAGGAGCGGTGGGATCATCACACCGATGGTGTAGAAAGGGAGTGGCGACAATCCGAGTCCGACCCCAACCGCAGCAGCGGCCAAGATCGGCCAACCGCGCTTAAACTCGCCGTCTTGTTGCATCAATTCCTCCAAAATTTCGATTTCGCTATTGGCGAAGCGAACGTCATATTGTCTATTGGTATATCTTTTCACGCGAGCGTCGAGGAAAATCTGCCATGCAACTGACAAGACGAGGTTTTGTGGCGGCCAGTGGCCTGGCTTTGACCGCGGCGTGCACGCCTAATGTGCGAAGGTCGCAAGACGCCGATATCTTAATTCTGGGAGCGGGTTTGGCAGGCTTGCATGCCGCGCGCATGCTGGAAGCGGACGGGTTCAAGACCCTTATCCT
Organism: Henriciella sp.; assembly: GCA_013213825.1. Taxonomy (GTDB): domain Bacteria; phylum Pseudomonadota; class Alphaproteobacteria; order Caulobacterales; family Hyphomonadaceae; genus Henriciella. Next base: position 4,105 of record JABSQA010000006.1, read on the forward strand.
AGAGGCCGACACGCGCATTGGCGGGCGGATGCATACGCTAGACCAGCTGCCTGGCCGCCCTGAGGCGGGAGGCCAACAAGTCGGACAATCTTATGCGCGCATCAGATCAACCGCGATCGATCTTGGTCTGAATGTCGTGCCGCCTGCGCCTGGAGGGTCGCGGGCGAAGACGATGGTGTTTGGAAACCGAGTCTTTGATGCCCGCGACTGGGCGTCCGCGCCGGACAATCCCTTCCCCGATGCGTTTAAGCGTGCGAACCCTGACACCGCTTTGTTCATGGCGGCGGCAGCTGAGAACCCGCTCGTTGACCAATATGCGTGGCGCGAGATTGGAAGCGAATTTGATATCAGCGCCGAAGCGTTTTTGGAGCGCGCAGGATTTGATCCGGCGTCGCGCGCGCTTTGCAATATCGCACTCAACGCCAATGATCTATCGACCTATTCCATGCTCAATTTATGGCGGAGCCTGACCCTATTTGCGATCGATTCCTCAAGTGGTGGGTCGGAAGAAATAGAAGGCGGCTCACAGCGCCTGCCAGAAGCGATGGCAGATAGTCTATCCGAAGGCGCGTTAAAACTCGGCTCCGCCGTGACGTCGATCAGCGCCGATGAGTCGGGCGTGGAAGTCGCGGCGGGAGGGCGAACCTATCGAGCGCCATTTGGCATAAGCACGCTTCCATTTCCCGTCTTGCGCAAGCTGGACGTGACGCTCTCCAGCTCAGCGCCACCGATCTGGCCGATCATCGACCAAATGCCCTATACCCAAATTCAACAAGTCCATTTGGAAATTGAGGAGGGTCCGAGCGATGACCTGCCTTTGATGATGTGGACCGATACCCCCATTGAACGGGTCTTTCCGGTTCGTAATTCCACCGGCGAAACCGTGGCGCTGACCTGCTGGATCAATGGCGTTGGCATCCGTCCTTCCACCAGCGACGAAGATTGGAAATCCCTCGCCGAGGAGACTTTGCTAGCAACGCGCGGCATACGCGCCAAAGCCCATAAAGTGGTGCGGTGGGATAAGGATCAACCGCTTAGCGGCGGGGCTTATATGCATTGGGCACCAGGACAGATTCAGCCTTGGGCTGAACGTGTAACCCAGCCGAGTGGGCGGTTGCACTTTGCTGGTGAGCACACATCCTTCCTGCACACTGGGATGGAAGGCGCGATGGAAGCTGGCGAGCGGGCCGCTTACGCGATCATTGAAGCTGCGGCTGGCGTTGAAGCCTCATAGGGGATGCTCTCAAAACCAATCAGTTCGACATCTGGCGAGATATAATCTGGCTTTACGGGTTCTTCGCGCGCCAAATCTGTCGACAGATATTTCTTATTATCATCACAGAAAATGGTCGCGACCGTGGACTCACTTCCGAGCTGGTCTTGCACGGCCAAAGCACCAATGAGATTGGCACCGGAGGATATGCCGACAGCAAGACCGAGCTCGGAAGCAAGCTTTTGCGCCATGAGAATGGCATCGCCATCGCTCACAGAAATGACGGAATCAAGTTCATCAAGTTTGACGATGGATGGAATGAAATCATCCGAAACGCCTTGAATGCGATGCGAACCGGTTTTGTATCCAGTCGATAAAGTTGGCGACTCTGCCGGTTCGAGCGGGTGAACTTTGACATGCGGGGCAGCGCGGCGAAGCGCGCGGCCGACGCCCATAACGGTTCCCCCCGTGCCGACGCCAGCAATAAAGGCATCGGGCGTGAGCTCAATCGAAGCCAGTTGGCCGAGCAGTTCTGGACCCGTTGTCGCTTCGTGCGCGTTACAGTTTTCGCAATTGGCGAATTGCTGTGAGAGGAAGACATCATCGCGCCTTTCGGCGAGCGCCTCAGTCGCCGCGATGGCACCGAGGAAACCACCCTCTTCTCGCGAGACAAGGTGCAACTCCGCCCCGAGCGATCGTAGCAAGGACTTGCGTTCTTCGCTCATCCAATCTGGCATATAGATGCGGACCGTATGACCCAAAGCACGCCCCAAAGCGGCGATGGCAATACCGGCATTGCCGCTGGTCGCTTCAGCAATCAAATCGCCAGGTTTAAGCGCTTTGCTTGCGTAGGCACAGCGCAGAATGTTCAGCGCCATTCGATCTTTAATACTTCCGGTGAGATTATAATGCTCGGCCTTGGCAAAAATTACGCGTCGCTGCCCTTTCCAACGCAAATGCACGGCGAGAAGGGGCGTGCGGCCAATCATGCCCGCAAGCGAACTTAGCCGCGTCTGTTCGCAAAAGTCGACTGAGGATAATCCCGAAAAAGCCATATCAATCTCCTGCGCAGAGATATCCGCGTTTCTCCACCAAAAATCATTACGAAATTTCGCCTTTTCAGCACTTTTAGTGTTATAATTTTCGTGCAATACCCATTATTATGGAAAATTTTGATGATATGGATCGCCAGATCCTAAGACTGCTCCAAACCGATTCCACCATACCGCTGGAAGCGATCGCAACGCAGCTTAGCGTATCGGTGAATACGTGCTGGCGTCGCGTGCGTCGATTGGAAGAGACCGGCATCATTCGTGGACGCGTTGCGATTTGCGATCCTGACAAAGTTGGGATTGGTCAAACCGTATTCGTCGCCGTAAAGACCAGTGACCACTCTTCAGCCTGGCTGAACAAGTTCGCCAAAACGGTGACCGCTATTCCCGAAGTGGTCGAATTCTATCGAATGGCTGGCGATGTCGACTATATGCTAAAAATCGCGGTCAGCTCCGTCGCGGACTATGACCGCGTTTACAAGTCGCTGATCAGCAAAATCGAAGTCGCCGATGTCAGCGCGACCTTTGCGATGGAGTGTTTGAAAAATACGACAGAGCTGCCCGTCTAGGCGTCACTCGCCAGAAGCCGGTGTATGCGTACAGCTCGCTTGGATCCAACGAAGATTGATACCGATACGTTCGGCATCCCCTTCATTCCATGCATAAGAAACCGCACGGTCGCTTTCGCCCTCCATGATGTATAGCGTCAACGATGGACGATTGGTCCCGTACGGCCAGTCGACATTGCGAAGCTTCAAACGGATCTTACGCGGCGTCTCTTCATCCGTAATCAGTTCCGCTTCTCCGCCTTGATCATGCAGGGTCACACCGCGGCGGAAATCCCAATCGCGCATGCCTTCACCGGAATCGCCATGACTGGCACCGCGCAGGATTGCTGTCCAACATTCGAACGGACGGGCGCGGCGAAATCGCGCCTCCGTCATCGCTTCACCCCGATTGGCAACCACCCAAAAATCATTCTCGGAGAGCGTCATCCGCACATTCAGTGCGGCGTCTCCTTTGGGCTCAGGGAAAACATCATCGCAGCCATTGCCGACGGCATGCCCCTCAAATTGCGCGCCCTGCCGATTCCACAGCACCTCACACCCAATGCCTCGCAGCGATCCATCTTCTTTTGGAAACGCCATAGATTGCCGGATCGCCTGCACGTGAGGGTCGATGGAAAAAACGTGGCGGATATAAGCAGGCTCGCTATCGGCAACGGTGCGCGCGGCTTCAAATCCGACAATGGGCGCTCCAGAAGAGTCCTGATCGTCTTCCAATTCCATACGCTGAATGTGGATATGCTGTCTCGGCGCGATGGGCGTTGTGTCCATGCCCGCATCTTCGGCGAAGAAGACATGGCGATCATTATCCCACTGGCCATCAAATAGAGCGACCAATTCCGCAAAGTCTTTGCTCAACCAACCTGGCGCTTCGGGGCTGGAATCTTGTGCTGTCGCACACGCTGTTGAAAAACCGATCACGCTCGCTGCGATGATAAATTGCCGAACCATGCTCTTACCTCTCGTTTAAAAAAGAGCGGCGGATCCATCGACCCGCCGCTTTTATACTCTGATCTGCAGAGATGACTGGATCTTAGAATTCAGTGCTCAAGGTCACACCGACCTGAGGCCCGCGGCGCAATGTGCCGACAAAATTCCGTTTGAAGCTATCCCCACCATCTGCGTAACGCAACACGAGCGGCGACGAGTCTTCATCGGTCAGGTTGCGGCCCCAGAGACGCAGCGTGTGCTGGCCATTGGTGACGCCGATCCGAGCGCCAACCAATGTGGCATCGCCGGTTTCTGCTTGGTTATGCACCTGAGAGAATTTGCTCGACTCATAAGAGACATTGGCACCGGCAAAGAAGTCCCATTCGCCGTAGCCTGTGGCGCCGCGATAATCCAAGTCGAAGAAGATTTGGTGCTCCGCGGTCCGCGGAATCTCACGCCCCACAATCGACCCAAAGGCGTTTTGCAAACAATCGGACGTCGGGTCCGTTGGGTCCGCTAGGATTTCGCAACCGACAGATCCGTTGACCAAACCATCATCAACCGTATCCAACAGCACACCTTCATTCTGGTCACGACCAGAGGTGAATTCGGTGTCTGTCCAAGCATAGTTCAAAGTTGCCGTAAGGCCTTCGAAACTATCCGGCGTCAGGCGGAATTCCGCCTCAAGACCAAGGATTTCCGCATCACCCGCATTGACGGTGGCAGAGGTCGTATTGGTGTCATTGACGCGAACGTTTTGCGTCAACTGATAACCTTCCACCTCATTGAAGTAACCGGCCAAGTTGGCGGTGAGCTGCCCGTCGAAGAAGACGTTCTTTGACCCGATCTCGATCGAGGCCACTTCCTCCTCGTCAAAGGTCCCGAGACCCGCAAGCTGCGCCTGATTAGAGTTGAAACCGCCTGGCTTCTGGCCTTCAGCGTAAACCGCATAAAGCAGATTGTCTGGCGTCACTTGCCAATCAATCGTCGCCCGTGGCGCAAAATTATCAAAGCTCGCGCTTTGAGTTGGATCGCCCGGTGCATTGCGCTCAATATCTTCTTCGGCGTAACGGCCTTCAAGCGTGACCGAAACGGTGTCAGAAACATCATAAGAGACAAGACCAAAAATGGCTCTGTTCTCGATATCGAATGTGCTCATGCCATCTGGCACCGAGATTGTGGACGAACCAAACGGCACGATCGCGACACAGGTTGGATTGAACCCACAGATCACTTGCTGCGACGCGAGCTCAGCAGCAAAATTCGCATCCGCCGTGGCTTGTGCGCCTGGCGGCAGAATGCGGGCATCCCGATTCATTTCTTCGCCATCCAGATAATAGGCACCAACCAAGGCTCGGAAATTGTCGCCATCATAGTTCAACCGAACCTCTTGCGAGAGCTCTTCTTCCTCGCTGGCATTGGCGAACGTAAAGTCAGCAATACTGGTTGGATAACCATAGATGGCTTGGAACGGTGCCAAGCTCAAAATGTTGAACGGGAAACCACCCGGGACAAAATTCGTCGCCTGGAACCGTGTCGGCGAATAATCACCGTCGGTTTGTTGGCTCACATCGCGCTGGTTGAAACCGGTAATCGCTGTGATCGACCAAGTCTCAGTCAAGTCGCCATCAATCGACAGGCTCAGCTGGGTGCTCTCAATGTCCGTTCCCGCATCAGGTCCGACCTGGAGGCGATAGTCCGTATTGATGTCACGCGGTTGAACCTAGCCGCAGAAATAACGGCCCTGACCGCCATACAAAGCGCCATTGTCAAAGAAGCAATTATTCTCATCTGCCGTGGTCGCGAACAGCGCCGGCTGGCCATCTTTACTATCCGAGCGATAAGCTCGTAGGCGAATGTCCCAATTGTCATTTGGGGTGAAATAGAGAACCCCCGAAACGGACTGCGTCCGTTCATCGCCAACCGGTTCGCCATCAAACAGATTGGTGTGTTCACCATCATAATTATAGTAGCGATAGTTGACGCCGAATGCGAGCAAATCATTGACCCGTCCACTAAAGCCAAGGCTCAAATCCTGCTGACCATTCTCACCTAAATCGAGCGAGGCGCGACCGCTGGCTTCATCGGTCGGAGAGCGCGTGATGATATTGATCGCGCCTGAATATGTGTTCCGACCATAGAGCGCACTTTGCGGCCCTTTCACCACCTCGATCCGCTCAATATCATTGAGGTCGTAATCGGTGATCGCGCCAGAAATCCGAACGCCATCAATAAAGTAAGACACACCTGATGCGCCAAGAATGTTGGCTTGGCCGCGAATGACCGGGCGATTGGAGTCGCGACCAAATTCATTGTCGAAAGACAGGCCGGGCGTGAGCTTCGAGATGTCGGAAAGATCGGTGAGTGATAGATTGTCGATCACGTCAGCCGTGACAACCGAAACCGCAACAGGGGTTTCCTGCAATGTTTCTTCCGTCTTCCTCGCCGTAACGGTGATTACGTCTTGTCGTGACTCGGCTTCTTCCTCGACAGCATCTTGGGCGATTGCTGGCGCGGTGTAGGCCGTCATCGCAATCGCGGCCGCTCCGAACATCAAAAAGGTCTTAGACATGTGGGTCCCTCGCTGCGTCATCGTGTCCGCCGACACAAATGACATAATGATATATCTTTTATCCTCTGGACCGGTCTAAGTGCGATTTGTCGTTTTGACCAGCCCAACCCATAATTTTCTCAGCATCTCGTGGCGAAAAAAACACACCTCCCTGAAAGGACCTGGCAATGGCAGACGGAATGACCGCCAATGAACTCAAAAAAATCATGCCGCTCTTGGCGCGCCATGAAGGCGTTTGGGAGGGAACCTATCGGTTCTACGATGCCGCGGGTGCTCTCATCGATTCGCATGAATCGCGTCTGATTTGCCGTTTCCCTGAGTCCGGGCACGCCTATCACCAAACCAATTATTATCGCTGGGCGGACGGCAAGCGAGAGACGCGCGACTTCCCTGCCCTGGTCGAAAATGGCCGCCTCAAATGGGACAATGAATTCATCAATGGCTGGGCTTGCGATGTCGCCTTGGACGATTTCAACCGCACAACCATGCTGAATTGGACTCGGACGGGCGAACCTGACTTATATCTCTATGAAATGATCCAGATCTCAGATGATGGCCAAGCGCGAGCCCGTGTCTGGCAATGGTTTAAAGCCGATCGATTGTTCCAGAGAACGTTGGTGGACGAGCGGTTCGTCACCAAGGATTGGCAATCCTATGATGGTCAAACCTTCTAGATGTAAAAAGGCCGGGACTTAATCGCCCCGGCCTTTCTCATTGTCGGATCGAGTTGACTATTCGACGCCGCGGTCTGGCGCTGTGATCGAGCCGTCGCGGATGCCTTTATAATACTTCCAGCTGGTCATGTTCGACCGCGGATCACCAGAGGGGGGCGGGCTGGTATATTCAGGATAGTGCGTGGCAATCTCGGCTTTCATCGTGTCGGAGAGTTGGTCATAGCTCTCTAATTTATAGCCTGCTGTGTGCATGTAGAGCATGCCTTGCCGCCCATTCATATCCATCCATGGCAACCAATCGGCCATACGCGCCCAACCCACCGTAATCTTGGCTGAATCACTTTCTGGATCGAGCAAATCATCGGTGCGCCCGAAGAAGTTGAACATCTCCGTGGCGTGATAGGTGCCACCAATCTCTTTTTGGAATTCGCTGGCCAGTGGGTTGGGATACCAAAGCGGCACCGTGCTGCGCATCCACCATGTTCCATCTTCGCCAATCTCGCCGCCCCATTGCAGCGGCGAACCATCGCGACCGGTCTCATACATTTTGAAGTTCACAGGGTCATTGGCGACGTGAAGCACATCAACAGTCTCGCCCGTCCAAGGATTGTCCCAAGTCGACAATACCTCGCCCGTCTTGGGGTCTTTATAGAGAAGGATCTCGCGCGACACCAAGTGTAAGCCAGTCCCCTTCTCCTCATCCTCAATGGTTGAGCAGGCGCGAATATTCATGCCTTCGACATCAAAAACATGGCGATCGCGTTCGCCGGTGACGCGTGACAAAGCAATGCCATGCCACCAATAGACTTCAGGCTGATCATCAACCGTCGAGCACATAACCTTGCGCATAATGGTCAGCGAGTCGGCGGCATCATTAGGGTCGAGCGTCGCCCCTTCCTGCGCCTGACTTATGGTTGCACAAGCCGCTAAAGCCGTGAGCGATGCGCCCATAGCAGCAATTTTTGAGAACAGTTTCACGGGGTCCACCTCCAAATGATATATCATTTAAACTGGCACGGTTAATCGCTCCCGCCAAGCCCCAATTCGTCTATTGGGCGAGATTTTCTGATCGCCCCGACTATGGCCATGGCTAGGAACGCCCCCAGCCAAGGCGCAATCGTCTTCCACATCGCCCCAGGGCCTGTGCCAATCCAGTTGAGTTCGTATGCCACGGCCAGTCCAAACCCGACCAACATACCGGTCAACACCACAGACCCGCGCGGCTGGAAGCCCAACGTCCGAGCCACCACTGTTGGCCCGAATGCCGCGCCAAGCGCCACCCAGGCGAAGAGAATCCGCTGAAAAATGCTCGCTGGAGCCAAGAAGGTCAGCAATATAGCGGCGATACAGACCCCTATAATGGCAAGGCGAGAGACAAGTACTTCTCGGTTTCCCAGCGCTTTGCCCAGTCCCAAATCGTGCGAGACGGCCCCGCCCGCGACAAGGAGCTGACTGTCCACGGTCGACATGATTGCAGAGAGTGTCGCCGCTGCAACAATGCCGGCTAAAACCCCTGGCAATAAGTCGTCCGCCAGCTCGAAGAAAACCGATTCAGGTGCGGCATCAGCCCCGAATATGGCACGTCCAGACAGACCTAAAACCGCCATACCTACGAACACCATGGTCGCCCAGCTCATCGCAACGAGAGCGCCCTTCACACGGGCTGACCGATCCTTCGTCGCCATGATCCAAGCAATGAGGTGCGGCTGCCCCAAAGCGCCGAAACCCGTGGCGGAAAGCCCGAGGACAAAACCTAGCGCCGCAAATCCAGCGCGCGCGCCAAATGGTGCACCATACGCCTCCGGCGCTTCTGCGAACGCCCCGACAAGACCGCTCGCCCCTCCCGCTTCAAAGAAAGCCAACACGGGCAACACAATCGCCACCAAAGCCATGAGCAGGCCTTGAATCGTGTCGGTAATCGACACCGCCATAAAGCCCCCCAGAAACACATAGGCCAGAATAACCAGCGCTCCGATCAAAACGCCCGGCGCAAAGCCGGTGGCGAACAGGTCATTGATCGCAATGCCTGCACCTTGGAACTGACCGGCGACATAGAATGAGAAGCAAATGGCGATCAAAATGGAGGCTATGATACGGATCCAACGCGCAGAATTCGGCGTTGCGAACTGTGTCAGGAACTCCGTCAGCGTCAGCTGATTGGCCTCGCGACTGGCCGTTTGCAGCGTGTCTCCCGACCAGAGCCAAACGGCGGCATAGCCCGCGATGATCCCAGGCACCATCCACAGCGCTGATGGCCCGGCGACATAGACAAAGCCAGAAAACCCTAAGAGCACCCAGGCACTCGAGCTTGACGCCGCATACGCTAATCCCGCCACCCACGGCCCGAGGCTACGACCACCGAGTAGAAAGTCTTCCTGCGAACGCGCGCGCCGCGCGGCCCAGAGGCCAATACCAAATAAGAGACCTGAATAGATAATCAGCGTGATCAGCGCGGGTATGTTCTCCAAGCTCGTCTCCCCCAGACCTGACTATTCCGCGGCCACAGACACAGCTGCGCCTTTGAACCCGAGCGGCAAGCCAGCCCTTGGCGTAAATCCGTATAAGTCCTCTTCCGGCAATGCCGCGCTGACCATGTCTCGCGTCGCCATCAAGGCCTCGAGATCAATCCCGGTATCAACGCCCATCGACTCAAACATAAAGACCAGGTCTTCGGTGACCACGTTGCCACTTGCGCCCGGCGCTGTCGGACAGCCTCCGAGACCGCCGAGCGAACTGTCAAAAGTGGTGATACCCTCTTCATAAGCGGCCAGCACATTTGCCAAACCCAGGCCTCGTGTATTGTGTAGATGCACGCCCGTCAGATGGTCATCCCCAACCACCGCGCGCACCGCACGAATAAGGCGCTTCATCGAAACGGGGTCGCCATATCCTGTCGTGTCCGACAGACCAACTTCATCGCATCCAGCGGCCATTAAACGTTCCGCGTTGCGTAGGATAATCGCGTCATCAATCGGCCCCTCCAAAGTACATCCAAAAGCGGTCGACAATGAGCCTTCAAAATGTGGACGTTGCTCTTTCGGCAAGCTTGAGAGCAAATCGGCAATCGCTTCCGCCTCTTCAATCACCTGATCATGCGTGCGGCGAATGTTGCGCAATGAATGCGTTTCACTGACCGAAAGCGGCAATGTGATTTTGTCGGCCCCGGCTTCAACAGCAAGCTGAGCGCCTTTCAGATTGGGCACCAAAACTGCAACTTCGAGTCCGTCTATCCCGACTGCATGTCGGACAATTTCCCCCGTATCGGCCATTTGCGGCAGCAGCTTCGGAGACACAAAAGAGCCGACCTCGATTTCTTTCACACCCGCAGCGGCCAGGGCTGAAATCCAAGCCTTCTTATCTTCAGTTGGCATGATCGCCTTACAGTTTTGTAGACCATCCCGCGGTCCGACTTCGCTGATCAAAACACTGTTTTTTGTCATCTCATTCGCCTTTTTACCCGTCAGGGGAGTGACCTTTTCGTCAAATGATATATCTAATTCAATTGATATATCTATTAAAGATGTGCGGGAAAGCAAAGAAGTGCGTTACTTTGCCCGCGGGAGAGACGGATGATCAATGAAACAGGCCTGCTTGCCGGAATCAAGGTCGTTGAATTTACCCATATGGTTATGGGCCCTGCGGCTGGATTGGTTTTGGCGGACCTTGGCGCTGACGTGGTTAAAGTCGAGCCGGTGGGCGGCGACAAGACGCGGCGACTACGCGGGTCCGGCGCAGGCTATTTTTCAATGTACAATCGCAACAAGAAGAGTTTGGCGATTGACCTGAAATCGCCCGAGGGCAAAGAGATCGCCTTAAAGCTGGTCGACGAAGCGGATGTTTTCATCGAGAATTTTCGTCCCGGGGCATTGGACAAGTTAGGCTTTGACTATGCGTCATTGGCCGCCCGTAATCCACGTTTGATCTATTGTTCTGAAAAGGGCTTTCTCGATGGCCCTTATGCCCACCGAACCGCCCTCGATGAAGTCGCGCAGATGATGGGCGGATTGGCCTATATGACAGGCCCGCCCGGACGACCTTTGCGCGCCGGAAGCAGTGTGATTGATGTAACGGGCGGCATGTTTGGCGCCATTGCAGTCCTCGCGGCTTTGCAGGATCGCGCCCGTACAGGCAAAGGACGTCATGTCAGTGCTTCGCTTTATGAAACCACGGTTTTTCTCGTCGGTCAGCATATGGCCCAATATGCTGTGACCGGCACGCCAGCAGCGCCGATGCCCGCCCGCGTTTCAGCCTGGGCCGTCTATGATGTGTTCGACGTCAAAAATGATGAGAAAGTTTTTGTTGGGGTTGTCTCAGACACACAATGGCGTGCGTTTTGTGAGGCGTTTGACCTCACACAATGGGCCCAGGACGCCTCACTTGCAGCCAATAATGACCGGGTCGCCCGCCGCGATGAAATCATCCCTGTTTTACGAGAACTGTTTCTTGGCTTCAGCAAGGATGAATTGATGGCAAAACTGGAAACTACCGGTTTACCGTTCGCACCCATTCAACGCCCCGAAGACCTGGCAACCGATCCTCACTTGGTCGAGAGTGGCGGTTTACTCGATATGACTATCCCAGAAGGCGGAGATATTTCTTTGCCGGCGATGCCCATCGCGATTGACGGGGCACGTCCTGGCCTGACCATAAATCCACCTGAGATTGGCGAGCATTCTGAACAGGTGCTGCTCAGTCTCGGCTTGAGCGAAGCTGAAATCGCCCGTTTGATTGAACGCGGCTTAATTGATGCGCACCAGTCGAAGCAGCCCACTCAGGCGGCCGAATAGACCCACGGGCGTTGAGCCGCATCTTTCTCAAAGAAGGCTTCAATCTCATCTTTCGAGGTGAGCGTCATCGAAATGGGGTCTAGCCCCTCGGTCAATAACCGCTTGGCAAACGCTGAGATATCAAACTGTCTTTCCCAGTTCGGTAAGTTTGCACATGCGATCGATTGCGCCACCAGATCAACGGTCACCTCCACTGGTCCTGCCAGTGATCTAAGGGAGTCCATGTCGTCTGTAGGAAGTGTGATCGGAAGAATACCATTCCGGATACAATTGCCGTGAAAAATCTCGCCGAAACTCTCCGCGATAATGACTCGTATGCCATACTCCTTTAGCGCCCAAGCTGCATGCTCGCGTGATGATCCGCAGCCAAAATTCTTACCGGTGATGAGCACCGTCGTCCCGACCTGTTCGGGCCGATTGAGCACAAAGTCGGGATTTTCAATCCGCGCCTGCGCATCCGTGTAGCGCCAACCCGCGAACAATCCATCGCTCAGACCTTTGCGGCCAACCGTCTTCATCTCTCGGGAGGGAATAATCTGATCCGTGTCGACATTATCACGTGATAAGACGGCACTTCGCCCCGTATGCACGACCAGTTTTTCTGCCATCAAGCCAATTCCTTAGATCGCGCCGGAAGATCTGACGGGGCACAAATGCTGCCAGCCACGGCGCTGGCTGCAACGACGGCTGGATTGGTGATATGCGTTCTTACCCCGGGGCCTTGCCGCCCTTCGAAATTGCGATTGGTCGAGGACACGACCCGTGCGCGGGGCGGGAACGTTTCCCCGCCTGCATAGAAGCACATGGCACAACCTGGTTCGCCCCACTCAAACCCCGCCGCTACGAAGATCTTATCGATCCCGAGCGCTTCTGCTTCGCGGCGTACGGATTGCGACCCTGGCACACACACGGCTCTCACGCCGGGCGCAACGCGCCTGCCTTGGAGGATGCGCGCGGCGGATTTTAAGTCCGACAGGCGGCCATTGGTACAAGAGCCAATAAAAGCACCCTCAATGGCCAATCCGGAAATCGCTTGAGAGGGCTCCAACCCCATATAAGACAGGGCTTGGCTGGACGCATCGCTCGGAACGCGTTGGTTCACGGCACAGCTCTGTTCCGGGCTTGTGCCCCAGCTGATTTGCGGCGTGATTTGCGTCGCATCAATGATGATCTCATGATCAAACGCGGCATCCGTATCGGTATTGAGCGTCCGCCAATACGCCATCGCTGTATCGAGATCACTATTCGGATCAACCCGCTCCCGAACATAGTCGAGCGTCTTCTCGTCCGGTGCGATCAGGGCTGAGAAGGCCGCAAACTCTACGGCCATATTGCAAAGGGTGAGCCGCCCTTCAATCGACAGCTGTTCTACCGTAGTGCCGCAAAACTCAATGGCGGATCTTTGGCCGCCCCCCGCGCCATAGGTCGAGATCATATAAAGCGCGATGTCTTTTGCAGAGCATCCTTCCGGCAACGCACCCTCGACACGCACGCGCATTTGCGGTGGCTTTGTTGCCCGCAAAACGCCTGTCGCCATGACATGCTCCGCTTCGCTTGAGCCAATGCCCCAAGCCAGCGCCCCCAGTGCACCAAGACTGCATGTGTGGCTGTCTGGGCAGACGATTGAGAAGCCGGGTAACACGATGCCTTTTTCTGGCGCCGTGACATGCACAATGCCCTGATCGTGGCTATCTGTATCGATGAGATGAATTCCAGCCGCGTTCGCCATTTGGCGCGTTTCGGTAATGAATGCGGCGCCGCCCGGACTGCGCGCATCATTGCGACCCCGGCCCGATTTGAACGACACGATATGATCCATGATCGCAATCACGCGTGACGGATCCCGCACGGAATAGCCATTTTCCGCCAGAGACTTTAGCGCCACGCCGCCAGTGCGCTCGTGCAGAAGGAGCCGATCAATCGCCAATAGGTCAGCGCCTCCTTCGGAACCACACACCCGATGCGCCTGCCATAATTTGTCAAATAGCGTATGCGCCAAAACAACCTCCGACGCCAAATGATATATCTTTTAAACCAAAAGACACAAGTGTCATCGTGTCGGATATCGCATCACAATTCGCGGCCTTATTCCCAGCTTCCGCCAAGCGCCAAGTTAAGCGCAACCCATTCATCCAGCCGCGCCCGCTCCACACTCACCACGTCACCTTCGCTGGACAGGACGCGTTGCTGAATTGTCAGCACATCCAGGAGATCCGTCTCGCCCTCTTCGTATCGCAGATTGGCAATGCGGAGCGCATTATTGGCTTGCTCTGCGGATTGTTCGAGTTGCACAGAGCGCTCCTGAAGCACCACGTTTTGGTCGAGCGAACCTTCCACTTCCTGGAACGCTGTCAGCACCGTGTCGGCATAGCTTGCAATCGCTTGTGTTTGTTCTGCAGAGGCCTGTTCGACTTGGCTTTCACGCAGACCGCCATCGATGAGAGGGGCGACCAAGCTGGTCGCCGCTTGCCAGGCAATATTGGTTGGGTTGACCAGATTGGTCAGATCTCCGGAGGAGCCGCCAAGGCTGCCGGTCAAGCTGATAGATGGCATTCGCGCGGCCTTGGCTTGGTCCAAACTGTTAAAGGCGGCGGCGACTCGTCGTTCAGCAGCGATCACATCTGGGCGTCGTTCAAGAACTTCCGATGGCACGCCCGATGGTGGCAAGGCAGGCACGGCTGGCAGGTCGCGCCGTACTTCCAAATCCGCAGCAGGATAGCGCCCCAGCAAGACTTCCAAAGCCCGCAAGGCATCGCGCTGAGAACCCCGCGCGGCGATCAAAGACGCTTTGGTGCGTGCGAGATCTGAGCGCGACAAAGCCACGTCTTGAGAGGTCGCCAAACCGAATTCGAATTGCACCCCGACAATGCGATCCGTTTCATTCAATGCGTTAAGCGTATTCTGAACGGTCTCGGCCTGACGATCGGCTTCAATGGCGAGAAAATATGCACGGGCGACCGCTGCAGCGAGGGAGTATTGGCTATAGACATAATCCGCTTCTGCCGCCTCTGCGCTGAGGACTGCCGCCTGATTGCCCGCCCGGATGCGTCCCCAAAGATCGACTTCCCAACTGGCCTGCCCGGTCAATGAATAGCTGTCCGCGCCAGCATCCTCGATATTACCGCTACGAGTCGTGCCTGAGGATAGGCTTACTGATGGCGAGAGCGCGGCACCGGCCTGCCCCGCCAAAGCCCATGACCGCTGCACATTCGCCGCGGCCGCTTGCAGGTTGCGATTATTGACCAGCGCTTCATCGACCAAGGCGGTCAAAACGGGATCGTCGAGTTTCGCCAGCCAGCCCGCTTCGACTGGACCGACCCGTTCACTCGCCATTGCCCAGGCGGACGGCGCATCTGGCAAACTCGCCCGTGCCGTCTGCGCAGCGTCCTCCGGCGCAGTAATATTGGCACAAGCACTCAGCGCGGCGACGGACAGCCCGATCAGAAACGGTTTCATCATGCCGGTTCAAACTCCTCGTCTGATAAGGGCTCAGGCGCCGGTTCCGGTTTTGGCTTGGGCGGTGTTGCGCTCTCTTCGCGGCGAATGCCGAACAGCAGCGAGTATATCACAGGCGTAACCAATAGTGTGATCAATGTGGCGAATGACAAACCAAATGCGAGCACCACGGTCATCGATTTAAAGAACGCATCGAAGTAAAGCGGCAAGATCCCCAGTACGGTGGTGAACGCGCCCATCGTCACAGGCCGCAGGCGACTGGCCGCAGACTCCACCAGGGCATCAAATCGCGGCATGCCTGAGGCAATCAACTCATCGGTCGAGTCGACCAGAACCAATGAGTTCTGAATCAACAAGCCAGACAAGGACAACAATCCGAGAATGCCCATGAATTCTAAAGGGGTCTGGGTCAGCGCGAGGCCAACCACGACACCAACGATCGCCAGCGGCACGATCGACCAAATGACAATCGGTTGCCGGACGGCATTAAAGAGGACGACAACGACCAATATCATCGCCAACAATCCAAGAGGTATGGTGCTGGCCAGGCTGGATTGCGCTTCGCTGGAAGACCCAAACTCGCCATCCCATTCCAATGAATAACCGGGCGGTAATTCCATGGCCTCAATCTGTGGTCGCAGACGCGAGAAGAGAGAATCCGCCAACTCGCCGACGGCTGGATCGGCTTGCGCTTTGATGGATAGAACCCGATCCGTGCGCAGCAAACGTCCATCCCGCCAAATCAAACCGCCATCATCGATGACTTGCGCCAATGGAACCGATTGCTGTGTGCTGGGGCTGAGGATCTGGATCGACACCAAGTCCCACGTATTTGTGCGCTCTTCTTCAGGCGCGCGTGAAATGATTGGGATGAGCGTGTCGCCCTCTCGAAAGACACCGCGCTGCAAGCCACTGAAATTTTCCGCCAAAGCATCGGCGACATCTTTGCGGGTGATGCCAACGCGCTCGCCTTTATTTTGAGAATAGGCTGGCTGCAAAACCGGTACCGGCCGGCGCCAATCATCCTTGATCAAAACGGCTTTGGGATCCGCCGCCATGATCTGCTTGGCTTCATTCGCCAACGCTCTCAGCACAGCCGGATCAGGGCCTGAAAAGGTCGCCTCGATTTTTGAACCACCGCCCGGCCCTAATCGGAATTTCCAAACCTTGGCTTGGGCATCGGGAAAATTCTCGTCCACATAGGCCTGCGTCAGGGCAATCAAATCATCATTGATGCGATAATCTGAGGTGCGCAAAAGAAGTTGACCATAAGCGGGATTATCTGAGCCAACTTCATAGGTCAGCATGTATCGCAGTGTGCCGCCGCCAACCGTTGTTTGGACATGCTCAACGCCGTCAACCTCACGCATATGGGCTTCCAAAGCCAGCATGTCGGCACGCGTTCGCTCGATATCGGTGCCCTCAGGCAGGAAGTAATCGACCACCACTTGCGGTGAGGTTGAAGCCGGGAAGAAGCCCGATTGGACGAACCGGAAGCCCCAGACCGCGAGCGCGAACACGAGGATCGTGGCAATAAGTGAGATGGCTTTATTGGCTAAAGCTGCACGGATCAGGCTCTTATACCAAGCCATGAACCGTCCATCTTCTTGGGCGATCGTACTGCTTTCAACCTTCGCCTCTGGGAACATCCAATAGCAGAACAGAGGCGTTATCGTGAACGCTAGCACCCAACTTAGGCCCAGTGCGATGAGCACGACCCAAAACAAGGAATTGGTGAACTCCGCCGTATCGCCCGGCGCAAATCCGATGGGCGCAAAGGCGATAATCCCAACCAATGTGCCGCCCAATAATGGCTTCAGGTTTTTGCGCGTGACCTCGACCGCGACGTCTATTTTCTTTCGCCCATTTTGAATGCCGACCAGTATACCGTCCGTAATCACCACGCCATTATCGACCAGCATGCCGAGCGAGATCACCAACGCACCGAGCGAAATACGATGCATGGGTATGCCAGCCACCCACATGATCAGAAGCGTTGCGGCCATGGTCAGCAAAACCGTCGCGCCCATTACAAGCCCTGATCGGAATCCCATGAAGATGAGCAGCGTCACCAAAACCATGGCCAGCGCCGAAACCACGTTCCACGCAAAGTCGGCAATGGACTGATCAACAACTTTGCCTTGGTGATAGTATTCGTGCAGCACCATCCCGCCGGGCCGTAACGGTTCGAGCTCTTGCAGCTTGGCATCGACAGCCTCACCCATTTTGACCACGTTCACGCCTGATAGGTTTGAAATCCCGATCCCTAGCGCTGGCTGACCATCATATCTCAAATAGAGCGGCACGGGTTCGCGATAGCCGCGTGTGACGTCTGCAATATCCCCGAGACGGGCCTCGCCGCCCGTGCGTTGGTCGCCGATATAAAGCGCCTTGATGGCGTCGACCGACGTGATCTCACCGCTTGGATGAACCTCTAATCGCTCATCCCCGACCAATACATTTCCCGCGCTCGCAACCGTATTTTGTTGCGATAGCGTGTTATAGACCTCGTTCAGAGACACCCCGAGCGATGCCGCGCGGTCGCGGGACACTTCGACATAGATCACTTCTTCCTGTTCGCCGACAATCCCGACTTTAGCGACGCCGTCGACCAGCAGCAAATCACGGCGCAATTCCTTGGCATAATCGAACAAATCGGTCGGGCTATATCCCTCCCCCGTCAGCAGATAGTAGATCCCATACACATCGCCGAAATCATCATTCACTATAGGGGTACTTGCACCTGGCGGCAGGTTTCGCTCCGCATCCTTGATCTTATTGCGGACCTTGGTCCAAACCACTTGCAGGTCCGATTTGCTGGTCGAATATTCGTAGCGAATTTCGACACTAATATCCGACAATCCTGCCGAGGAAACCGACTCAACCGATTTGACTTCAGGCAATTGCTGCAGCGCGGTTTCGAGCGGTTCGGTCACTTCATTCATCACCTCTTCGGGTGACGCGCCCGGATATTGGGTGATGACCTTTGCCACGCGAATGGTGAATTCAGGGTCTTCGAACCTCGCCATATTGTTGAACGCCAACCACCCGCCCACCAGGGCGATGATCATCGCTATGCTGCACAAAAGCGGATTGCGGATAGACCATTCGGCAACATTCATCGCGATGCCCCTCAGCGTGGCTGCCAAGGACGCACGACCGTACCTTCATTGAAGAAGGTCACACCCGCGGCGATCACCGTTTCACCCCCGACCAAACCGTCGGTGACCGTCACAGTGACATCCCCTTCTGCGCTCACGGTGACGGGCTGTTTGGTGATCCGGAAACTGTCTGGATCAACGGTCCAAACATAGGTTTTCCCGCCTTCGGCCAAGATCGCGCTCAGCGGAACCGCGATGCCTTGCATGACAATGTCGGATCCAGCGTTAAAATCGAGAGTCGTTTCAACAATGGCCGTCATGCCCGGCAAGGTGAACAAGCCATCGGGCGGCGTGAACGAGAAGCTAACTTCATACGTTTGGGTTTCCGGGTCTGCGGTACCGGCCGCCTCACGGAACGCAGCTTGGATCGGTGTATCAGGCGCAGAGTCCAAACGGACATTCACGCCGACAGGTACAAATTGGGGAATACGGGCGATGATCGTTCCCGGCATATTGACCACAGCTTCCACTTCTTGCGTTTGGATTGTGGCAATCGACTCTTTGGCTTGAACATTCTGGAAGCGCCGCGCGGAAACTTGCGATATCGAGCCACTGAAAGGCGCCCGCAACACCGTATCGCTCAACCCTTTTTTGGCATTATCCAAGGCCGCTTCTGCAACATCCCTCGTGGTTCGGCGGGTCTCGAGCACGCTGCGGGAAATTGCGTCTTCCGCGGCCAATCGTTCAGCCCGCAGAAATTCCGCCAGAGCATTGTCATACTCGGCCTGTGCTTGGGCGACTTGATTGAGATTATTTCGATTATCCAGCCGCGCAATCACATCACCGCGCTCGACCACTTGGCCTTCCAAAACGTCGAGTTCACGAATTTCACCGGCCACCTGAAAGGTCAAATCGGCTGATTCAATCGCCCGAATGACCGCTGGAAAGGTCAAATCGCGTTGTGTCGACGCCTGGGCCACCTGAACCAGTTTTGCCGGGCGCGCTTGTGCCGTTTCCTCTGGAGCGGTGCTGGATTCAGAACAAGCTGTCAGCATCGCTAGTGAAACCAAAATTGTAGAAAATAGCGTTTGTTGCATATTTATATTCCACATCTCGCTTGATCTTTGTTTTGAGCATTCTTGTGCGCCACTGTCACGCTGTTTCGCGAATTAAGCGACTATCGTTTTCGAATCCTTACCAAGGATTTGAGCGCTGAAAGAAGCTATCGCCACCTGCTTTAACGGTCACCTCTCACAAAACGGTCTGCCGACGAACAGGACTTCGCACCCGAGCAAAATTGAAGCGCCCCTTGTATTGACATTCGAAATGCCATTTATGAAACTTCGCGAGGGAGGAAATCGATAATATGGCCATATCCGAACGACTGGAATTGAGCGGCGCACCGGGATCGCCTTACACCAGAAAGATGCTGGGCGTGCTGCGGTATCGCCACATCCCTCACTCCGTCTTTTGGGGACGCACCAACATACCGGACACTTATCCCGTCCCGAAAGTAACCTTGCTCCCGACCTTTTATTTCCCAGATGGCGAAGATGGTGCGCTCGTACCGGTCACCGATTCAACGCCCATTATTCGTCGGCTGGAGAGCGAACAAGATGGGCGCTCCGTTATCCCAACGGACCCAGTCTTGAAATTCCTCAATGATTTGATCGAAGACTATGCCGATGAGTGGCTGACCAAAGCCATGTTTCATTTTCGCTGGGCGCATGAAGCCGATTGGCGTAATGCTGCGCCACTTTTGGTCTATTGGAATTCCAACACGGTCGATGATGAAACCGCGAAACAGTTCGCGGATCAATTTGCGAAGCGACAGATAGATCGACTTTACGTGGTTGGATCGAATGATGTCACCGCGGCGACGATTGAAGCCTCTTATACGCGGCTTCTTGAGATTTTGGATTCCCTGATCCAACGCCAAGGATTTGTGCTGGGTGCCCGCCCCTCCTCGGCAGACTTTGCTCTGTTTGGGCAACTTACGCAGCTGGCTGTGGTCGAACCAACTTCGGCGGCGATAACCACTCAAATCTCGCATCGCATCCGCGCTTGGGTGGATGTTATGGAAGACTTATCCGGTCTCATGCCAGACGAGGATGATTGGTTCTCTGCAGACATGGCCCGTGAAGCACTATCGCCGCTCCTTTCGGAAATTGGCCGCACCTATGCGCCCGCCATGATCGCGAATGCAAAAGCCATCGAAGCGGGAGAAAGCGTGTTTGAAACCGAGATAGATGGCCGACCTTGGACGCAACCTGTGTTCAAATACCAGGCGAAGTGTCTGCAATGGTTGCGCGATGATCATGCCGCCCTGTCTGACAATGAACGTGGCTCTGTCGACGCCCTTCTATCGGGCACAGGCTGCGATGCGCTGTTCGAATAGGAGCGGAAATTATGTGGAAAAAAATCCTAATCGGAATCGCGGTTATAATTTTTAGCTCAGGCGTGCTCGCATGGTTCAATCGCTCCTCGATTCTCACCCATTTGGTCCTAAATCGCGCCAAAGCGGGGCATGTCGACGTTGGCCCGCATCAACCGGTTGAATGGCAGCCTGGGCCAGCGACTGCAGAACAACCCGTATCCGAACGCCCCCCGAATATCGTGTTCATTCTGCTGGACGATTTCGGCATCAATGACTTGACCGCTTTTGGCGGCGGCGTCGCGGGTGGACGGGTCCCAACGCCCAATATTGACCGCCTCGCCGCTCAAGGCGCGATCTATACCCAATCTTATTCTGGCACCGGCACCTGCGCACCATCGCGCGCCATGTTGATGACTGGACGCTATCCGACGCGCACAGGGTTTGAGTTCACGCCGACTCCGAATGCCATGGGCCGTGTGGTGTCCACGATCGGAAACGCCATGGACCGCGGTGCTATGCCGCCCATGGAGTACAATCGCGAGGCCAACGCTTCCAACCCTGACTATGAAGATCAAGGCCTTCCCGGATCCGAAATCACGATTGCGGAACTGCTACAAGATCGAGGCTATCACACGGTGCATATCGGAAAATGGCATCTTGGGCGTCGCGGGGATTTCAAACCGCAGGCGCAAGGATTTGATGAAAGCCTGTTGATGCATAGCGGCTTGTTTCTCGCTGAGGACGACCCGAATGTGGTCAATGCGAAACTCGACTTCGATCCGATTGACCGCTTCCTTTGGGCGGCCATGCAATATGCCGCCTCCTTTAATGGTGGCGCGCCATTTGAACCCGGCGGTTATCTGACAGATTGGTGGACCGATGAGAGCCTGAAAGTCATCGAGGCGAACAAGAATCGACCTTTCTTCCTATATCTCGCGCATTGGGCGCCACACACGCCGCTGCAAGCAACGCAGGCCGATTATGATGCGGTCGGTGAGATCGAGCCCCACCGCTTGCGCGTGTATGCGGCCATGATTCACGCCCTGGACCGTAGCGTCGGCCGGGTCATGCAGAAGCTTGAGGAGGAAGGATTGGCTGACAATACGATCGTGGTCTTGAGCAGCGACAATGGCGGCGCTGGCTATGTTGGACTGCCGGAGATCAACGCCCCTTATCGCGGCTGGAAGATCACTTTGTTCGAAGGTGGTATTCGCGTCCCTATGTTTATCAAATGGCCGGCCCGTGTGGCGCCAGGCACTGTGATCGACACGCCCGTGGCGCATATCGATCTATTGCCCACCCTCGCAGCGGCAGCGGGCGCAGACTTGCCAGATGATCGGGTGATTGATGGACGAAACATTCTGGTCGAAGCCACGGGGGAAGGCGTGATCGAGCGCCCGAATGATGCAATCTACTGGCAATCCGGATTTTACAAAGTCGTCCGGGCTGGCGATTGGAAATTGCAAGTGAATGACCGCCAAGACAAAGCCTGGCTATTCAACCTCGCCAACGACCCGACGGAGCAAAATGATCTTTCGGATACCGAGCCTAACAAGGTGGCCGAACTTAAAGCCTTGCTTGCGGCTCATCATGCGGATGCAGTTGCCCCCTTGTATCAACATACGATCGAAAGTCCGATTCCAATCGACAAAACCTTGGCAGAACCTTCTATTGAAGGTGACGAATACATTATCTGGCCGAATTGATTGTTCCCCTTTCCCGAAGTCTGAGAATTCGTTTAGAGAAAGCCGAACCTGGCATTGGACGTTAGAGTATTAGTAAACCCATGAGCACTGCGACCAAAAGAAAGAAAACCCCATGGCCGGCGCTTCAAGCCGACTCGCAAGATGGACGCCGACAGCGTAGCGATCGCAGTCGACGTAAGATCATCGAAGCCATGTTTGAATTGCTGCGTGAGGGCAATATGTCCCCGACGGCGGCCGAAGTCGCCGAACGCGCCAATGTTGGCCTGCGGACCGTATTCCGTCATTTCGAGGATATGGAGAGCATCTTTGAAGAGATGACGGATGAGTTGAAGTCCGTCATCATGCCGCTTCTGCTCGCGCCATTGACTGCGAAATCGTGGAAGGCACGCTTGTTTGAAATCGCGGATCGAAATGCCGATATTTATGAGCGCGTTTTCCCAATGCAGGTGGCTTTGGTCTTAAGGCGGTTTCAATCGGATTTTCTAGCCAAGCAATATAAGAGCGAAGTGAACCTTTTACGGGCTTCACTCAAATCCATTCTCCCTAAAAAAGTCAGGGAAAACCGGACTTTATTCGCAGCCATTGAAGTCAATTTGACCTTCGCCACCTGGCGCCGATTGCGTGAAGACCAGAACCTTTCTGTGACCAATGCAAAAGCCACTTTGAAGCTCATTCTGACGGGCCTAATTGGCGACACCAAATAGACAGCTGACGCCAAATTTTATGCGTGGCGATACCTCGCGCGTTTGTTTGCGATACAGAAATTGACATGCTAAGTGCCATATAAAATGCGACCAGGAGCAATATCATGCCGTGGCTGAAACTCGCGTGGGCGACCGCGCTCTTCATTCTCTTCTTCAGCGTCTCGGCTTGGTATGGCGGAAACGGTAAACCCATCAGTCCTGAAGAAGGCGAGCAATTGCTTGAAGCCATCTTAGAGGCTTATGGCGAAGAAACGGTTGCACCTGATGGCTTGTATCAGAACATGCTGGATATGATCCCAAAGGATGATGGCAAGGAATTCTACGCGGTCAATCTTGAGCAATTAAAGGCGGGTGAAGAGGCCCGGGCTGCGGATGCGGCCTATGCCAATGTTGTGGTCCCGCTTCTATTGAAGCGGGCCAGTCATCCTGTCTTTGCATCAGAGCGCGCTGGCCTGATGCTCGGGCGTTATGGCGAAGAGGTCGATCGTGTCGCCGTCGTGCGCTACCGTTCATTGCGTGACTTGCTGACCATGGTTGTTGAGCCCTCAATGGTTGAGGGCGGTGCCCACAAGTTTGCAGCGCTGGAGCATACAGAAGTCTTTATCACGCGCCCCTATATCAGTTTTGTTCAGGTTCGCTTGGTGCTTGCGCTGATACTGGCGCTGATCGTTATTGCGGGATGGCGCCTTATCGGGTGGGCGCAGTCCCGGCGCGCCCGAACAAGCTAGAACAAACGCTGCGTCCTGATATGATCACTACCGGCGGGCAAGCTGATCATCAGTCCATCAATGCCAACCGTGATCGGTCCGTCATATTGCGATTTCGCATCGCCGACAAATACAGTCTCCATCAGCTTCACAGGCACGGGCGGCGCAATGTGGTAAAGCACCAGCGCCTCGGCGTCCGCGTCTTGCGCACTCCGTGCGGCGTCTTCGGGCGTGGCGTGATAATCCTGAATATCGGTGAAAATCTTCGCCGTATTCGCTTGGCCGCGTTCTGCCAGAATGTCACCAATGATCGAGGCCATTTCCGGGTCCAAGGCTTCGTGAAGCATCACATCGACGCCTTCTGAAGCTGCATTGAAAGCGGGGTGATAGATCGTGTCGCCACTGATTGCGACGGATCGATCCTTGTAGTCAATGCGATAGCCGAACGCTGGCTCAATTGGGGCGTGCGAGACGCGGATGGCGGTAATGGTGAGAACATCATCCTGGAACACGATCGCTTTGCCATTAGGACCTGCCGGCAATACGATTTCGCGCGCAGTCCCGCCAAAGCCATCAGGATTTGCCACCGCTGGCCCATGGTGCGCGACACGAAAAGTGCTGTCGAGGCTATAGGCCATGTTAAAGCCGTCCACGACACGCTGCGTCCCTGTCGGGCCACTAATCGGGGTGGGCTCTGAGCGTCCGCCGCCAACCCAGGACAGCACCAAGAGCTCCCCTAAACCATCAATATGATCAGAGTGTAGGTGCGTGAGATAGACATGCTCTAAGCGCTCGAATGGAAAATTCATGCTGCCGAGATTGCGCGCCCCGCCCGAGCCGATATCAAACACATAGGATCGATCGCCCGCTAATACGCCCAAACAAGGGCCTGCACGGCTTGTGTCTGGCATCGGGGACCCTGCCCCGCAAATATAGACGTGCAGACCATCCGGAAGTTGACCGGCGAAATCGACACCAACCCGGCGATCCGTCACGCGCTCAAACAAACTCATGGCAATTTGCTTTTTAAACACATTGAAGCCGACAAAGCCCAAAACGATCAGGCCGAGCAAACCCAGTGCGCCACGTCGCAACCATATCATCCCTCAAACTCCTTCATCAGCAATGCCATCCAAGGCAAAGCTTTGCCATGTGCCGGCATGACCGTTTCGATGTTTAATTGTCCCGCCAGGCCCGCAGCACGGTGTACGGCTAAATCTTGCCAAGCCTGCGAGGTGGACATGCGAAACAACGCATTGCGATCTGGATACGCAGCAATCGCCACCTCATCCCAAAGCTCTTCGACCTGGCCGAGCGAAAGGAATGTGACGTCCGCAACAAAACAGATGCGGCCACCATATTCAGGGAGCAAACCCGCCACCCCAGCCCCATAGAGTTGATAGGCCTGACGTCCTGTAAGGTCCGTCTCGCGGCCGTCCGCATATTCCGCTTTGTCTTTGAACTTCAGCAAATTGACCATGAAGATCGGCCCTTCTGGACCTTGCTCTTGCATCCCTTCCATCTGCTTTGGATCTGATGGGACGACTTCATTCGTAACGCGCATTCGCGCCTCCCTGATTTTCTGGAATAGTCTCTCTGATTTTTTGTGATTTAGACCGGACGACGCCGACACAGCGCCCGCGCACCGCGATACAGTCCATAAAGCAGCGCCAAGAAGATCAGACCGGCGACGATCATCATCCAGCCATAGCGCTTTCGCATACGCTCGGTTGAATTCTTCAAGATTTGCTGCAGGGAGTTATACCCTTCCGGCATTTCCAGCACGCCAACCGAATCTGCATAGGCCGCATAAGACGCAAGCATATCTGCCATGATGTCTGGCTCTGCTTCACTCAAATCCAGAGTCTCGCCTGGGTCCTCAATCATATTGAACAAGCGCCATTGCGCATCGCCGACGGGAGGCATGCTCCGCGTAATCTTCCAATCGCCTTTGTAGAGCGCGCTATTGCCGGAGACCTCAATCGCGCGGATATCGTTGGGTCCATAAACACTGGCCAGCTCGCCGCGCAAAACGGGTGCGAGGCTGCGCCCCGTCATTGGCTTAGACTCCTCAGGCGCGTCCGGTGCGCCGACCCAGTCTAAAACGGTTGGCGCAATATCCGTCACCATGGCCGGAGACTCGATTCGCGCAGCGGCGATCCCGGGACCCGTTATGATCAGGGGTGATCGGATCCCGCCTTCTGTTGCATAGAACTTATATAGGGCCCCAGGCGAAGCCGCGGCATTTGCCCATTCCGGGCCGATAAAGCCCCAACTGCCTCGCAACCCCGCGCGGTCAGCATCGATATGATAGCCATTCAAGGATCGCCACAGATTCAAACGCCAATCATGATCCCCGCGATTAAACTCCGGGCCATTGTCTGACGCGATGATAAAGATGGAATTTTCGAACTGACCCTCAGATTTCAAATGCTCGATGAAGCGCCCAATATGATAGTCCATCGCTTCCATCATACCAGCATTGACCTGCATCATGGCGATGTATTGCGCCCGTTCGTCTTCGCTCAACGCTTCCCAGTCTCGAGCGGTTTCCGGCATTGGCGCCAATGGCGCGCCGCGCGCAATCAGACCTAGGTCTTGCGCCCGTTCGTATCTTTGCTGCCGTAAGACATGCCAGCCTTCATCATAGATCCCATCATAATTGGCCGTAAACTCAGGCGGCGCTTGGACCGGAATGTGAATGGCTTGAAACGGTAAGTAAGCGAAAAATGGCTTCGACGCATCGGTTTGATCGAGATACTCAATCATCTTGTCGACGATAAATTCAGACGAGTAAAAATCTTCCGGTAAGCCGACCTCTTCGCCATCCTCCCACCAGGGTGCGTCGTGATAATATGGCATGTAGGACTTGTCGTCCCAATTATCGGCACCAGAGGCTGCGAGCGAGAATGAGCGCTGAAAGCCATGCTTGTCCGGCATTTCATCAGCGGTCTCGCCCAGATGCCATTTGCCACTCATCAAAGTTCGGTAGCCTGCGGCACCGAGCCGGTCCGCCAATGTCAGAACGCCTGGTTCGAGAGCCATTGTATAGCCGGGCTGGCCTTTATGTTCCTTGGGCAGAACTTCAGGAATGGTCGACACACCCGTTAGGTGATTGTCCAGGCCCGTAAGCAACATGGCACGCGTCGGCGAACACAAAGGTGATGTTCGATATTGGAGGAACATCGCCCCCTGTTCGGCCAGAGCATCCATGTTCGGTGTGCGCGCCTCACCGCCATAGATCCCGATATCCATCAAAGCTGCATCATCAATGAGGATAATGACGACGTTTGGACGATCCGGATCCTGCGCTTGGCCCGTGAAGACTCCAAACATTGCAAGACCCAAGAGAAGGCAAATCCTGCCGACCATAACACTTCCTCCCAATCTGAGGATGATCTTGGCGCGCAATGAAGTGGCAGTCTAGATGCAAATTGTCTCGAAGTGGCGCTTCGTCAATCAAATGCCGGAACGGATGGTTTCCACACTCAGTCCTGGGGAGCCCGCTTTAGCTTGTTCGGCATCCTTGATCAGCGCCGAAATGCGCGTACAAATCGGGGCGCTTCGTCTGTTCTGATCAGCAAGCGTGATGACGGCGCCTTGCAGTTCGTCAATCTCGGTCAAACGCCCTCGCTGCAAATCCTCCCACATGGACGATCTTGCGAGAGGATCAATATCAAGCATCCGGGCAGCAATCACGCGAAAGATCGGCGTTGGCAAACGCATTAAGTGCGGCAACAGACCTGGCGGTAGAGGCAAAGCCGATTTGGGCTTAATCCCAGCCGCGCGGAGCACGCTGAGTGTCTCCGCCATTTGATCGGCCAGCAAGCCACGCCAGGCCCGATCCTCAATCTGCTGGCGCAAGGGCATATCAGATAATGCGTTCAAGGCATTGTTGAGATTGAGGAGAAGCTTGCCCCACATAATGGCAGGCATATTGTCGGCTTCTTCAATCTCGAGCGCAGGGGCTGTCAGCAAGGCCTTGAGCCCTGGGGTGCCGGCCTCCACAACAATCGCTCCCGACGTCCCTTGGTGAAACCGCCCCTCGCCCATTTGCACCACATTGAATGGCACCATGCCCGCGACCACGGATCGCCCGCCAACCGCTTGACGCAATTTATCAGCATTGGTCACACCGTTTTGCAGACTGACAATCACCGCCGTCTCGGGAGCAAGCCGTTCGATATCTTTAGCGATATCGAGGGTTGCACCGCTTTTCACTGTGACGAGGATGATATCCGCACCCGCGAGGCAGTCCGGAGAGGTGAAAATGTTGAGCGACTCTTGTTTTGCCTCAAACGCTTCATTCTCGAAGTCGGTGAGTGTCAAACCATGCGTAGTGAGCTCTTGCTTTATCCGGTCCCGCGCCAAAAAGTGAACATTCCGTCCGGCTTGTAACAAGCGACCACCGACATAGCACCCAATACTGCCTGCACCGGCAATGACGATCTTAGTGTCGGCAATGTTGAGGGACATTTAGATAATCTCCAAACTTGTCGGCGTATCTCTACTCAACTTGGTATCCAAGCCAAGGCTTCACGGTTTTCATCACCAACGCGCTTTGGATCCGATTCACATGCGGCAGGGCTGCGATCACTTTACGATAGATCGACTCATAGTCGCTGGTATCCTTAGTGGCGACTTTCATCAGGTAATCCGCATCGCCTGTCATGAGATGGCATTCCAAGACTTCTGGACGTCGCAGAGCCGCTTTCTCAAACTCCGCCAAGGCCGCATCGGTTTGATTGTCGAGCGACACCTCGACATAGAAGGTCATGCCATAGCCCAAGAGGTCGGCATTCAGTCGCGCGCCGTAGCTTTCAATATAGCCCTGCGTCTCCAACAATGAGATACGGCGTGCACAGGCCGATAAAGACAGACCAATGCGATCGGCAATTTCGGCAATCGGCCGCCGACAGTCCGCTTGAAGCTCTGCGAGTATTTTTCGATCTTTTTCATCCATACGAGAGAAATTATCGAACAATGTCCATAATGTCGATATTATTCCTGTTTCACTCGCGTTAGCCCGGAAATATCGAAACACTTCCGAGACGAGATCCGCTATAGTCGAGTCAACATAGCGGAGGACACAATGCTGATCGGCGTTCCTAAGGAAATCAAAAATCATGAATATCGCGTTGGCCTAACACCTGAGAGTGTGGCTGAGCTTGTGCAGGACGGTAATTCGGTCCTTGTCGAAACCGAAGCCGGCGCAGGCATCGGCGCCAGCGACGATACCTATCGTCAACATGGCGCAGAGATTGTTGGCAGTGCGCGTGAGGTCTTTGATCGCGCTGACATGATCATCAAGGTCAAAGAACCGCAAGCGATCGAGCGCGCGATGTTGCGCAAAGGCCAGATCCTCTACACCTATCTTCACCTCGCGCCGGATCCTGAACAGACCAAAGACCTGCTCGCCTCTGGCGCTGTGGGCATCGCCTACGAGACCGTCACCAGCGATGATGGTGACTTACCGCTGTTGAAGCCGATGAGCCAAGTCGCCGGCCGCCTTTCGATCCAGGTTGGCGCATCGGCGCTACAGAAAAATGCGGGTGGCCGCGGTGTCCTCTTAGGCGGCGTGCCCGGCGTCGCGCCAGCAAAGGTCATTGTGATCGGTGGCGGTGATGTCGGATTCAATGCCGCGCAAATGGCGGTCGGCATGCAAGCTGACGTGACCATTCTTGAGCGAGACAATGGCGTCATGGAACGTCTGTCGGCCCACTTTGGCGCATCCGCACGCGTGGTCCGATCCACCCCAGCCCTGCTGGATGAATTGCTCAAGACGGCGGATCTAGTCATCGGCGCCGTCCTAATTCCAGGGGCCGCCGCACCGAAACTGATCACCCGCGCCATGCTCGGTCAAATGCAAACCGGAAGCGTTTTGGTCGACGTTGCAATTGACCAAGGCGGCTGTTTCGAAACGTCTCGGCCCACCACGCATGATGACCCAACATATGAAATCGATGGCGTCATCCATTATTGCGTCGCCAATATGCCAGGCGCTGTTGCGCGCACGTCGACCTATGCCCTCAATGCCGCCACTTTGGTTCACGCCAAGCGCATTGCTCGGCTTGGATGGAAAACCGCGCTCGCGCAGGATCCGCATCTGCTCAACGGGCTGAATGTCTGCGAAGGACACCTGACTTATCAGGCGGTCGGCGATGCCCTGGGGATCGAGACGCGCGACCCCAAAGACATGATCAGCTAAAATTTGCGCACCGATCGCGCTGTGCGGTCGGTGACATAGGCACGCTTCGGTGGATTAAACGGTTATGCCCAGCCTTGAAGGCGTGCTGCTTCCTCGCGCACGCGCTCTGGGCTGCCGAGTAATTGCCGGTTGGCGCCGATGCGTTTGAACCAATAGTGCAGTCCGACCAGGTCGGTGAATCCCATACCGCCATGCACTTCCGTCGACGTGCGCGCGATGAATGTCCCAATCTCAGCCAGATGGGATTTCGCCAAGCAGACCATAAGCGCGGCCTCGTCCATATTCTCGTCGACCGCATGCGCGGCATGCCAAACCAAAGCGCGGGCTGGCTCCAAATGGGCCGCCATTTCAGCGCAGAGATGTTTGACCGATTGGAAGCTCCCAATCACGCGATTGAATTGCTTGCGTTCCTTGGCGTACTCAACCGCTTTATCCAACATGGTCTGCGCTGCGCCCAAGCTGTCCGCAGCCATCAGGAGACGTCCCGTTTGGACCATCCGGTCCGCAGCCAAGCCAGGCTCATTCTCACCCGTGAGCGCAACTGCCTTCACACTCGAAAATTTGAGTTCGGCGAGATCGCGCGTCCGATCGATGGTCGCATGAGGAATGCGTTCCACGCCATCGGCCATGGCTGCGATATGAAGGCGTCCATCTGTGTCCGCAACCAGCACATGCGTGGCGTCTTGGGTGTCCATCGCGAACAGGGCCTTACCGGTGAGCGCTCCATCTGTGGCCGTCACGCCCGCGCCTTCCCGCGCGCCGATATGTTCCGAAATGGCGATGCCGAAGCGGACGTCGCCCGAGCCGACCTTTGACAACCACTCGCTCTGCTCAGCGTCCGTGCCCGCGCTTTCAATGCCAGCGACGGCCATCGCCGTGGAAAGGAAACCCGCAGGTGCAACCGCGGCGCCAAGCGCTTCTTGGATCAGCGCGGCATCCAATAGGCCCAGCCCCAATCCGCCATGGCGTTCAGGGATCAGAACTTGGTCTAAACCGAGTTCAGCAAGCCCACCGGCAATCGACTGTCCTTTCGCACTATCGCCATCGGCAATCTCGCGAACCGTGTCGAGTGGTGCAGCAGAGTCCAGATAACCCTTGATAGAGTCCTGAAACATACGTTGGTCATCTGATAATCCGAATTCCATGTTTCGTCCTCCTAAACGGCTGCCGGTCGGGGTTCGCGAGGCATCCCCAATCCGCGCTCAGAAATAATGTTCTTTTGAATTTGCGCCGTGCCGCCGCCAATGATCAGTCCCAGGTCATACATATACTTGGCCTGCCACGCGCCGAAATCGCGCAAATAAGGCGTGTCGCCATAAAGCAATCCAAACTCGCCCATGGCATCGATGGCAAGACGAGCGAGTTCGTGATTGAGCTCGCAGCCTTGCAGCTTGATGATCAATCCGGCCATGCCCGCGCTCTCGCCTTTGATCCGATTGCTCATCACGCGCAGACCATTGGCTTGCATCGCATAGACGCGCGCTTGCAAGGCGATCAGACGGTCGCGGAAGACCGGATTGTCGATCAATCGTTCGCCATTAATGGTCTCTTTCTGCATCAACTCAGCGATCGCGAGAAGCCGCGTCTTGGCGGCATTCGGATCACCGAGCATGCCGCGTTCATGAGTCAAAGTCGCATTGGCGACTTGCCACCCCTTTCCAGGCTCCCCAACGATTTGATCCCGAGGGACGCGGACATCGGTGAAGAACACTTCATTAAAATTGGCATTCATCGTCATATCGACCAAGGGTCGAACCTCGATGCCGGGCGTGTCCATGGAGAAGATGAGATAAGAAATACCGTGATGCTTTTTGGCATCTGGCTCTGTGCGAACGAGACAGAAAATCATGTCCGCTTGTTTGGCGGTTGAAGTCCAAATCTTTTGACCATTGATGACATAGTCATTGCCATCAATCTCGCCCTTGGTTGCGAGCGACGCTAAGTCGGACCCGGCACCCGGTTCCGAATAGCCTTGGCACCAAATCATTTCACCATGAAGCGTGGGCCGAATATAGGCCTGTTTCTGTTCCTCAGTGCCCAGCTCGAGCAACGTCGGCACCAGCATAGAAACGCCTTGATTGGCGATCCCCTTAGGCAGTCCGGTCCGCGCGAACTCTTCCGCGATAATGCGCGATTTTAAGATGTCTGGTTCTGCGCCATAGCCGCCATATTCTTGCGGAATGGTGCGCGCCGCCAGGCCGTGCTCGATCAACCATTTTTGCCAATCCAGGCGTTTCTGGTTTTTCATCCCTCTATCATTCTGGGTCGGGGCTTTGTCTTTATTGTCGGCCAGTAAAGTCGCGATTTCGTCGCGAAAAGATTCATATTCAGGGCTCAGACTCAAATCCATAATTGATCCTCGATTCGAACTGGGGAAAGGCGCCCAAAGCGCGCTTCAAGCGGCAACTCATACACGTCACGCTTTGCCGCACAAGTTCACGTAGGGGCGCCTAAATTGCCGTAACGGCAACAGCTTTCAGCGTGATTGTCGCCCTCTTAAAACGCAAATCGGGACGGCAAGTTATGCCATCCCGATCTCGTCATGTTAGGGCAAGACCGCCCTTAATAATTTAAGCGAAGTTTGGCCTTATTCCGCCGGCGCGTGATGGCCGTGCTTGGCCAGCCATTCAGCTTCTTCACCCGGCTCCGGCATAATCTCTCCACCTTCCAGGACCCAACTTGCGGGCACATCTGCGGTGATCATTCCAATCTCATCGCGCGATAGACCGGTATGCGTTTGAATCGAAGCCTGCATCTCTTCGATGATTTGCGCTTTCTGTGCGTCGGTTCGTCCTGATCGGATGCTGCCAAACAGCATCGCGCTTTTGTCGCCAAGCGGTTGGGCCGGTGAGTCTTCGACGAAGAATGCGTGTACGAACTGAGGCGGTGCGCCGGTGACGTCACAATGGATGCGCGTAATATCGGCAGCGATTTTCGGCTTCGCAGCATCGTCAATCGTGCCTTTGGCAGAGTTGCACATATAGAGTGGCATAACAGTATCTCCTATTCTGCGACGGGGTCTGAAATCACGCCGACGATTTCATTCAGCGAGCACTTCGTGTGATCGGTCCAAATTCCGCAGAGCTCTCTGAGCAATGGTTCACGCTCACTTAGTGAAACGGCACGCGGGGCTCGAAGTGAGATGATCGATGACGTGCTCGGCGCGGACGCGGTAAACCCGCTTCGCTCTGGCACGGCGAGCCAGCTAAATTCGGCGGGCGCTCCAAACGCGCGTTCTGTGAATTCGCTGATACTGGCGCGCAGAGCCGCCGCAGTGTCGTCAGGGATTTGCCCTTCTTGTACGACGCAATTGCATGGGATCATTTGATCTTCTCCTCTTTTCCTGTCCAATCGATCGGCGGTGCTTTGGTGTTGCGCCGCATGCCCACTTCGCTGAGCGCCATGCGCTCACCAGATTCTCGCCTTGGCCAGACTCTTGGCAGACGCTCGCCTGAGTCTTTGTCGGTGATGATGGTGGATGGGCCGTCCTCATGCGCCACCCATTTATCCCCCCATTGAGACAATGCGATAATGACCGGCGCCAATTCGCGGCCTCGTTCTGTCAGCTGATATTCTTCATATTTGGACCCGTCAGCGGCTGGAACACGTACCATAATGCGGCCCTCGACCAATTCATTTAGACGACTGGTCAGAGTGTTCTTGGCAATGCCGAGCGACTTCTGAAAATGCTTGAATCGGCGCGCGCCCATCATCGCATCCCGAATGATCAATAAGGACCACCATGAGCCGACATGTTCGAGCGTGCGCGCGATCGAACACTGCATATTGGAGAATGATTTGGTTTTCATCTGCGCCCTTAACTGGTTGCACTATTAGACCACATACCCCATATGGTCTCATATTGCAACCAAATAGTATCATGCCACCGGCGTGATCAAAGCAGAAGAAGGAGACGCCTCATGCAGTTGAAAGTTCATGGTACCATTCTATCCCCTTGGGTTCGCCGCTTGGTCTTATTTATCGAAGAAAAAGAGCTGCCTTATGAGCTCGAGACCGTCGTGCCTTTGGGGGAGCCCGATCCAGACTTTTTGAAGATTAGCCCGCTCGGCAAAATCCCTGTCTTAGAGTTCAATGGCCGTTTCCTTCCGGACTCGCTCGCCGCATGTACTTTGATCGAATCTGAAGTTTCAGACCCCGCGCTCTTCCCGGAGCAAGGATGGGATCATGCTTGGATGCTTTGGCTTTGCGATTATCTCGCCACCGCCTTTTTCTCAAAAGTTGAAGCCCCACTCTTCATCCAGAAATTTGTGAATCCAAACTTCCAAAACACTGAGCCAGATCAGGCCATCATTGACGCCGCGCTCGCCTATATGCCGCAAGTGTTCGACTATCTTGAATCGCTTTTACTATCCGGTCAGGCCTTCTTGCTGGGCGACAAAGTGA
Source organism: Henriciella sp. (assembly GCA_013213825.1). GTDB lineage: Bacteria > Pseudomonadota > Alphaproteobacteria > Caulobacterales > Hyphomonadaceae > Henriciella. The sequence goes on from JABSQA010000006.1 coordinate 38,562, forward strand.
GCCTCGCAGACCTCACGGCTGGCAGCATTTTCGTGAATTTCTACCATGCAGGCGAGCAGGTCGATGCCGCCCGCTGGCCCAACCTTTCCGACTATGTCACCCGCCTGCATGCACGCCCCTCATTCCAACGCGTTTTGGAGCGAGAACGAAAAACGGTTGGCGCGTTATCACCGATTTTCGCGGGTTCACCCGATCCGGTTGGATAAAATCAATCAGCGCCGCATGGTTAGGCGTTGTACATTGACGATGACGGCCTAGAGTGACCTCTAAGTTACGGGGTTCTTCTATGCTCAAATCAATCATCGCGATCTTCGCCAGCTTTCTCGTCGGCGGACTGTTTTCGGCATCGGCGCAAGAGCGAGGCTATTATCACTCGCCTGATATTCACAATGAGACACTGATCTTTGTCAGCGAGGGGGACCTTTGGCGGGCCAGTGCTCAAGGCGGAACAGCTGTTCGCTTGACCACGCATCCCGAAGTCGAAAGCGCCCCGACCCTGTCACCCGATGGCAAGTGGATCGCATTCCAAGCGAGCTATGACGGACCGCAGGAAATTTACTTGATCTCTTCAACCGGTGGCACGCCGAAGCGTCTAACCTATGAAGGCGGCGGCGTCAGCGTCCGGGGCTGGATGGATGATGATCGGGTTATCTTCCGCACAACCAATATTGTGGGACGAATCCCCCGCATCTTACGGACGGTCGATCGTACCTCCCTCGCCGTAGAAGATTTGCCATTTGATAATGCGGATTTGGCGACGGTCGACGCGCCCGACTCGTCTCTCTTCTTCACGCGCTATGGCTTGTCGATGTTTTCAGACAATGCTGTGCTTTATCGCGGTGGACGGATGGCGCAGCTGTGGCGAGGCGACTTAGGCCGTGACGCCGAAGCCGTGCGGCTGACGGAGGATTTCGGCGCCCCGATCCGACATCCTATGTATCGCGACGGCCGTATCTATTTTGTCAGCGATAAATCTGGCGCGGATAATATTTGGTCCGTGACCACCGAAGGCAGTAACCCGATCCAACACACGCAGCGCACGCAGTGGCAATTGCGCACCCCTGCTCTGCACGATGATACGATCGTGTTCCAAAGTGGCGCCGACCTTTTTGCCTTCGATCTCGAAACCAACACGACTCGCCAAATCGACTTATTCTTGATGAGCGATGGCGACTATCAAAGAGAGCGTTGGATCGATGATCCGCTCGCTTATTTGGAACACGCAAGAATGGCCCCCACCGGTGATGCCGCTGTGATCAGCGCCAGAGGACGGTTCGCATCCGTCTATACCGGCCAACGCCGCCGTGTTGATCATCGCTTTGCCTTGGATAAGCGTGCGCGGTCCGCCAGCTACAGTCATGATGGTGACTCCATCTATGTAATTTTGGATCAAGAAGACCGCGGCGAGATTTGGAAATTTCCGGCCAATGGCCGAGGCGCTGCAAAACAGCTGACCGCTGATTCAGATGCTCATATCTGGGAGCTCTTCCCATCGCCGCATGACGCGACCGTTTTGTTCATCGACAAAAAGGGGCGGTTGCGAAAGCTCGATCCAGAAACCGGCGCGGTGGAAACGCTCGATACAACGACGAGTTCGTTTGATGCCGCCTTTGGCGATTTCGCCTGGTCAAGCGGAGGTCGTTATCTGGCTTACACATTTACCGATGCGCGCAATATGCGCGGCGTGGCCATTTATGATTTTGAGACCAAACAAAAAGCCATTGCCACGACTGGCAAATATGAATCCTTTGCGCCCGCATTCTCGCAAGATGGAGCGTGGTTATATTTCATCTCAAATCGCAATTTCAACGCCTCGCCCGGATCGCCATGGGGCGATCGCAATATGGGGCCTGCCTTCCGGGAACGCGGCCAAATCTTCGCGGTGCAACTCGACCCGCAAGCGGCTTTCGCCTTCGATCCGCCGAGCGAGTTGGCACAATCTGAAGAGGAGTCGGATGAGGGCGATGAGAATGAAGAGGATACGCTCGAACCAGAGATCGTGACGGCCGACCTTTCAAGCCGACTGTTCCAGGTTCCGATTGGGTCCGGTGATTTTGGCGCGCTCGCTGCCAATGACAAATATCTGTTTGTTTATAGCTTCGGCGAGTCGTCCGACTTGCAACGCGTCGCCATCACATCAGAAGAGCCATCGCTGAAAGACTATACCTCAAATGTGCGCGGCTTCGAACTCTCCGCAGATGGTAGCAAACTGTTTGTTCAGACCGGACGAGGATCGGATACAAAATTTGTCATCGTTGATGCGAACAAAGACTTTCCAGGCGACACCAGTTCGCAAACCCTGCGATTAAATGACTGGATCCTGCGCATCGATCCGAAACAAGAGTGGCGCCAATTGGTGTTGGATGCGTGGCGTCTTCATCGTGATTTTGCCTATGATCCAAACTTACGCTCCGTCGACTGGATCGCCGTGCGGGATCGTTATGTGCCGCTGCGCGATCGGATTGGGCATCGCTCTGAAGTGGATGACCTGTTTCGTCAGATGTCAGCCGAGCTCGGCATTTTGCACAGTCAAATCCGCGGCGGTGACACACCGGTTGATTTAGAGAGCGGCGCACCGAGTTTCCTAGGCGCGAGCTATATCGCGCGCGCGAATGGCCTCGAGATCACGCGAATCTATCGCGGCGAGCCAGATCGACCAGGCACGCTCGGTCCCTTGCAAAAACCCGGTATCGATGTCCGCGTTGGCGACGTGATCTTGTCGGTTGATGGGGCGCGCATCCGCTCAGAGGCGGATCTGGCGAATGCTCTAATGATGAAATCCGGCCAGGAAGTCCTACTGGAATTGCGCCGGGGCGACGAGACGGTTCTGGAGATTGTTGAACCCAGGTCGCATTGGCAGTCACGTCCACTCTATTATTATGACTGGGTCGAACGGAACCGCGAGCGTGTGGCAGCAGGTTCAGATAGCAATATTGGCTATCTCCATTTGCGCGCCATGGGCGCTTCAGATGCGGCCAGCTTTGCGCGCGATTTCTTTGAGCATTTCGACAAAGACGGTCTGATCATCGATGTGCGCGGCAATAGTGGCGGCAATGTCGACAGTATCATACTCAGCACCCTGCTCCGCCAAGCTTGGGCCTATTGGCGCAATCCAGCGCATGGCGATGCCTATACGAATATGCAGCAGACATTTCGAGGTCACTTGGTGGTGCTGATCAATGAAGGCACCTATTCAGATGGCGAGACTTTCGCGGCCGGCGTGAAGACACTCGAGCTCGGCCCGACGATTGGGACACGAACCGCTGGGGCTGGCATTTGGTTGTCTGACCGCAACGGATTAAGCGATGGCGGCCAAGCCCGCGTGGCGGAGTATGCTCAATATGGCGCAGATGGTCGTTGGCTGATTGAAGGACGCGGCGTTTCGCCAGATATTGAAGTGGTGAACCCACCGCGTGCGACATATCGTGGTGAAGATGCTCAACTCGCATATGCCCTCAACTATCTTCAGGACAAAATTGCCGCGGAGCCTATTCCCGACCTTCTTCCAGATCCATTGCCGCCATTGGACGAGAATGGCCAAGATGTGAACTAATCAAGTTGAGGCATACAAATAAAGATCGTTTGGACCAAGTTTCAGCGCTTTAAGTCATTAATATTGCGTTTCAAACATTGGCAAAGTCAAAAAGGCGAAATTTAACCGCCTTTCTACTTTGAGTGGTATCCATACTCCGAAGACGGAGTGTGTCGTGCTGTTTCAATTGAGCCAGGATCCAGGACATTTGTGGAAGCGCTATGGGATTGCGCTCTCCATTATTCTTGCCTTCTTGCTGGCCAGCCACTTGATTGAGTCAAACGCATTACAAAAAGCGAAGCGTGACGCCGCAACGATTGAATTGAGCGGAAAACAACGCGTTCTATCGCAACAGGTTATCCTGTTTGCACAGACTTATGTGTCGAGAAATGATGCAGAATCGGCCGCCAAACTCGCGGAAACGTTGGACGAGTTTGAAGCGGCGCATTTGACCCTCATGGCAGATGCTGCGCGCGAAGCCAGTTTAGGCCGGTTATACCTTTCACGTACACCATCGACGGACGAAATCGTTCGCAACTACATTTCGCTTGGCCGCGACTTGCCGAATGCCCAATACCCGCGAGCTCTCATAGATGAGCTAAAAGCGAAGGGCTCGGGCGAAGTCCTGGAACGCCTAGACGAAGCTGTGAAAGCAGTCGATGCGCGCGTAAAAATGCAAGCGCAATGGGCGCAAACTTTACAAGACTTAACGCTGGTCCTCGCGGCGATGGTGGTTCTTCTAGAAGCCTTGGTCATTTTCGTGCCCGCCCATCGCGCCGTGAATGAAGCGATGCAAGACCTGAGAACAACAGCGGAAACGGATCCCCTGACACGCCTGCGTAATCGTACAGGTTTCGACAAGGATATTATCGAAGCGATGGACGCGCGTAAGGGCGATGATCAGCCGCTCACCCTGATTCTGTTCGATCTGGATGACTTTAAAGGCATTAATGATCGTTACGGTCATATTACTGGCGATGCCGTTCTCCGACGCCTTGGCTATCGTGTCGCCAAATTGCCAAATCTTCTTTCCGCAGCCCGAGTCGGCGGAGACGAATTTGCCATCCTGGTCGACGGAGATCATTGGGGACAAAACGAGTCCTTGAGCCGGATCGCGGATGATATCCGTACCACCAAAGACTTTCTCTATCATCCGATCAATCATAAAGGCCAAGTCATCAATGTTTCGGGCACTGTCGGTGTATCGCGCTACCCCATCGATGCGAAGGACTTGAAAGAGCTGCGCCGGAACGCGTCTGCCTCTTTGCTAGATGCCAAGCGCCGTGGCCGCGACGGACTGACAATATATAATGCACGTATCGATGACATCGCCCGTCGGCGCAGAACCATTCAATCTGCTCTAATGTCTCGCGACTATGAGCAGGACTTGAAAGTTGTCTTCCAACCATTGGTCGATGCAGATAGTCGTAAGATTAAATCGGTCGAAGCCCTCGCCCGTTGGAGCCATCCCGATCTTGGCCCCGTGAACCCGATGGAATTCCTCGCGATTGCACGTGAATCCGGGATTGGCCAAGAAGTCGACTCGACCATTCGCAGCCTTGCGCTGAGCCAAATTGCGCCTGCACTCAATCAAAACCTGATTGAGAGTGTGTCGCTCAATGTCTCTCCTCTGTACCTCGCCACTGAAGGGTTCGCCGATACGCTAATGACGATGATTGAATCGTATAAGATTCAACTCGATCAAGTCTGGATCGAAGTGACTGAGAATGAGCGCCTGACCAGCATGGTCATCGCGCGAGAGAATCTCGAAACGTTGAACCAGGCTGGCGTACGGATCGCTTTGGATGATTATGGGGTCGGCTATTCAAATATTCAGCGCCTCGCGGAATTGCCCATTCAACGCTTGAAGATCGATAAGTCGATCGTGCAGCATATCGAAGAGAACCCAAAATATGCTGGTGTTTTGCGCTCGAGTGTTCAGCTCGCGCGGGCCTTAGGCGCAGATGTCGTGGCCGAGGGGGTAGAAACACCGGGTCAGTTGTCAAAGGTCGAACTGATCGGATGCAAACTGGTACAAGGCTACCTGTACTTCAAACCCATGCCCGTCACCGAATGCATGGATCTGTTCAAGCAACGCTTACCTTCTGTTGCCTAATCCATCAAAGACCAAGCGCGGCCATCACCTGCGCCCAATCGACAAGCTTAAAATTCTGATCGACACCGCTTTGCGGATTGCCGTCATCCTGAACGACTAGCAGTCCGGAAGGATAATCTGGAAGCGCTGCTGAAACGACATCTAATCCATCCGTATGCGAGACCCCATCAATGGCGCCATCTTCGCTTGCTGAGATTGCAAAGATGCCGCGCGGCGAATGTGGTGGCAGACGATCATAGACGACAAACCGATCGGCCTCTTGCGCAGAGGCAATAATGTATCCGCCGTTCGGTGCCCAATAGAGCGAAACACCTTCAACATCCGCGACCAAGCCATTCGCGTCTTCGATACGGTCGACCACATAAGGCTCGGCTGTGGCATCGCCATAGGACAGCGCCCATAGTCCGAACGCTTCCTCTCCGATAAAGATTAGGCCTTGGGTGTCGTCAAACACGCAGCCTTCCAATTGTGATGGCAATTGCACGGTGCGCTCTAGCGTTGCCGCGATATCTGCATCTTTGCTCTGATCTGCGCGCCAGAACTCAACCAGGCCGGTTTTATACGTCACCGCTGCGACCAATCCCCTGTCGTCCTGACCCAGGCAGACGCCATAAGGCTCGATCGTATCCACCTTCGTGTCGCCAATATGCAAGACGGGCTCAGCCGCGTTGCGCGAAACGACAAACCAAGACAGCGCGTTCGTCTCATCATTGCTAGCCACAGCATAGCGCCCGCGTAGATCGACATTATTGATCGCGCCGACATCCAAGAACTGCACTTCGTTTCCGCTCAAGTCATACACGTGCAGACCTTCATCCTTGTTTGTGCCGAGAATGAGCGAGGCTTGGTCCGCAGTAACCGTGCCCCAAATCGCAGGATCAGCAGATTGTTCACCCCGCCCCAACATCGGCGCTGTTTCCACAGATGGATACACGGTTTGGATCTCGAAAGGCAAAACTTCAGGACTGTTGACACAAGCGGCGCTCAGAAGGCCAAGGGATGCAAAAGCGAGCGGTCGGAACATGAGCTTAACTCCGGAGAAATAAGAAAGATGAGAGGTCGAGACGATGTGGATCGCCGCGACCTCTATTTGCAATCAGGCTTGCCCGTTTAGAACGTATACCGTGCGCCGAGGATCCAGCTCGTGCCGAATTCATCATATTGCATGAGACGATTCTCATTGCCGAAATAATAGTATTCCGGCTCATCGGTCAGGTTCTTGCCTTCGAGATAGATCTGCAAATTATCATTCACATTATACTTTGCAGAGGCCTCGATCAGTGTGCGATCATCGATGGTTCGGTCGAGAACCTCGTCACCTGGGTCGGTGTCGAATAATTCATCCAAACTGTTGCCCCGGAAGTTCGCGGATATACGCAAATCCCATGGCCCTTTGTAATAACCGAGCGCCAGATTCCAAACCGTGTCTGATTGGTTCAAGAAGCGGACTTCACGACCATTTGGCAGCGTACTTTCCGAGTCGGTTAGGGTCAGATTGGCGGAGACCAAAAAGCCCTCAAGCGCCGGGTTGAGATCTTCGAGGCTCTGCACGTAGTTGATCTCAGCGCCAAACAATTCGGTGTTCGGAACGTTGATGAAGGTGACAACGTCACCAATCTCGTCATTGGTCTCATCGCCATCCAAGAGCGTGTTTGGCAGGAAAGAAAGATCGACGCTGCTCGGGACATCATCGATATCAAATTCGACCCCATAAATCGCGTTTTCGATATCCTTATAGAACAAGCCGAATGAGAGGACTGACAGTTCTGTTGGATAATACTCAATCGAAATATCGAAATTATCCGCTTCGAGAGGATCCAAGTTGGAATTCCCTAACTCAACTTCATCTCGATCATCATTTAGGACGGCAAACGGTGCCATTTCACCAAAACCAGGACGGACCAGCGAAGCGTAATAAGCCGCGCGGCCGATCAGCTTTTCGTTGAACTCATGCTTTATGTTCACGCTCGGCAGAACATTGGTGTAATCGTCCGACACATTGCGACTTGCGAAAGACCCAAAGTCAAATTGCGTTGTATCGCTCTCGTCCAAAAACTGGCCGGTCAAATCAACATCAGTCTGTTCAATTCGCACGCCGGCAACAATCGTGGTTGCACCGAGATCGAAATTTCCAAGGACGTAACCTGCGAGGATTTGTTCCTCGATTGTGTAATCTTCAATCGTACTATCGATGACACTATCATCCTCGACAAATTGGTCCGCCGAGAATGACCCGCGCAGAGCAGCCGTCAATCCGGCGTCCGGCCAAGCTGGCTGTGGGACACCCAATCGCCATCCTTCGATAAAGTCTGCACCGACAAAGTCGGCGAGATTCAGATCGCCGTCCTCTTCAAAGGTCAGGTTCACATCGCGGATCTTCTCGCGATCACGAAGCTTCACCCCGGCTTTCCACGTAACAGGCACAGTGCCCACAAAGCTCTCTTTTGAGACATTGAACTTGGCGCTTGTTTCGGTGTCTTCATTGGTGGTGAACTCGCGTTCAAAGGCATCGAGAAAGTAATTCGCGGGGTTGTACGCTTCAGCGAGAAATGCATCACTTGCGATCAGGCGCGGTGTTTCTGGCGAACTGTAATCCAAGGTGACGATTTCGGGCTCAATGTCCTGAAGGTTCT
>JABSQA010000060.1 GCA_013213825.1 Henriciella sp.
GGCCATAATATGCCACGACGCCCAAAAGCGCTAAGCCAACCACGAGCAATCCAGTCACAGCACCGGACTTAAACGCCATAGACAGGCCGTCCTGCAACGATGTGCTGGCCGCTTGAGTGGTCCGAACGTTGGCCTGAACTGAGACTTTCATACCGATAAAACCGGCTGCGCCGGACAAAACCGCGCCAATCACGAAGCCCAAAGGCACTTCCCAATTGCGGAACAGGATTGCCAGAATGATGACAACACCCAAGCCGACATAGGCAATCGTCGTGTACTGGCGCTTCAAATAAGCGTTCGCACCTTCCTGAATCGCCGAAGCGATTTCTTTCATGCGGTCATTGCCCGCATCTGCTTTCATAATGGATTGGCTCTGCAGCCATCCAAAGCCAATCGCGAGCACAGCCGCGACTAAGGCTATCCAAAACCAAAGGGTCATATTTGCCCTACCTCCCTAAATGTACGAAGCACTCCAGCCCCGAATTCTTGTTAGTGGGACTATGACTGCAACAGCCACAACGCCTTCGCAAGGATTATCGCGCTGAAAGCGAAGCAATCGGCCCCATTACGCCTTATGCTCAAACCCAAGGGTTGATGGGAGGTTAACGGCTTCCCCCTGCTGGAACAGCCGGAGTCCGCGGGTTTCCGTGAGTCTGCCGATTTCAGTAAATCCCGGCACAAGATGTGGATCGTCGGCAGCAATGAGGATGCAATAATCATCCCCCGCCACACATTGATCCAATATTTTTTCAATATTTTCTGAGGGTTGCGCGAGCGGCACTTGACTCAGATCGAGTTCTATCCCGCAATTTGCAGCCTCTGCGAGGCGTGCGGCATCCATCAATAGACCGTCCGAAACATCCATACTCGAAGCGGCGCGATCCGCGACGACCTTCGCGTCCGATTCGGTGCTAATGTGCGGAACCCGGTAGCGACGTGTATCATCAGAGTCAGTTTCAGTTACCGCGGCGGCAAGACCGAGCCCGCCCCAACCGATTTCACCATTGATAAGCACCGATTGACCTGCACGTCCCCCAGACCGTCGAACCGGTTGTTCCCCAAAACACGCACCGGTAAGGGTCAAACTCAGCGTAAGGGGGCCGTCTGTTCCAACCAGATCTCCTCCAATTAGAGCGATGTTAAACGCCTCAAGATCACGCTGCATTCCTTGCATGAATGCCGCGAACTCCGTTTCGAGCCTGCCATGCGGCCAAGCAATCGAGAGCAAAGCTTCAATAGGTTTGGCGCCCTTGGCATAAATATCCGAGACATTTACCCGAACCAGCTTTTGGCCGACCGTATCTAAAGGGTCTGAACCGAGAAAATGCACGCCCTCAACCAATGTATCCGTGGTCGCGATCATCACGCCCGGGGTGGAGATAATCGCAACATCGTCGCGCAAGCCATCCGCGCCCGGCGCATCAACTAGCGGGACAATATAGCGTTCGATCCAAGTCGTTTCCTGCATCAGACCTCCGATGCTGACTAAGGCCTATGCTTCTTCGGGTCGCAAGTCTTTCGAGACATTATCCAGCACGGCATTGACGAAATTTGCCTCTGTCTTGTCGAAAAAATCGTGCGCCAGCGAGACATATTCATCGAGCAGGATTCGCCGCGAGAGCTCTTGGTGCGCCACCAGTTCGGCGGCGGCCGCGCGCAAAATAGATCGTGTTGTCGAATCAAGGCGTGAAAGTTTCCAGCCTTTGGAGAGGCGCGCCAGGATTGCACGGTCGACCACATTCTGATGCTCAATCGTGGCGTTGACGATGGATTTGAAGAGATCCGGGTCTGCTTCTTCGACCGGATCCTCATCTGGGCCAAGGCCAAGTCGGTCATCCATCAAGTCACGAATGGCTGCACGACCACTCTGACCCGTCTGTTCCATTTGATACAAAGCCTGGACGGCTGCCAGCCGCGCGCCAGCGCGGCGCGCACGAATGACTTCAAATGGCAATTTCTGTTCGGTCATGGCGCGTCCTTTGCCACTGGTTTGTGGAAAAGGCCATTCCCTTTATGTGTTGAGGGCTGCGATTTCGCCTATCGAACAAACTTCTTCCGAAGCTTCAGCATCTCCAAACAGGCCACCGCAGCATCTTTGCCCTTATTCTTTTGCGTGCGCTCTGCCCGGGCCAAAGCCTGGGCTTCATTCTCAACGGTTAGAATACCATAGCCAATCGCCAGGCGCCGATCCGTGGTCAGATACATCAGACCTTTTGCGCTCTCGCCGCAGACATAATCATAATGGGTGGTCTCACCACGGATGACGCAACCCAGCGCGATATAGCCATCATATCTGGCGCTGTCGGCCGCCATCGCGATCGCACCTGGAACTTCAAATGCGCCCGGCACCATGATGGTTTCGATTTCGCAAGGTTCACCAGACTCTTCGAGCGCCTCACGCGCGCCTTTTTCAAGCTCTTCTGAGATATGGGCATAGTAAGGTGAGTTAACGATCAAGATGCGATGCATGGGGCTTAGTCCTTATCAGAGCGCGGTTGCCAGCCTTCGATAGACAGGCCGTAGCCGTCCAAGCCAGCCACCCGCGTGGGTTCGGTATCAGAGAGATAAAGCATTTTACGCACACCTAGCTCCCGCAGGATCTGCGCGCCGACCCCATACTCGCGCAAGGGCGCATGTGTGTCCTTCGGGTCAGAGCTTTTCATCCCTAGACGTTCAGCAAGTGCGTTGGGGCGCATTGTATTGACGAAGACAACAACGCCGGGCGCTTCAGCTTCGGCGATAATTTTCATCGCGCGCTCGACCAATCCTTCGCGCGGGCCTTTCTCGCCCAAAATATCGGCGAGGACATCCGTCCGGTGGACACGAACGATGGTTGTACTGTCTGGCGTGATGGTCCCGTGCACAATGGCGATATGCTCACTATTATCCAGCGCATTGCGGAAAATGACGGTTTTAAAGCCTTGACCATAAGCGCTTTCCAGGTCGGCTTCGACGCGACGTTCTAGATAGCGGTCATGTTTGCGTCGATACTCAATCAAATCGGCAATTGTACCGATTTTCATGCCGTGCAGCTGCGCGAATGAGACCAGCTCTGGCAGGCGCGCCATGCTGCCATCATCATTCATGATTTCGCAGATCACGCCGGCAGGGTACAATCCAGCCATACGTGAAATGTCGACCGCTGCCTCCGTATGTCCGGCACGGACCAGGGTGCCACCATCTTTTGCGATCAGCGGAAAGACATGACCCGGTGAAACAATGTCATCGGCGTCGCACATAGGATCGATGGCCACTTGTACGGTATGGCTGCGATCATGCGCCGAGATCCCCGTCGTCACGCCCTCTTTCGCCTCGATCGACACCGTGAAGGCCGTGCCCATACTTTCGCGATTTTCACGGGCCATCATGTCTAGATTGAGCGCGCGTCCGCGTTCGCCGGTCATCGCGAGACAAATTAAGCCACGACCATACTTGGCCATAAAATTGACCGCCTCGGGTGTGGCGAAGCTCGCTGGAATGATCAGATCGCCTTCATTCTCCCGGTCTTCAGCATCGACCAGAATGTACATTTTTCCGTTGCGTGCATCTTCGATGATTTCATCAATGCTCGAAATCGCTGGGGAGAAGTCTTCAGCCATCATTTTGTCCTTGCGGGTCGTGCGGAGTTGGCGCGTCGACGCCGATCATTCGGGCGACGTAGCGTGCCAGCATGTCGATCTCAAGATTGACTCGTGATCCCGACTGCAATTCGCGCAGTGTGGTCACCTCCCAAGTGTGCGGAATAATAGCGACTTGGAAATCGCCATTTGGCAGAGCCTCGGCCACGGTTAGCGACACGCCATTGATTGCGGCTGAACCTTTTTTGGCGAAGTATTTTGCGATCTCAGCAGGCGGACGGATGGTGATCCGGTAACTCTGGCCTTCTGGTTCGACAGAGATGACCTCACCAACCCCATCGACATGACCAAAAACGAAATGACCGCCAAGTTCCTGGCCGAGTTTCAGACTTTGCTCGAGATTTACCTGGCTGCCCTCAACCCAATCGCCGAGTACTGTGAGAGAAAGCGTTTCAGGCACGGCCTCGACCGCAAACCAACTGCCCTCACCCTCGGACCCAAAGTCGACCACGGTGAGGCAAACCCCAGCATGCATAATCGACGCGCCCATTTCGATACTCTCGACAGGATAGGAACAAGCCACCTCGAAGCGGCGAAGACCGTTACGATCCTCTGCTTTGCGAATGGTGCCAACTTCGGCTCCCAGGCCAGTGAACATGAGACCTCCTTGTCCTGCGTCTCCCATCTAAGCGAGTTCTGTGCAATCCCAAGTACTCTCGCCACGGAAATCGCGACGTTCGAGCACAGGCATCGTCTCCAACTCGCAAGATCAATCGCGCCTGCGACGGCAGCGAAGCTGGCCCAAACGTCGAACCTGAACAAAACTCTTCGGACAGTTCATTGCTAATTCACGCCGAACCATGCACCTTCTTCCCATTCGGCGCGGGGGACAGTCCAAGTCACTCTGACAACGGAAAATCGCGCCCGAGATTTGAGGGACGCATTATGACACTTCTTCCAACCTCCAATTTGGCGAAACTGACCGCCAGCGCCGCCGCGATCGCACTGTTATCTGCTTGCTCTGGCGGCACGACAGCACCTGAAACATTTGACCGGGACGATTTCATCAGTACTGGCACGGTGACTGAGATCGAGCGCGGCATCAATGTCGATGGCCCGATCTCGATTCAGCTCGAAGACGATGCCTCATTCGACTTAGAGGATGTCGATCTCGACCTGATTTTTGATGAGTTTGGCAAATTGATCGATGCCAGCGGCGAAGCGACTTTGTCCGGCGAGCTGACCGATACGCTTACCGTCAATTCCATCGTCAAAACGGAAGTCGGTCTGCGCTCTGGTGCGCAAATTAATAGCGATCCTGATTTCGGGATCGAATTGGTATCGGACCGGCAATACCTAGTTTTCTATCTCGGCGGCGATGCCAATCTACAGATTGAAAACCGAGCGACTCCTGGAACTTTTGAAGAGATCACGTTGAGCTCGCCCCTAGATTCCCGTGCCTTCATTGTCGTCGATCCGCGCGATCCCATGCACTACCGCTTCGGATCCACTGCTCTGGTCGGGGCATATGGTTGGGGCGAGTCCACCTCAGGTCTTCTACCCTTCTCACCACGCCTTGGCTTTAGCGAACTGGATAGCTTTTACGGCCACACGCTGGACAATGGCGCGATGGGCATTGGCTTTAAAGTCTTTGATTTTTTCGAGATCCAAGGCACACGCGTGATCAAAGATCCACAATTCGGCGATATTAATTGGGACGATCCGTTCGCTTCAGAAATTGAAGCCCGCGCTGGGATTAATGGCGGGCTGAACTTTGCCTTCGGCGTGCTCGGCATTGGCGTATTTTCGTTCGACTTGGTTGATGCAAGCGGCACGATTGATCTTGGTTTTGACCGGCAACAAGCGGCCTTTGCGCTGCGGATTGATCCGGACACGACTTGGGTGCCGGACTGGTTCCATTTTGTCCCGGAAACAGAAGCCACAGGACAATTATTCGTCAATGGCGATACAAATTTTTCGCTCGACCTGACCAGCCGGTTCAAAAGCCGTATCCCGGAGGCAGATGTCGCGGGAACGCTAGCGGTGAATAATCAGTATGCAACGCTAACCGGCACGACGAGCCATGCCGGACAGACCCTGGAAGCCTCGATCACATTTGAAAACGAGACCACGACGGGCCGGGTGAGCTTTCCAGAGGAATTTATGGACGAAATCCAGGCCCAAGTTCGTGCCGAGATTGACGACATGCTGAGCGGCGCTGAGAGCAAAGTCGCGGCGATGCAGCAGGCAAAAACCGATTATGAATTCGAAGCCAGCCTACGCGGTCTTCGTCCGCAATTGCCTGTCATTGCAGACTCTGTCACCGCCTATTTGGAAGCCCTGCCCAATGCTGTCGAGCTCCAAGCGGAACAGACGACCCGCGATTATATCAACACAGCTTGCGTTCAAAACGGGCTTGTGCGGCCTTGCTTAAGGAACGTTCTCGGCGAGCGTGCGCGCAAGAGCATTATCGCCTCCGCCGGCAACAATGCCCGCGAGGAAGTTGAAGAAGCGATTGAGACACCGATCGAAGTCATGGCGGAGTTGAAGAAACAGGCGCTCGAAGGGGATGATGACGCGTTACGGGGCGCCCTTAAGGACGCGCTCCAGGCGGCTTACGATCAGCGAAATCTGAAAAAAGAGGTCAGCATTGAACATGATTTCGGTTTTCCATTTGGTGTTCGTACAATCTACACGTCCACCGTTGAGCGGAAGATATTGAACGACGCACAGCAGAAAACCATTCTCGATGCGCGCGATTATATTGACTATATTCCCGCGGCCAGCAGCGCTTATATCAGAGCTCAGGATTTGATCGATGCCATACCAGCGGATGAAGTTCTGCAATCGGTTAAAGACCAGATCGATGAGAGTATGGATGCCATCCCTGAAGTGGGAGGCGTCGGCTATATTGCTGAAGGCAGCACGTATCGCGCCTTCCTAACAATCGGTGGAACCGATTACGATGTCGGCTTCAATGTGCTCGACCCGTTAGCGCTGAAGCAAGGCATCGCGGAGTTGATTGTTGTGCAAATGGCAGATGCGATCGAGTAGAGCGCTACGCTTTGGCGTAAGTGGTCAGCACATCCCCCGCAATGGCTTGTGCTTTGACTACGCGCCAACGCGACGCGTCTTGCATTTCGGTTAGCCCTAAAGCGGCGACAGCGGCCAATCCATCCCCCCCAATCAAGATCGGGGCGCGGAACCATTCAATTGTGTCGACCAATCCCATGCGAATGAAACTGGCGGCGAGCTTACCGCCCCCTTCAAGGAAGATTTTTTGCAAGCCTTCAACGGTACAGCGATCCAATAGATGTTGAGGAGAGACCTTTCCATCGGCCCCGGGCACGGTCCATATTTCTGGCGTGTCACCCATGGCTTCTTGCGGATATCCTTTTGCTTCGACCGCGCTCGCCAAGATAACTCGACCGAGCCCCTGTGACGTTAGGAGCCGTGCATGTTCCGGTGTGCGCAGCGAACTGTCAGCAACGATCCGAACGGGCTGCCGCTCTGGCGGCGGGACAGTCCGCGCGGTTAGGAGGGGATCATCGGCCAGAACGGTTCCGACGCCGACCAAAACCGCATCATGCGCCGCGCGCATCTCATGGACGCGGGCGCGGCTTTCAGATCCGGTGATCCACTGGCTTACGCCATTGGACAAAGCGATCCGGCCATCCATGCTGGTGGCAATTTTCAGCGTAACGTGAGGGCGCGACATTGTCCGCTTAATCCTCGTCAAATTCAGACTGTTTGATAAAGGCCGCGAAGTCAGACGGTGCGTCGAAATCACGATAGACGCTGGCATAGCGGACATAACCCACTGGATCGACAACGCGCAGGCTTTCCATTGCCAGCTCGCCAATATCTTGGGACGCGACTTCCGTCTCGCCGCTGCTTTCAAGCTTGCGCGCAATGCCCGACACGATTTGTTCGATTTGTTCGTCTGAGACTGGGCGTTTGCGCAACGCAATGCCAATCACGCGGGCGAGCTTATCGCGCTGAAACGGGACGCGTTTGCCGTCGCGTTTGACCACCATAATTTCACGCAACTGGACCCGCTCAAACGTGGTGAAGCGTGCGCCGCAATTGTCGCAACCGCGACGACGGCGCACAGCTGTATTGTCTTCTGCGGGGCGGCTGTCCTTGACCGCCGTATTTTCAGATCCGCAGAAAGGACAGCGCAATCGATTAAGCTCCTAAACCGTTATAACTCGGGAAGTTCGCGGTCATTTCTTCAACTTCTGCGCGAACTTTTTGTTCCGTCGCAGCGCTATCGCCACTCGCGACCGCATCGACCACTTCGCCGATCCAGCGACCAACTTGGGTAAACTCTTCGACACCAAATCCCCGCGTCGTGCCCGCGGGTGAGCCGACACGGATGCCGCTCGTCACCATCGGCTTTTCCGGATCAAACGGCACGCCATTCTTATTACACGTGATATAAGCCCGCTCGAG
Source organism: Henriciella sp. (assembly GCA_013213825.1). Taxonomy (GTDB): domain Bacteria; phylum Pseudomonadota; class Alphaproteobacteria; order Caulobacterales; family Hyphomonadaceae; genus Henriciella. Next base: position 8,034 of record JABSQA010000060.1, read on the forward strand.
CGCTTCTTCTGCGTCTCGGCCGGTCACGCATTTTGGACGCAAATCGATCAAAGCGACATGCGTGTCGGTGCCGCCAGAGACCAAATCCAGCCCGCTCTCTTTCGCCGCCCCAGCCATGGCCTTGGCATTGGCGATGACATCCGCGGCATATTGCTTGAATTCTGGTGAAAGCGCTTCACCGAACGCCACGGCTTTGCCAGCGATCACATGCATCAAAGGCCCACCCTGAATGCCGGGAAAGACTGCAGAATTCACTTTTTTGGAAATGTCCGCATCATTGGTCAAAACCATACCTCCGCGTGGTCCGCGTAAGGTCTTGTGCGTGGTAGTCGTCGCCACGTGGCAATGATCCAGTGGGTTAGGATGAGCTTTACCTGCGACAAGGCCAGCGAAGTGCGCCATGTCGACCAAGAAGAAAGCGCCGACGGAATCGGCGATGGCCCGGAACTTAGCGAAATCGATTTGGCGTGGATAAGCTGAGCCACCGGCGATGATAAGCTTTGGTTTATGCTCTTTGGCCAGAGCTTCCACCTGATCGAAATCAATCAGGTGATCATCCGCACGCACACCATACTGAATCGCATTGAACCATTTGCCCGATTGATTTGGCCGCGCACCATGCGTCAGGTGTCCGCCGGCATCGAGGCTCATGCCGAGGATGGTATCGCCCGGCTGCAAGAGTGCCTGGAAAACGGCCTGATTGGCCTGCGAGCCAGAATTTGGCTGAACGTTCGCGAAATCACATTCAAACAATTGCTTCGCGCGGTCGCGGGCGAGCGTCTCAACCACATCGACATATTCACAACCGCCATAATAACGCCGACCGGGATAACCCTCGGCGTATTTATTGGTGAGCACCGTGCCTTGGGCTTCGAGCACCGCTTGAGATGCGATATTCTCAGAGGCAATCAACTCGATTTGGTGCTGTTGACGAGTCTGCTCCTGAGCAATCGCAGCAAAAACGTCGCTGTCGCGGTCCGCAAGGGTCTCTGAGAAGAATGTCGCTGTATCGAAACGTGAAGGTAGGCTTGTATCGGGCATGATGTGATTCCTAATTCTGCGACCCATGTACGGCGCCTGGGAATTACGGGCAAGCCGTCAATTTCGGACACGAAAGCTGGTACTCGTTATACGATAACTGGTCACTCTATTTACAGCTTACCTTGAATTCTTCGGCGATTCCATGTTTTACCTGGCGACAATCTCGTCTGAAGAACGAGTAAACATACAAATTACAAGAGCTAAAACATGACAAAACACTCGAAGACCGAGTTGCTCGAGATGACGACAGATATTGTCTCGTCATTTGTGGCCAACAATCCGGTTCCAGCTGTGGGATTACCTGATTTGCTACAGCCAGTGCATGATACGGTCCAATCCTTAGCCAAGGATGAGCCCATCGCGCCCCCCCGCCCCGACCCGGCTGTGCCGATCAACAAATCCGTCACGCCAGATCACATCATTTGCTTAGAGGATGGCAAACAGCTCAAAATGCTCAAGCGGTATCTGCGCTCACGATATGATCTGACTCCAGAAGAATATCGCGCCCGTTGGGGCCTGCCGAGCGACTATCCGATGGTGGCGCCAAATTATGCCAAGAAACGTTCAGCTTTTGCCAAAGAGATCGGCCTCGGGCGCAAGCGAAGCGCCTAAACCTGATGCGACAAACAAAAAAGCGCGCTCAGATTGAGCGCGCTTTTTATTGATCTAGCGTCGAAGTTTATGCCGCTTGCTCGTCCAATCCGAGCTGTTTCCATACGGCCAGGATAGCGGCCAAAAGGTCGTCCATCATTTCTTCCGTGTGCACAGGGCCCGGGGTGAAACGCAGGCGCTCCGTGCCTTTCGGCACGGTCGGATAATTAATCGGCTGCACATAGATCCCAAAATCAAATAGCAGCGTGTCCGATAGAGCCTTGCACTTTTCTGGGTCGCCCACCAAAAGCGGCACAATATGCGTGTCGCTTTCTATCAAAGGCAGGCCCGCATCGCGGAATTTTTGCTTTAACAGTGCTGCATGCGCCTGGTGGGTTTTGCGGAGTTTGCGTCCCTCGCCTGAGCGAAGTTTGCGGATGCTCGCCAATGCGCCAGCGGCCATAACCGGACATGTCGACGTGGTGAAGATAAACCCAGACGCTGTCGAACGAATAGCATCGATGATGGTTTCATGAGCGGCGATATACCCCCCCATCACGCCATAGGCTTTGCCAAGCGTGCCTTCGATAATATCGACGCGGTGCATGACATTATCTCGCTGGGCGACACCGGCGCCTTCATCACCATACATGCCGACTGCATGGACTTCATCGAGATAGGTCAGCGCATCAAACTCATCGGCGAGATCGCAAATCGCTTCGATCGGACCGACATCACCATCCATGGAATAGACGCTCTCAAAAGCGATCACTTTCGGCCGGTCGGGATCATCATTCTCCATCAAGGCGCGTAGATGATCGACATCATTATGGCGGAATACGCGATAATCTGCTTTTGAGCGACGAATGCCTTCAATCATGGAGGCATGGTTTAACGCATCAGAATAGATGATCAGGTTGGGCAGGATTTTTCCAAGCGTAGACAGAGTGGCGTCATTCGACACATAGCCGGATGTAAACAGCAACGCCCCCGATTTTCCGTGCAGATCCGCAAGCTCTTTCTCGAGCTCAACATGATAACGCGTGGTACCGGATATATTGCGCGTGCCGCCAGAACCCGCGCCGAAACTGTCAATCGCTTCGTGCATGGCATCGGTGACATCATCATCCTGGCCCATGCCGAGATAATCGTTCGAGCACCAGACAATAATCTCGCGCTCGCCATGCTCAAATCGTGCAGTCGCCTTTGGGAACTCGCCTTTATGACGGTGCAAATCCACAAACACGCGATAGCGACCTTCACTATGGATGGTGTCCAGCGCGTTTTCGAAAGCTTTTAAGTGTTTCATCGCAACATGTTCCGTAACCTGTCAGACCGCGATCTAAGGGATCTTCCTCAGAAATTAAACGGTATGAATGGACGCACTAGTGAAAAAACCTATACGGAGAAACCCCTATAGAGGATTTCTCTAGGCGTCATAGCCGGGGCGTTCCCGATCAAGTTTACGCAACAGGCCGGGCCAAGCGAGCATGTTGGCGAGGGTTTTCGTGCCTTCCGGATTGGACTGGCTTTTGACCACGTCCTGAACCTCTTGGCTCGGAATAACCATATTCTCGCGTCCGGCCGTGAGCGCGCGAACCTGCATCGAACAGGCCCGCTCCAAGAAGAACATACGCAGGAAGCATTCCGCGGCCGTGCCGCCGACCGTTAGGGTGCCGTGATTGTAGAGCAGCATATTGTTCTTATCGCCCATATCGGCGACCAAACGCTCACGCTCACCATGATCAAGGGCCACCCCCTCATAGTCATGGAATGCAAGATCGTGACGAACCAACATACCGGTTTGGCTGAGTGGTAGCAGCCCTTCTTTGTTACAAGAAACGGCGACACCATCATTGGTGTGCAAATGCATCACAACATGCGCGTCATCGCGGGCGGCATGAATCGCGGAGTGGATGGTGAAACCCGCCGGATTGATGAAATATGGAGTTTCTTGCACGACATTGCCGTCCAGATCGACCTTGACCAAAGACGATGCCGTGATCTCCTCAAAGAACATGCCGTATGGATTGATCAAGAAGTGATGATCCGGGCCAGGAACGCGGTGCGAAATGTGCGTGAAAATCATATCGGTCCAGCCATAAAGCGCTGTCAGACGATACATCGCCGCGAGGTCGACACGCGTCTTCCATTCCTCTTCGCTGACCTGGCCTTTGAGGCTGGTAATCTGCATTCCATCTGCCATTTGACGTCTCCGCTGTGTATTTTCGCTGTGAGATTTTATGCCATCGTACCTGCAAGCTTCCGTTTGGGCAATTCACAGCGGCGCTTGACCCCGCGTTCGATGGCACCGACATAAGGCGACGATGAGCACCTGTATTGCATTCAGCGCCTCGAAGCGCCCGGAAGCCCAAGAAGCCTTGCGTCGACTGGTCCAAAAATATGGCCAATATGACGAGGATAAAGCGGACGTGATTGTCGCTTTGGGCGGTGATGGCGCTATGCTGGACGCGATGCGGCGTCGGTTTGATGACCACAAGCCCGTTTATGGGATGAATCGTGGCACGGTCGGCTTTCTCATGAACGAGTATGACGAGGACGATCTGATCGCACGGATCGACCGGGCCGAACGTGCGACGGTCAACCCACTTCGCATGACCGTTACGGATGTGCATGACCAATCATTCGAGCGGTTAGCGATCAATGAAGTGTCGCTCCTTCGCCAAACCGCTCAGACCGCTAAATTGCGCATCATTGTCGATGGAAAAGAACGGCTGGCAGCTTTGTCGTGTGACGGCATCATGGTGGCGACCCCGGCCGGGTCGACAGCGTATAACTTATCCGCGCATGGTCCGATTTTGCCGATTGGTGCCAATCTGCTCGCCCTGACGCCCGTGAGCGCTTTTCGGCCGCGGCGTTGGCGCGGGGCATTGCTGCGTCACGATGCGCGTGTGGATATTGATATCATGGCGCCAGAACGTCGCCCCGTCGCCGCCGCGGCGGACAATCAGGAAGTCCGTGACGTCACCCGAGTCTCTATTCATGCCGACCGATCACAGCACCTCACCATGCTGTTCGATCCAGGGCACGCTCTAGACGAGCGCATCCTGCGTGAACAATTCGCGTTCTAAAATTAACCAGTTTTCGGTGTTTGTTCAGGCGTTTGTTAAGCCTGAAATGATACACCAGGACTATGGTTAAGTCGCTATTCAAAATGTTCAATAAGCCCAAAAAGGGCAAAGAACTCCTGACCGAGCTCGATGTGTCGCGCGTGGTCGGTAAGCCAGCCGAAGCTGAAGATAGCTCGGAGGAAACGCCATCAGACGAGAGCATCGCGCAATCGAATATTGAGGTCTGGAAACAGAATGACCTCGATCTTTTGCAGGTGACCTGGGACGCTTGCCGACAGGATCCTAGCAATGAAGAATCCGGCGAAGCCTTCCGCAATGCATTGCATAATTTACATGGGGCGTCTGGGGCCTATGGCGGGGGCGCGTTGACCCGCCTGTCTGGCTCTTTGCATCAATTGGTATCCGGCGTTGAAGACTTCCATGAGGAAGCTGCTCTGATCAATCTGCATGTCCAAGCCTGCCGCGCGACCTCGTTTGGCGAAAGTGCAGACGGTGTTGCAGACGCGGTTTGCGATGCGCTTGAGTTCCAGGTTGGTATGCGTCTGATCGGTTAGGCCACACGCCTAACCGATTCAAAGCGCTAACTGACGCCTTGGAAACCTTCGACTTCGCGCTTTGGTTTATCGCCGCGATCGATGCCGAGCAGCAGCACCACGGCTGATGCAACGAAGATTGACGAATAGGTCCCGACCACGACGCCGAAGATCAGCGCAAAGCTCATTCCACGCAGGACTGGGCCGCCAAACAAGAAGATTGAAAGCAGGGCCAGAAGGGTCGTGCCCGACGTCAACAAGGTCCGTGACATGGTGGCATTAATCGCCAAGTCGACCACTTTCGACAATTCGAGTTTCTTATACTTCCGGGCCTCTTCGCGGACGCGGTCAAACACGATGACGGTGTCGTTCATAGAGTAACCAACAATGGTCAAAAGCGCCGCAATGGTTGCCAGGTTGAACTCAAACCCCGTCAGCGCAAACATGCCCATGGTCAGAATGACATCGTGAAAAAGCGCTGCCACCGCGCCGAGCGCATACTGCCATTGGAAGCGGAATGAGATGTAGACCATCATCAGGGCGAGCGCGACAGTGAGCGCGATAATCCCCGAGCGGAATAGCTCTCCTGAAACTTTTGGTCCCACCGACGCTTCGGAGCGGATTTCGAACCGACTTTCGCCTTCTGGCAGACCTTCATCAACAAGTGCTTTAAGCGCCGCGTTGACTTCGTCGCCAGCTCGGTTTTGCGCTTCGTCCGGCGTTTCATCACCCACCGGTGGCTGAGGCTTAAACCGAATGACCGCAATATCTGGCGCGTTCGGCCCCGTGCCGCGCGCAGAGTTGACCTGTACCTCACCAACAATCAGCGGCTGAACCGCGTTGCGAATATCATCCGCCGAAACGTCATCTGGTTCGGTAATCTCGATTACCGCACCGCCGGCGAAGTCGATGCCGAGATTCAGCCCACGTGTCCCGAGCAAGGCGGCAGACGCGAGCAGCGCGGTCACCGAAATGATCAATGCGATGAAGCGCAGACTCATGAAGGAGACGGCGGTTTTTTCAGGCCAAAGTCGAAGCAGCATAATTCCAATCCTTACTTACATGGCCAGCCGCTTGGGGCGGAACGTGCGAAGATACATGACGGTGAACCAGCGGGTCACCACGAAGGCGGTGAAGACCGAGGTCAAAATACCGATGGCAAGAGTCACAGCAAAGCCTTTCACCGGTCCAGAGCCGACCATGTAGAGAATCGAAGCGGCGATGAAAGTTGTGATATTGGCATCGAGAATGGCCGAGAGCGCGCGTTCATAGCCCGCTTGGATCGCCGTTGCCGGTGATCGACCATTCGATTGTTCTTCTCGGATCCGTTCAAACACAATCACATTGGCGTCCACCGCCATACCAATGGTTAGAATGATCCCAGCAATGCCGGGCAAAGTGAGTGTCGCGCCGAAGCCTGACAGAGCGCCAATAATCATCACGATATTGGCCATCAGAGATCCGACCGCGAAGCCGCCGACCAAACCATAGGCCAAGATCATGAACACGCCGACCAAGGCCAAGCCGATCATGCTGGCGCGCGACCCTGCCGCGATCGATTCCGCGCCAAGGGTCGGTCCGACCGTGCGCTCATCCAAGAAATTGAGTTTGGCCGGAAGCTCACCGGCTTCAATGATCGCCGCGAGGTCCTCAGCTTCTTCAATTGAGAAGCGCCCCTCAATAATCACATTGCCACCTGGGATAGGCACGCGAATGCTTGGCGATGACATGGATGTCCCATCCAGCACGATGGCAAAGTTTCGACCGACATTGTTGCGGGTGAGATTGTAGAATTTCGTCGCGGCCGAACTGTTCAGGCGGAAACAGACGGCCGGGAAATTAGCCTCGTCAAAGCAGCGATTGGCCGTCGCAATATCTGCACCGGTCAATTCGGGAATACGATTGACGAGGATTTGCCCATAATCAATCGAGTCGACCAATTCTTCGCGCGGAGATGGACGCCCCGTGGTTACCGCGGCGCGGATGGCTGACGGGTCGAGATTGGCCATGTTAAAGGTCAAACGACCGGCTTGACCAAGAATGTCCTTAATCCGCTTCGGATCGGCTTCACCAGGCGCTTCCAAAATGATCCGATTATCGCCTTGCGGGGTGATAGAGATCTCAGCCACACCATCCGGGTCGATCCGGCGACGGATGATTTCCATCATTTTCGCTTGCGCATCCGCAGCCAAAGCTGTGCGGGCGCCGCCCGGCACGGTCAATTGAATGAACTGATCGCCGGATTGAGAGACGCTGAACAATTTGGTCTGGGTGGTACCAATCGTCGGATTGAGCCGGTTCAAACGCCGAACCGCTTCATCCATATCTTCTTCAGGGTTGAGCAGCTCAATCGTCAGGCGGTCTTCGTTCTGCACTGGCGGATTACGCTCGACCAATGGGTTGCGATTGAACGCGGTGCGGATATCCGCTTGCACGGTTTGCAACCGGTTGGCCGCGATCTCGGCCGGATCAATCTCCATGAGAAGATACACCCCACCCTGCAAATCGAGACCGAGATTGAGCTTGCCCGCCGGCAAAAACCACCAAGAATCTTCAGCTTCTTGAAGCTGTTGCTGATAGGCCGCCATCGCGACTTCATTTGACGGATCTGACGGTTCTCTGGGTTCAATCCCAAGAAAGCCATCCGAAAACATATTCGGGATCGCGAGAATGGCTCCCCAAAGGAAGATGACCACGATTAGACCCACTTTCCAAAGCGGAAAATTCAACATGGCGGCAAGGCCCTTATCTTAGTCGTTGGCAGCGACCGGAGTGTTTTTGTCTCGGACGTCCGCGATCATGCCTTTCAGGGCTCTCACGCGAACACCATCGGCGAGTTCGACCGTGACTTCTGCGTCCGCAACCCGCGTGACTTTTCCGATCAAACCACCCGCCGTGACAATGGTGTCGCCTTTTTTGATCGCGTCGAGCATTTCGCGATGCTTTTTCTGGCGCTGTTGCTGTGGCCGAATGAGTAAGAAATAGAAGATCAAGATCAGAGGAACGAACATGATCAAACTCGACATCAATCCGCCACCGGCGGCAGCGTCTTGCGCCATTGCCATCGGCGCGAGCAGGACAGATGCGAGAGTCAGGGGAATAATTTTCCGCATGAAAGAAATACCTTCGTGAAAATCGATTGCGCCCATATATCAATCCCGCGCGCTTTAGCAATCGCGCGGGTGCGTTCCTTGCCCGTTCAAATCAAGCTTATCCGGGGCGTATTCAAGTGCAAACTCGCTGAAACTTGTCCAGACAAACCTATTCTTGCTCAAGCGCTTTGAGATACATCGAGTTTTTTGGACTCGCGAAAAGGCGCTCCACCATTTGCTCGAAGAAGGAAAGCGGCTCGCTTTCATAGTCCGGATCGAAGGCCGACTGATCATACAGATGGCAGAATTGCGCCGTGTATTCATAATATGGGTGATCTTTAAACTGATCCCGCATATTTCGATCCAGGCCGAGATGATGGAAGAAATAATAGCCTTGGAACATGCCGTGATTGGCGACCATCCAATGGTTTTTCTCAGACACGAACGGTTTCAGGATCGCGGCAGCGACATCAGGATGATTATAGCTTCCCAGCGTATCGCCAATATCGTGGAGCAAAGCACAGACGACATATTCTTCATCCCGCCCATCGCGATGTGCGCGCGTCGCCGTTTGAAGCGAATGGGTCAACCGGTCGACAGGGAACCCGCCATAATCGCCATCGAGCAGGCGCAGGTGATCTAGAACACGTTTCGCCAGGCCCTTATTAAAGTGTTTCGAATGCTCGGCGATAATATCCCAGTCTTCTTTGCTGCCTTCGAGCATTTCGCGAAATTTCGCCTGAACCGGGCCCTGTCCGTCTGCCATGTTTCACTCCCATTATCTACTTGTCCTTAGGTTGCCTGTTGACGCGAAGTTCGGTCAAACAGAAAAAGTGAGCAATTAATCACTTGCAATATGCAGAACTCTATGTTAGCAAGCGCTCACAAATTGGAGTTTTAGCAGATGACGCTTGCAGATCAGAAACGCCCACGGGCCCGCAATGCGCGGCCAAAAATCGAGAAAGCAGCGCTCGAATTGTTCATTCGAGATGGCGTTGATGCGGCCACAACCCGCAATATTGCGGATAATGCCGGGGTCTCTGAAGGGGCCCTGTATCGCCATTATAAAGGCAAAGACGAGCTGGCGCTGGCTTTGTTCATGGAGACTCACAATCGGCTCGGCGAAATGATGCTGACGGCCTTTACCGAAGCCGGCACCATTGAGGACAAGGTGCGCCGGGCGGTCACCGCCTATTGCGCTTTTGCCGATGAGGACTGGTTGTCGTTTAGCTATCACCTGGTCTCGCTAAACCGCTATTTGCCGCATGACACCAAGCGCGACGATGATCCGGTCTCGGTGGTCGAGAAACTGATCGAGCATTTGATCGAGAGCGGTGAGATTCCAAAAGGTGATCCTGCCATCTTGGCGGCAATGAGCTTGGGCGTGGTGATGCAATCGGGCCTAAATAAGATCTATAGCCGCCTGCCTGGCCCATTCAGTCAGCATGTCGAGACGTTCACGCGCACGATCATGGCCATATTGCTTCAAAAATAGCCCCCAAGACGATTCAGATCTCAAGGAGATATCCGATGATCCGCGGTTTGCTTTTTACCGGCGTATATTACGCCTTATCCGTTCTTTATGTCCTGGTGTCGCTACCTTTCCTGGCATTGCCGGGACGCGGACCTGTGACCTCCATCATCCGCTCTTACACGCGCGCAATTAATATCGCGCTGCATTGGATTGGCGGGGTGAAGAAAGAGGTGCGCGGTCGCGAGAACCTGCCGGAAGGCGCCTTCATCCTGGCGCCGAAACATGCCAGCTGGGGCGACGGCTTCATGATCTATCCAGAGGTCAAAAACTTGGCCTTCGTGACCGGAGATCATCTTGAGCGATTTCCATTGGTCGGCGGTATTCTGCGCAAGCTGGGCGCCATTGTCATCGACACGTGTGGCGGCGGCGAGCGCAAAGCTGCCTCACTGAGCGAAGGCATGACGCGCGCACGCGAAGACGGACGACGCGTGCTCATCTATCCAGAAGGCCACTTGGCGCCCGTCGGCTATCATTTCCGCTACAAACCCGGCGTTTGGCACATGCAAAAAGCCATGGACGTTCCAATCGTGCCCGTGGCGACCAATCTCAACTGCTTCTGGCAACAAGAAGAAATTCTTAAAAAGCGAGGCACCGCTGTGATCGAATTTCTAGAACCGATCCCAGCCGGTTTACCGAAAGAAGAAGCCATGGCGCGCTTAACCGCGGCTGTTGAAACACGCTCGGCGGAATTGATCGCGGAGGCCACAGGCCAGCCCATCACGCCGACGCAACTGATCCCCGATCCTGAAAAAGGCGCGATCGGCAAACCCGAAGCAGAGCTTGCCAAACCGGTTTAAAACACAAAGGCTTTCTTAGTCTCAAAGCCCGGCAGAACTGGTGGGCAGCATTCAAAGGCTTCTCTGAACGCGAACGTATCGCCCGCACGTTTATAGATGCGGGCGGTACCGACGCCTCTACCACTGGCCACAACAACGCCAAGGCGACCGCCCTCGGACAATTGATCAAGCCAGGGTTGCGGCACGTCTTCGACCATCCCCGCCACAAGGACAACATCGAACGGCCCTTGATCCGGCAATCCTTTGGCAAGCTCGCCTTGCACCGCAACGGCTTCGTCCATACCAATCTCAGCAAACCGTTCCGCCATGGCATCGACCAAGGCTTCGTCATCTTCAAGCGCGATGACCGCGTCAGTCATATGACCAAGCAGCGCAGCGCTATAGCCTGCCCCTGCCCCGATCACCAGACTGACATCGGCGGCTTCGGGTTCAAGACCTATGAGCACTTTGCCCAGGTCGCGCGGCAGCCACATAGCGCGATCGTCACTGGTCTCAATTTCCAGCTCAGCATAGGCGCTGGCGCGCATGCCTTTTGGGACGAATGTCTCGCGCGGAATGTTTGAAAAAGCGCTGACCACATTTGGCGCGGTCACATCATTCACGCGCACTTGCGAGTCGACCATCACTTTACGTGCTTGTGCGAAGTCCATTTGCCAGCCCTTCTATGAAAGAATCTCTCTTCATCGGCGGCAATAGCACAGCTATCCCTCGCCGCAATACGACCAATTCGCATCAATGCAGTTTAACCGATTGCATGTCGCAAACGTCACTGCTATGGACCCCAGCTCACCAGCGAGGCTCTGTGGCGGAGTGGTGACGCAGCGGATTGCAAATCCGTGTACGCCGGTTCGATTCCGGCCGGAGCCTCCATTTCCCTAGAAAACCTGCGAATTCTGAAGATATTTGCGGTTTCGCTTAAATCTTTTCGAATTCGTTTAACTCTCATTAACCATTCTTTGGGAGAAGGTTAATGTCTTCTATTGGAGACACCCACCATCACCCAATGCCTCGGCGGAACATTTTTATGTTCCGCCCTTTTTTCTGGCGGTGAAAAATTTCTCGACGAATTTTTTTCAGTTAAGTGCCTTTCCTGGTTTGACATGAGAATCCGGTTTGCTAATGAGGCGCTTCGCTGTTCCGCGATAGCTCAGTTGGTAGAGCAGGCGACTGTTAATCGCCCGGTCGTAGGTTCGAGTCCTACTCGCGGAGCCATTTTCCCAAATAACTGACTGTATTAGTTGGGTTTTTTGGGTGGAAAAATCTAGACCCCACTTCCCTGCCAACAAAAAACTTTCGATACAGCGCCACATTAAGCTGCTTTGTGGAACACATTTCGAGTAGCGAAAAAGCTGAAATTTCGAATCTCAAAGACTGTGGAACTCGGACAGAGGCCAGCATGCTCCACATTTCGTTTGCTGTTCAACACTCCCTCTCCAATTCTCCTAGACGATCGAAATGCACGACTAGCAAAAGCCACAGCACCGTCGCGCTAAATCGATCAAAGCGATCAATTCGCCTCAACTGCTTCGCTCTATCCATTCAATTGAAAAGAGCGCCACGCTTTGATGCCGACTTCATTATACTCTTTCATGCTCTCAATGAGCGCTTTGAAGAGCCCCACATCACAAAACTCTGCGGGGAGTAA
>JABSQA010000061.1 GCA_013213825.1 Henriciella sp.
CCCCGGCTTGCGCTCGCGTCGGCGGATATCGAGTATTTAGGGCTGATCATGGGTGCACCTACTACATATAGTAGGTCGCGTATTTTGCGTCGAATTCTCGCCGTGTACTACTTGACGTTGAGCTCGCGCCGATTCCATCCGGTGCAGGATCAATTCGTTAAAAAAAACAAGCCATCTGGTAATCTATTTTTTTGCAGCAAAACCAGGGGGCTTGAACCCCTAATAGGAATGGGCGTGAAGGCCTCGAATTAACCAGGCATTAACCACTTATCCACCACCAAAATGACGTTTTTGAGACGGACCCTGTTGACCTCCCAATAACCTTAGAGGCACAATATGTTGTGTGAGGGCTGATTTGAAACACCGTATGTGGCGGTTTTCTGTTTCATTCCTATATGTGATGGGCCTTTTGCAAGGGGTAAGACGACATGGCAGGCACTAACGAAGCAACACTCGCGAAAGCGGTCACAGAAAAGGACGTGCAATCCGGCGCGCCAGACCTGCGAGTCGTGCCAAGTGTACAAGTTGATCGGTCGCGCGACGCGCTGCTGACCGAGTTCGGTAAAGTCACCCTGGAAGATCGATATTTGCTGCCGGGTGAGTCGTATCAGGACATGTTCGCGCGCGTCTCTGAAGCGTTCGCTGATGATGCCGATCACGCCCAGCGCCTTTATGATTATATGTCCCAACTTTGGTTCATGCCGGCGACGCCTGTCCTGTCGAATGGCGGTGCTGATCGCGGTCTGCCGATTTCGTGCTTCTTGAATCAAGTCGGTGACAGCCTGGACGATATTGTTGGCACCTGGACCGAGAATGTTTGGCTGGCCTCTAATGGCGGCGGCATCGGGACCTATTGGGGCAATGTGCGCTCGATTGGCGAGAAAGTTGGCAATAGCGGTCAGACCAGCGGCATCATTCCATTCATTCGTGTGATGGATTCGCTGACCCTGGCGATTAGCCAAGGTTCGCTTCGCCGTGGATCGGCCGCGTGTTATTTGGATGTCCACCACCCAGAAATCGAAGAATTCTTGGAAGTGCGTAAGCCCTCCGGTGACTTCAACCGTAAGTCTCTCAACCTGCACCATGGCATCAACATCACTGATGCCTTCATGGAAGCGGTGAAGAATGATGACGAGTTTGAGCTTCTATCGCCGAAGACCGGCGAGCCGCTCCGCAAAGTCAATGCGCGTAAGATCTGGCAGAAGATCCTCGAGCTGCGTATCCAAACCGGCGAGCCATATCTCTTGTTCACCGACACAGTGAACAATGCGATGCCGGCGCACCAGCGCAAGCTTGGCCTGAAAGTGACTCAGTCAAACCTGTGCTCTGAAATCACCTTGCCAACCGGCATTGATCACAATGGCGAAGACCGCACAGCGGTTTGCTGCCTGTCCTCCTTGAACGCTGAAAAGTTCATGGAGTGGAGCAAGCACGAGACCTTCCTCGAAGATGTTTACCGCTTCCTCGACAATGTCCTTCAAGACTTCATTGATCGTGCGCCACCAGAAATGGCGCGGGCGGTTTACTCGGCGAAGCGGGAACGCTCTGTGGGTCTAGGCCTGATGGGGTTCCACTCATTCCTGCAATCTCTGAACCTGCCAATGGAAAGCGCCATGGCGAAGGTTTGGAACGAGAAAATGTTCAAGCATATCCGCCAAGGCGCGGATGCGGCTTCCGTCAAACTCGCGAAAGAGCGCGGCGCATGTGAAGACGCTGCCGAGGCGGGCATGATGGCGCGCTTCAGTCACAAAATGGCGGTGGCGCCCACGGCGTCTATCTCTATCATTTGCGGCGGAACGAGCGCTGGCATCGAGCCGATCCCAGCCAATGTCTATACCCACAAGACTCTGTCCGGTTCTTTCACGGTCAAGAATAAGTATCTTGAGCAAATGCTTGAGCAAAAAGGTCAGAACACGGATGCAGTTTGGACGTCAATTCTCGAGCATGAAGGGTCGGTTCAGCACTTGGACTTCCTGGATGAGCATGAGAAGTCGACTTTTAAGACCGCGTTTGAAATCGACCAGCGCTGGATCATCGAACATGCGGCAGACCGCACGCCTTATATCTGTCAGGCGCAGTCGCTCAACGTGTTCTTACCCGCGGATATCAACAAGTGGGACCTTCACATGTTGCACTGGACCGCATGGGAAAAAGGCGTGAAGTCGCTCTATTATTGCCGGTCGAAATCGGTTCAACGCGCCAGCTTTGCAGGTGCGGAAGAGAAAGAGGCGAGTATGAGTGGCATGGAAGTGCCAAACACCGACTATGATGAGTGTCTCGCCTGCCAATAGGCCCATTCAGAATAAATTTTAGAGGGCTCGCAGAATGTTCTGCGGGCCCTTTTTATGCGGCGTGTTTCGGGGTGCTCGCAACAGGTATTCGGTCGAGCAAAAGACCCTTAGGCTTATGGCCCAACAGTATAGGCGTAAGTTATCGTGCGCCTATTCTTTGGTTAATAAAACCAAAATGCAACTGTAATGTGTGTTCGCAAGGCGACACTGAGACAAGAAACCTGGCAAATTCCAAGAAAGATGAAAAAAAATCTAGCATCCATTAACTGAGTTTCACGGGTGATTCTGCGTCGATACCCTAAGAAATACAGGCACTTTCACATTTTCGTGATCCTGAGATGATTAATATCGAGGACCCAAAACGGATTCGCCTGCTCGAATCGTTCATGTTAGGGTAACGAACATAAGTCAGCTTCGGGGGAAACAGGGATCTGACTGAATGAAAGGCGTGGGATCGATGATTGTTGCTGGTGCATCAATGATAGCTGCGATGGCGTGTCAGACCTGTGTTCACGCACAAGAGAATGTGGGTCCGCAGATTGACAATGCCACGATTATTGCGGCCAGCCGCACGCTCGGCGCGCGGTCACAGACGCGTATCAATATGGTCTATACGGGAACTTTCTCCCAGTCAGAGACGACCCGTCATTTTGGCTTCCAAATTCCGACTGAGCCCGATCTCGGTTTTGGGGTGGATTCCGCCAATGCGCTGACCAGCCCCCGCCTATATTCAGGTACAATCATGACGAATATTGCCGCTGACCGCACGAGTGCGAGCTTATCGCCCGTGCCACGCGAACAGCGTCGCTTGGCCGCTGAAATTGCCTTCTCGGCAACATCTGAACAGACCGGACTTGGGTTTGATGTCGGCATTGCGCCACGCGTACAGATTACGCGAGATGGCCCATTCGCGTCCCGCCGTTTCGGTGGTGAAGTTCGGATCGGTCAAAACTTCGATAAGCGTGGAGAAGATCCGAGCTCTGCTTGGTATCTGTTCGCGGGTGCAGATGGCGAGGCCTTGGTTTGGGAACCGGACCAGGACAGTACTGTCTCTGTCGGAAGCATGGCGCTCCGCGACAAGGTGACTGTTGGCGATGTACAGGCCGGACTAACGATACAGCGTGGATTAGGGCAGCTCTCATTCAGCTATATTCGCCGTGAGTTTGAGTATCGCGAGCGTAATCTCGGGGCCAGTGAGAATGTAGACTTCGCAGGCGTGAGCTTTACCATTAAACGCTGAGCGCATGGTTGCTCACACAAGTTTCAAAGCCGCCATTTTGGCGGCTTTTTTCGTTTCTGAAGCGACGGCGCAAAGCGTGCCGGACGACCCAGAAGCGCCGGGTCCGGTGGGGGTCTGGTCTTTGACATCTGAGAATGATTTGTTCGGCGGCACCGATCGGAATTATTCCAATGGCTTGAGGCTCGAACGCGTGCGACCCGCCAATCAGGTCACGCCGGCGTTGAACTGGGTCGCCAATCGAATCCCAATTTTGGACCTCGATCGAACTGAGTTGCGGCAAGGGTTTGCGCTATCGCATACGATTTTCACGCCCGAAGATATTGAGGCAGAAATTCCAGACCCCACGGACCGTCCATATGCCGCTTGGCTTTATGCGTCGGGCACGGTTGTCGGGACGACCCGATTGGGTCCGAACCAAACCATTCAAGACGTCTTACAAGTTAATCTCGGCATTGTTGGTCCTTCAGCCGGGGGCCAGTTCGTGCAGGAGAACTGGCACGACTTGATCCAAGCCATTGAGCCACGTGGCTGGTCGGCGCAATTGAAAGACGAGATTGGCCTCGAGATTACAGCTCAACGCACGCGCCAGTTTGAAGGCCCGCAATTGCCGCTCAATTTGGAAACCGATTATGCCCTGCATGGCGGTGTCACTTTGGGCAATGTCCGCACCTATGCGGCGACTGGTGCGCTCGCGCGGATTGGCTGGGATCTGTCTTCAGACTTCGGACCACCGCGCATTCGCCCCGCCTTGGCTGGGGCAGGCGTGTTTAAGCCCGGGCAGCCCTTTGGTGGCTATGTCTTTGCGGGCATTGAGGGCCGCGCCATTGCCCGCGACATGTTTCTCGATGGCAACCTTTGGCGCGATAGTGCGCGGGTGGAAGATCGCCGTGATTTCGGTGCCGATTTGCAATTCGGCATTGCCCTGCATCAAGGCGATGTCCAAGTGGCGTTCACCTATGTGCATCGGACCGAAGAATTCGTCGCACAAAGCGGACCCCAGCGGTTTGGTGCGGTGTCGATTTCGATTGCGCGCTAAGTCGTGCCTTCGGATCGTTTTAGAGCGCGACTTCTTCGCCATCCTTTACTCTGAAGCTAATCGACTTGATCGCATCAATCTGCTCGAGAGGATTGGTGGAGAAGGCGATGAAGCTCGCCTCACACCCAGGGTCGAGGCATCCGACTTCACGGTCTGGAAAGATCATTTTGGGCGTCTTCATTGAAGCAATACTCAAGAGCTCCGCTGGCGTCACAATGCCCTTCTCAACTCCAGCAATCATGCCGTCTGCCATGCTTGCGCCATAAGCGTTTCCGCCAATCACGATCGGGGCACCCGCGCGGCGCAATTGATCCAAATTCTGGCTTTCCCAATCCAAATATTTTTGCGGCCGGTCTTTCGCCCATTCGGTCACAATGAAGGTTGTCGACATGCCAATATCCGCAGCCGTTTCCGCGTCTTCAGGTGATAGGATGCAGTCCTCAGCGATCGGCACATCAAAATACGGGCTGTCCGGATCCCCATCTGTTTCCTGGTAACACGGAACATGCGTCGCATTATAGGCGCCGACCTCTAAGGCGACGCGGAAATCGTGAACGGAAGATGTTGCTATGGTCAGGTTCTTTCCGGCTAAAGCGGCCCGATCCGCGATTTGCGGGACGAGTTTCGGGTCAACTCCGCCGCCTGGGCCCCATTTCCCCCAGCCTTCATCATATCGCTCACTTTGTCGTAAATAGACTTTCACATGGTCAGGATCATAAGACAGAAGCAGGTCCATTTTGGCCGCGACGTCTTCCGGGCTCTCAACCACGAAGTAGGCATTGTCGGCAACGCGCCGACTGGCGCGTATAGCGTCCTGGTTTTCAATCTGTTGTTCGTAAGAGCGCAGCCCGAGCGAAAGGGCTTCATATATCTCTGCGGGATGGCTCTCGGGTCCAGTTATGCCGCCCAGCGAACTCGACACGTCAATATTGCCGGGCCCGGAAAGCTGCTCTCTGATCCCCACGACTTCTGTGGTCATCGCGGTCATATTCATGGCGTAGAAAGCCCCGGATTCAAATCCGATGGATTTGTGCCAATCGAGCGTAAACGGTCCGTCGAAATGGTGCGTATGAGCGTCGCCAAAGGGCGGGGTAATATACTGTCCCTCCAGCGACACGGATTGCGCGACCTGTCCCGGGCACTCGACGATCATTTGGTCTAAAACGCAAAGCCTTCGCTTCGAAAACTGCGCGCCATCGAAGAGCGAAGCACCGACATAGGCGACAATATTCTGGTCAAAGACAGGGGCCGGAACAGGCTCGTTCGTAATGGAATTGCAAGCAGACAGGGAGGCGAGGGTGAACGCGATGGGAAGGCTTCTATGTTGCCGCATTTTCGGAGGTCCTTTTCAGAGAGGACTGTTTTATACGTTGCAATGGGCCAGTCTGAACGAATTGCCGCGAATGAACCTAAACCAGGGGCGAATGAACCGCTTTTCCCGCTGATTAGACAATGGAAAACCGAGATTTCAACGCCGTCGAACCGGCGCGACTGGATTCGAATGTCATTCCGTTTTTGAGGTGAACCGTTTGGCGGCCATTTCCCGCCGGTTCGAGGGATTGGATATGATCCAGATTGACCAGAGCGGTTCGGTGGATACGGACAAATTTGTCCAGCGGTAGCAAAGCCTCGAGCTCAGAGATGGCCATTCGAGATTCCAATTGCGCGGGTCCGACAATTAGGAGCGTGGCACCATCAGACGTGCTCACGGCGCTAATTTCATCCACGGTCACGGGCACCAATCCGAGCTCGGACCGCGAATAAATCCGAGTGCGGATGGGATCAGGGGTCAGGTTCAGGCCATTTTGCTTCAACTTGCTGAGCGCCCAGAACGCATAAGTACCGCTGACAATGATGAAATAGAGCGCGAGTCCTTGGAACAATTGCCACGCAATAACGGCGCTTGGCCAGATGGGCGGTGTCCATTCACTCGTGAGCAGGCCGTTGAACAGTTGCAATAGACGGAACAAAGTGAGCGCCCAAAGCGCAGAAAAGGCGACGGCACCTAAAGTATGAATTATGATTTGGAAACGAGGTGGCTTGTGAATGATCTCTTTCACGCAAAGCCAAACGACTCCGATACTCACCACAGAAGGATATAGAATATTGGCCAGCCACGTGACCAATAGAGTCGACCCGTCAATGTCGACAAACACACCTAGGATGATGAGATAGGACAAGCCTAATGGGAGCCAGGCGAGTATATAAGCCTTCCACCAATTTCGAGGATCTAGAAGGTGTGAAGAGGTCAGCAGAAAATGCTCGTTTTGCGGAGCGGCCGCGGTCATATTCAACTCCTAGTGTGAGCATCTGACAGAAAGTCAGCATAAGCCAGACGGTCGGTCAACCAAAGCGAGCTTGAGCTAGGTCTTGCACACTCATTTGGGGTGATTGAGGGTTGTGGGCGGTGGAATCATTCGTCCCGTTTCGACCCTCGTCAAACCTGTCCGAATCAGATCAGTTTGCTCGCTCGCAAATAGCCCTGATTCGAAGTTAACAGAGCCTTTCTTGTGGGCAGCCTGTGGAGAAGTGCCGCAGCACCGCATGACACATCTTGCGTGCGCGTGCGGGTTCGGACACTATATGTGGTGTTGATGAGAGTTAGGCAGGGGAAAGCCAATGGCCGATGGTATGATGAAAATTCCAGGACTTTTAACACCGTCTAAGTCGTACAAACCGTTCCGCTATGCGTGGGCGTATGACTTTTGGAAATTGCAGCAACAAGTCCACTGGCTGCCGGAAGAAGTGCCATTGGGCGAAGATTGCAAGGATTGGGTCAACAAACTCAATGATAAAGAGCGCAATCTTCTGACTCAGATTTTCCGCTTCTTCACGCAATCGGATGTCGAAGTCGGCGCCAATTACATGGAAAACTACATGCCGCTGTTTAAGCCAATGGAAGTGCGCATGATGCTGTCAGCGTTTTCCAACATGGAAACGGTGCACATTGCCGCTTACGCGCTGTTGCTGGAAACGATTGGGATGCCAGACTCCGAATTCTCGGCCTTTATGGAATATGAGGAAATGGCGGCCAAGCATGACTATCTTGGACAGTTTGGCACCGATACCGAGGAAGATATTCTGACCTCTATGGCCGTGTTTGGCGGTTTCACAGAAGGTCTGCAATTGTTCGCGTCCTTTGCGATGCTAATGAATTTCCCGCGCTTCAATAAGATGAAAGGGATGGGCCAGATTGTGTCCTGGTCGGTGCGCGATGAGTCCTTGCACTGTGAAGGCATGATGAAAATGTTCCACACATTCGCAGCCGAAACCGGGGCGTTGAACACACGCGTCAAGAATCGCATTCGAGAAGCTTGCGAGACCGTGGTTCAGCTCGAAGATAAGTTTATTGAGCTGGCTTTCGAAGCCGGTGAAGTGGAAGGCATGACGCCGCAAGATATTCAGCAATATATTCGCTATATCGCGGACTGGCGCATGGGGCAGCTTAAGCTCGATCCGATCTATGGCGTCGAAACTCACCCAATCCCTTGGCTGACCGAAATCCTAAACGGGGTCGAGCACGCCAACTTCTTCGAAGCGCGCGCGACGGAATACTCCAAAGGCGCCACGCAAGGCGATTGGCATGGTGATGAAGGCGTTTGGTCTATGTTTGACAAACGTAAGCCGCAAACCGTTTTGGCGGGATAAGCCGTAACGAACTTAACGATTTCAAGGCGCGTCTAGACAGACGCGCCTTTTTTGCATTCTCTTGCGTGAAGAGATGAGGGTGAGTGTATGATGCGAAAAATAGGCGTGTTTGCCATAGTCGTGAGCGTGCTGAGCGCGTGTTCCGGACATTCCGGATCAACTTTGTCAGCTACCTGTTTTAAACTCGCACCGGATCCAGAGGCACAGGAGAATTTCGCCGATATGAATGCGGATATAGAGAGCTTTTGTGCGTGTTTGGTGAACCTAACCGAAGCCAAACCCGCAGACGATCAGGCCGCAATCGCATCCGCATTGGCATTAATCACCGCGAAAATGGAAGAAACCGGTGAGGGGGCAGAAGATGTCGTCGGCCCTATGATGAGCCAAGCCATGGCTCAGCCAGACGATGAGGATGCGAAAGCCTTTATGACGGGTATCCGAAAAACCGGCAAATTGATGGACGAAATTGAAGAGGCTTTTGACGACGGCGAGTGTACCAGAAGCTAGTGGTCTCGCCTCACGAATAGCCGCCTTGCGCTAGACTTTAACACCGCCCTTTTCGGCGTCTGCCAAGAAGGCCGCGAGGCCTTTATCGGTTAGCGGGTGATTGGCAAGCGCTTTCAAAACATTTGGTGGCACGGTCGCGACATCGGCGCCCGCCAAAGCGCAATCTTTGACATGGTTGGGGCTGCGGATCGAGGCGGCCAAGACTTCTGTCTCAAACATGTAATTGTCATAGATGGTGCGAATATCTTCGATCAGCTCCATGCCATCGATGTTAATATCGTCGAGACGGCCAATGAAAGGCGAGATATAAGCCGCCCCAGCTTTCGCCGCGAGCAAGGCCTGATTTGCCGAAAAGCACAGTGTCACATTCACCGCTGTGCCCATATTGGCCAGCTCACGGCAGGCGCGCAAGCCGTCCATAGTGAGCGGTAGTTTTACAGCCACATTGGACGCAATCGCTTGCAGCTTCTTGCCTTCCGCAACCATAGATTCCCACTCGGTTGCGACCACTTCAGCGCTGACATGACCTTCCGTTAAATCGCAGATTTCAGCAATCACTTCGGCGAAGTCCCGCCCCGATTTCATGATCAAAGACGGGTTTGTTGTGACCCCGTCTATCAATCCCGTCGCTGCAAGTTCTTTGATGGCGGCGGTATCTGCGGTATCGACAAAGAACTTCATGAAGTGGCTCCGTATGGAATGGCGGGTTATGCTGGACGGCCGATAGAGGTGTAAGTGAATCCCCGCTTGGCCATGTCTTCTGGGCTATAAATGTTCCGCAAGTCGACGACAACATCGTCTTTGAGTTCGCTTTTGATACGGTCCAGGTCCAGAGCTCGGAACTGATCCCACTCGGTTAGGATGACCATAGCGTTCGCGCCCTCGACTGCGTCATAAGCATTGTCAGCGTAACTGACCCCATCGAGCAGGTGTTTGGCTTCTTCCATCGCCTCGGGGTCAAATGCTTTGATACTCGCGCCGGCTTCGATCAAAGCAGGAACGATGTCCAAGCTCGGTGCATCGCGCATATCATCGGTGTTTTGCTTAAAGGCCAGACCCAAGACGCCAATGGTCTTGCCGGCAACATCCCCACCCATGGCTGCGATGACTTTCTTGGCCATGGCTTTTTTGCGGGCGGCATTAACTTCGACCACAGTGTCGACGATGCGAACGGGTGAGTCATGATCATTCGCGGTTTTGGTCAGCGCTAACGTATCTTTCGGGAAGCAAGAGCCGCCATAGCCCGGTCCCGCATGCATGAATTTCTTACCTATACGGCCTTCAACTCCGTTTCCGCGTGAGACTTCCTGAACATTGGCGCCCACAGCTTCGCACAAATCTGCCATTTCGTTGATGAACGTAATTTTCACAGCCAAGAAGGCGTTGGCCGCATATTTGATCAACTCTGATGTGCGTCGAGCGGTGAATAGGATAGGCGTTTCATTTAGAAACAGCGGTCGATACAATTCACGCATAACCTCGCGGGCCTGCTCATTGTCGGTGCCCACGACCACGCGGTCCGGAATCTTAAAGTCCTTAATCGCGGCGCCCTCGCGCAGGAATTCTGGGTTTGAAACGACCGCAAAATCGGCGTCTGGGCGCTTTTTACGGATAATCTCTTCGACTTCATCTCCGGTGCCAACAGGGACGGTCGACTTTGTGACGACGACCGTGAATCCGTCCATCAATTCAGCGATTTCCTCAGCAGCGGCATAGACATAGGACAGATCGGCATGTCCGTCACCGCGCCGCGAAGGCGTTCCAACCGCGATGAAGACGGCGTCAGCGTCTGCGATCGCGTCTTTTGCTTCGGTGGTGAAGAATAAGCGCTCTGCTTTAACGTTCTTTTCGACCAAATCGTCGAGCCCGGGCTCGTAGATTGGCATTATGTTTTGGTGCAAACGGTCAATCTTGCTGGCATCCTTGTCGACACAAGTCACCACATGTCCGAAATCTGCGAAACAAGCTCCGCTTACCAGACCAACATAGCCGGTTCCGATCATTGCCACACGCATGGATATACCTCTTTGAAAACAGCGCCCCTGAGCTGAGCGGGACTGGTGCAAGTTTTGTTCCGCTCGGTCAAGCCCAAGCGGCAGACACAGTTACAGCTGAAACACCTTCTTGGGTTGAAACCGCCCAGCACGGACTTCGCCCAGTGCGATTGCCTGATCTGCAGACACTGTTAGAGCCAATCGATCATGCGCCTCGGAAGCACGTCCCTCGCGCCATTTGTCGACCTGATGCGGCAATAAAACGATCTCCCGACCTTGCTTCAACGCGGCCGCATCCGTGTTTTCAATATCTATGACTGGAATGTCGTCCAACACGGTTTCAAGCGGCTGCAAATGTTTGGTCAATGCGGACATGTTTCCGGCGAGGGCCTCAAGGTCAGATAAGGTCACGGCCATGGCTTCGTCGAGCGCCCCCACGCGAGTCCTGCGAAGTTGACTGACATGACCCTCCGCGCCCAATGCTTGCGCTAAATCGCGAGCCATAGCGCGGACATAAAATCCTTTTCCTGAGACAACTCGCAATGTGACATGATCGGAATCAGGAATATCGGCAATTTCCGCTTCATAGACAGTGACCTCACGCGCTGGAATTTCAAACTGTTCACCGTCGCGGGCGAGGTCATAAGCGCGTTCACCTTGGATTTTGATCGCGGAATATTTCGGCGGGATCTGCGCGATATCACCAATAAATTGCGGAAGGACTGCCTCAATTTCAGCACGCGTAGGGCGTACATCTGAGGTTGCGATCACGTCGCCCTCCTTGTCTTGGCTCGCGGTCGATGTGCCCCATTCCACGGTGAACACATATTCCTTGTCGCAATCCATCGCCCATTGGGCGGTTTTCGTCGCTTCGCCGAATGCGATAGGCAGAATGCCATCCGCCAGCGGATCAAGTGTCCCGCCATGGCCAGCTTTCTGTGCGTTGTACAAACGCTTCAGAATGCCGACGACTTTGGTCGACGTGATATCGATCGGCTTATCGATGGCGAGCCATCCGTGAACGGGGTCGCCCTTGCGTTTTCTTTGTCGGCCCATGCCGCACTCCATCCATGCCGCTGCGGATCGGACGCAGTCGGATCGAATTATGTCCGTGCCACCTCAAGCGGCGGCTGAGTTTTAGTCTTTGAACGCGCTGAATACGTCTTCGGCTGATGGTTCCTCAGCTGTCGGGGCCGGGGTCTCCAACGGATTAACCTGTTCGACGTCCTCCGCGGGGGCCAAACCTGGCCCTTCTTCTTGAGCGGCGCGTTCAGCATCCATTTTCTTGCGGCGCGACGAGGCTTTAGCAATCACTTCATCAAGCTCGATTTGCGAGCACAATCCGAGTGTCACGGGATCGACGGGCTTGATGTTCTGGCTGTTCCAATGCGTTTTGTCGCGAACATTGGTGATGGTCGCCTTGGTGGTGCCGATCAGTTTAGAAATTTGTGGATCTGTGACTTCAGGGTGATTGCGAATAAACCATGCGATCGCATCAGGCTTATCGCCGCGGCGTGCAACAGGCGTGTAGCGTGCGCCTTTGCGCTTAGGTTGCGGGATGTGCGCAATCTTGGATGGGGCGGTTTTCAGGCGGTAGTCTGGATCTTCCTCGCCGCGTTGAATTTCCTCGCGGGTCAATTCGCCACCCGAGATCGGGTCGACGCCCCGCATATTCTCAGCGACATCGCCGTCGGCAATGCCTTTCACTTCCAAATGGTGCAGACCGCAAAGGTCCGCAATTTGATCAAAGGTCAAAGTGGTATTGTCGATCAACCAGACGGCAGTGGCCTTTGGCATCAGAATATCGGCCATGGAATGCTCCTTCGCGAGACCGCCAGAAACGCAGCCGCCCGAGACTGCAGTCTCGGGCGGTCAGGGTCTTCGGCGTGAAATTACCTAACGGCCACCGTATAACGCGAGTGGACATAGATTGAAAGCCTAGTGCTGCTCTCGCGACAGCAAGATTTTGCCGATATGGCCGCCTTTGGCCATGTGCGCGTGGGCGGATTCAGCGTCTTCGAAGGCATAGACCGTGTCGATGACGGGTTTGATCGCGCCTGCGATCACTGCAGGCCAGAAATCTGCCAGCACGGCATCCCGTATTCTTTGCTTCTCCAGAACGAGTCGGGCGCGCAGAGTGGTACCAGTGAGGATCAAACGTTTCAGCATAAGCGGCATCAAGTTCACCTCGACATTTGATCCCTGCATGTAGGCGATATTGACGATCCGGCCGCCGATTTTTGCGGCGGAGATGTTTTTCTGAACATAATCACCGCCCACCATATCGAGGATGACATCGGCGCCGCCTGCGTCTTTGACCAGCGTTTCAAAGTCCTGGTCACGATAGTTGATCGCGTGTGTCGCGCCGAGCCCGGTCGCGAAGTCACATTTTTCCGCGCTCCCAGCCGTAATCATGATTTGGTTCGCACCTGCATGTTTGAGCATTTGTATCGCCATCGTGCCGATTCCGCTGGTGCCGCCATGGATAAGTGCGTCTTCTCCGGACTTGAATTGGTAGCGATCGAAAATATTCGCCCAGACCGTCATCATCACTTCTGGCAGCGCACCGGCCTCATTGAAGCTCATGCCATCGGGGATCTTAAATAGAGACCCTTGGTCGACCGCTGCAAACTCAGCATAGCCGCCACCGGCCAGCAGACCACAGACGCGATCGCCAATGGCCCATTGGGTGACATCAGAGCCAATAGCAACAATCGTCCCCGCGCATTCGAGTCCCATAATCTCTGAGGCGCCCGGCGGTGGTGGGTACATGCCGCGGCGGTGAACCAGGTCAGCGCGATTTAAGCCCGCCGTCACCACTTCAACCAAAACTTCACCTGGTCCGCAGGCAGGTTTTTCAACTTGTCCGAGTTTGAGTGGCTTATCGTCTTCAACCACTACAGCCCACATGGTTTCTCCCATTTGACTCTCCTGTCTATTTTCGTCTTCCTAACTACATAAAGGTGAGAAGTCCGAGTGGAAAAGAGCAGGCTATGTTTGAAGACGAACCGGTTCCAGAGAAGAAAATCGATTTAGAGCGCTTATCCGTTGAAGAACTGCACGAACGGATAGATACTCTGAAAGCGGATATAGCGGCTTGCGAAGCTGAATTGGAGAAAAAACAATCGCATAAATCCGCAGCGGATGCGCTTTTCGGGAAGAGCGATTAAGATCTTCTAAGGACGCCTAACGTTAAAGTCGAAAAAAAGACACTTCTGGAAACTGTAAGAGCATGGCCGAACAGCCCAAAAATCCTGACTCAGATCTGACAGACATCACCTTCACGGACGGCAAAGTCTTCGAAAAAGTGTTCGTTGACGGTATGGCCTTGGTCGAGGAGACCGCGTCTTACTTAGATGGGCCCGGGCGCAAGCTATCATCAACACTTCCACGCGAAGCCAGTCTGACGTACGCTGCGTGGAGCATGGAATTGACCACGCGCCTCATGCAAGCGGCGTCCTGGCTGGTCATGCAAAAAGCGGTCAAAGACGGCGATATGCATCCTGAAGATGCGATGCAGCCCAAATATCGCATCCACCGTGAAGATCCGGCGCTTGACGCCGTTGCACAGCGTGGTCGCGGACTTCCAGACGTTTTTCTGGACCTTGTCGAACGCGCTGAGAACCTGTTCGAACGTATTTGCCGCCTCGATCAAGCCATCTATGGCCGCGGCGTCATGGATAGCAGCAGCCCGGTAGGCGATCAGTTGGCGCAATTGAAAAAGGCCGCTGAAACAGGCGCCTTCGATCCGCTACGTGTTTGGGG
This sequence comes from Henriciella sp., assembly GCA_013213825.1. Lineage (GTDB taxonomy): Bacteria > Pseudomonadota > Alphaproteobacteria > Caulobacterales > Hyphomonadaceae > Henriciella. Next base: position 14,482 of record JABSQA010000061.1, read on the forward strand.
GAAAGCGCGCTAGCGCCTTATCTCCGAAGCGAAATCCGCAACTCGCTGAGTTTCGTCTCTCGTCCATCTTCATCGACAAAAGCTGGCCGCACTTTTTGACGCGTTTTGGAATGCGTGAGCGAGATGGGTGGGGCTGTGCCATCGCTCGCCCAAGCGCCGCCCCATTGATTGAGCCCCATCAAGACAGGTCGCAGCGCCTCGCCTGCATCGCTTAGCAAATATTCGGGACGGGCGCGTTTGCCGTCTTCTTTGTAAGCCTGCTTGGTCAAGATGCCATGATCGACAAGTTTCTTGAGCCGCCCTGACAGTACCGTGCGGGGAATGTTCAATTCTTTTTGGAAATCATCAAATCGCCGTACGCCAAACAGAGCGCCTCGGAGGATCAATAAGGTCCAACGATCGCCCAGAATCTCAATCGCTTTCGCCAAATGGCAATCGTCGAGCGGAATCGGGGATTTTTGAGCACGGGGTATCATGCGGCCTGATTTGGCTGAGTTTGCGCCGCGAATCCAGCCCAAATTTCAACCTGCGACCATGGTTACATTGCGCCCGCGGGCTCAAGCGGCTAGGGGAGGCCGCAGAAAGATCAATTTTTACAGGAGGCCGGGATGGCTCGCAAAAAAATAGCCCTTATCGGATCGGGCATGATTGGTGGAACTTTGGCGCACGTTGCCGCGCGCGAAGAGCTGGGCGATGTCGTCTTGTTCGACATTGCTGAAGGCCTCCCACAGGGCAAAGCCCTGGACCTGGCCGAATCAACGCCGGTTTACAATAGCTCCGTCTCTCTAAAAGGCGCGAACGACTATGCTGACATTGCAGGCGCCGATGTTTGTATTGTGACCGCTGGTGTCCCGCGCAAACCCGGAATGAGCCGCGATGATCTGCTTGGGATCAATCTGAAAGTGATGAAAGCCGTGGGCGAAGGCATCAAAGCGCATGCGCCAAACGCTTTCGTGATCTGCATCACCAACCCGCTCGACGCGATGGTTTGGGCCTTGCAGCAATTCTCTGGTCTACCCACCAATAAAGTCGTCGGCATGGCGGGCGTGCTTGATTCGAGCCGGTTTGCTTACTTCCTATCAGAAGCCACTGGCGTTTCCGTTGCCGACATCCATGCCTGGACCTTGGCCGGTCATGGCGACTCTATGGTGCCGATGGTGCGCCACTCGACAGTTGGTGGATTGCCGCTCACTGAGTTGGTGAATCAAGGTTGGATCAGCCAGGAGAAACTCGATGCGATTGTCGACCGTACCCGTAAAGGCGGTGGTGAAATCGTCGCCCTTCTAAAAACTGGGTCGGCTTACTACGCCCCTGCCGAATCTGCCATTGCAATGGCGAAGTCTTACCTGAAAGACCAGAAGCGCGTGCTTCCATCGGCGGCATGGTGTGACGGTCAGTATGGTCTCAATGGCCTCTATGTCGGTGTGCCAACACTGATTGGCGCGGATGGCGCTGAGAAAGTTGTGGAGTTCGACTTTAACGATTCTGAGCGCGACATGTTCATGACCTCCGTCGACGCCGTGAAAGGTTTGGTTGAGGATTGTAAGAAGCTCGAGCCAGCCCTCGCCTAAGGTCTAAACAGTCCCTATTGCGCCGCCGTCACGGGAACGTGGCGGCGGTTTTCTTTTTGAGCATAATCACGCAACCATTTGCGCAGCGCGGGGCGTCGCCGTTCCGTGATTTCGGCAAACAGATAGGCGATCACACAGGGTGCGATCAGCACCGCTGCTTGCCGCCAGACCGCTTCGACTCCCCCTGGCAGGATAGCCGCCATGAAATGCATGACGGGGAAATGGACCAAGTAAAGCGCGAACGAACCACCCGCGAGCCATCGGATGCTGGTCTCTCCCGCGATTGGAGAGTCTGACACCTCACGCGATTGTAGGAGGGCTGCGACGCCCAAAATATGGAGCGAGGTCAGAATTCCGAGAATGAAGGACCACGCAAATGTGTCAGAGTGACGGAGCATGCCCATAACGTCTGCCCCGAGCAGCATTTCCGTCTGCGCGTGAAGCTGCCAATGAAAAGACTGCGCGTGCAGCATGAAATATAGCGCAACCGGCGCGACCGCCATTGTCCAAGCGGTCAGTTTTGAAAGCGACTCGAGTCGCCCGGATGCTATGGCGCGCCAAATCCACACACCAAAGAGCCAACTCGGGGCGAGGAGCCAGATTTTGGGGCCAGCGATGAGCGCCAGTAGCGCAACCCAACCCCAACGCCATGCCTTGGGAGCGAAGAAAAAGGCCGCGAATATGGCATAATACCAGGCTGCATAGCCCAATGACCAATAAGGCCCGTTCGACCCTGGTTGGGCGCTAACGAACCATAACTCATTGGTGAAGGTGGCGCCGGTCACAAGGCTCTGCCAAGATATTCCGCCCTGATATCCGAAAATGGCATAAATGTCGGGACCGATCGCGTGTCCGATAACGTCCAAGGCATAACAGAAAACAAGAGCCGGAAGCGCCACACTCCAAAGCCGAGACAGACGGTCCGCTGCGAACAGGCTGATCCCCTCATCGCGCCGCTTTTCCGCTGTGTATGCGATCAAAAGTCCCGACAGGACAAAGAAAATGACCACGCCATCGCCGCCCAAATCATGGTGGCGCATCCACATATGATCGCTGCCTGTAAACCTGGGAAAGGCCCAATGCGCGAACAGAACCATCAGGGCTCCGAGCAGGCGGAGCCCATCCAAATAAAGTGAAAACCAACGTCCCATACTCCCAGTGTCTCAAAAACTGCTGAGAATTCAGTTAAATCGCTCTGTTGAAACCACTCAATTTTGGCGGATCAATCCTGCATCACAGGGCTGTGAACCCCCTATTCATTCGCAGCGCGCTCGGCTAAGCCCGCGGTCAGATAGCCCAGAAGGAGGGTCGCTCTTATGTTTCGTTCTATTCTTACATCGGCGGCATTGGTGATGACAGGCGCCGCTGCTTTTGCAGATGATCATGCGGGTGGCACCACATCCATGGTGTGTGTCGAAGCGGGGACGCAAGCGCCGGAATTTAGCGCTGTCACCGCAGCCGGCGATGCCGTCACATTTGCAGATATCACGGGTGAGAATGGCGCCGTCCTAGTGCTCAGCCGGTCGCTTGATTGGTGTCCCTATTGCAAAGCGCAAGCTTTAGAACTGGAAACCGTAAAGGCCGATTTGGAAGCGCAGGGTTGGACCCTAAACCTGATGACCTATGACGCTCCTGAAATTCTGGCTGAGTATAGCGCAGAGAAGAGCCTATCTTATACATTCCTATCCGACACTGATTCCGCCATGATCGATGCCTATGGGCTTCGCAATACGGAGATGCCAGCTGGCAGCCGTTTTGATGGCGTTCCGCATCCTGCAATCATCTACATCAAGGCGGATGGTGAAGTTGCAGGTGTGCAAAAAGAGGAAGGGTATAAAACCCGTCCTCCAACTGAGGGGATCCCGCAATTGGTGAACCTCATCAATCAAGGTGCGCCAAGCGCGCCCTAATTATACAAAATCGGCATAACAGTTTGCCGAAAATGAGCTCTGTCCGGTTGCGGGCCAAAGACCCATTTGATCAGCACTGCTAATCAAGGAGGCTTCTTTGGCCCGCAATATTTTACATATCAACGCGTCGGCCCGCCGCGAGGGATCGATTTCACGTTCACTCAGCCAAGCGGTGGTCGACAAAATCTCGAGCGTGGACACAAAAGTCGTCGCGCGCGACATTGGCACGTCGCCCTTGCCGATTTTGACGGAAGCCTGGGTTGGCGCCAATTTTACGCCGGATGATGACCGTAGCGCCGAGCAACGCGAGACTCTGGCGCTTTCCGATCGTTTGATCGCAGAAATTGAAGCTGCGGATACGTTGGTTCTCGGTGTGCCTGTCTACAATTTTGGCGTCCCAGCGGCGTTTAAAGCTTGGATCGATCTGGTCGCCCGCGCGCGCAAGACGTTCAAATATACTGAGAACGGCCCGGTTGGGTTGCTTGAGGGCAAGAAGGCGTATGTCGTAATCGCGTCGGGCGGGACACCATCCGGATCCGAGATTGATTTTGCCACGCCTTATGTTCGCCATGTGCTCGGCTTTTTGGGCATTCATGATGTTTCATTCGTCGCAGCCGATCAGTTGATGGCAGCAGGCGATGAAAAAATTGCCGCGGCCAAGGAAACGATTGAGTCCTTCGCCGCCTAGACGCTGTCGCAAATACAATTAATCTCTCCCGCAAATCACGGGAGAGATTTACCATGTTCAAGCGCGTCCTAGCGGCGTTGATGATAACCGGCGCCTTTGCAGCTCCGGTTATCGCTCAAAGCCCCGCCGAATTAGATCCAGAAATTGAGGCCACAGCGAAAAACCTTATCGAACGCGCAAAGGTTGATGAGGTCGGACTCAAATTCGTTGAAGATCTGACCACGGAAGTTGGGCAGCGTTTGGCTGGATCGGAGGCTGAAGCGCAAGCCCGCAACTGGTCGGTCGTCGAACTGACCAATCTTGGCTTCGATCAAGTTCGGGTTGAGCCTTTTAAAATCCCGTTCTGGTCTCGCAAGCATGAGGCCGTGGCGGTGGTCGCACCGAGCCCACAACCATTGGTCGCCACGGCGCTTGGAGGGTCTGCAGCCACGCCAGACGGTGGTGTGACAGGACAAGTGGTGCGCTTTGCGAGTCTCGCCGAGCTTCAAGCCGCGCCTATTTCACAGGTCGACGGTAAAATCGTCTTTATTGACGAGACCATGATTAAGACCATGGACGGGTCTGGATATGGTATGGCGGTCCGAAAGCGCAGCCAATGCGCTGAGGCCGCCACTAGCAAAGGCGCTTTGGCCTGCCTCATCCGATCCGTTGGTACCCAACCGCACCGTATGCCCCATACCGGCATTATGGCCCGTGATGGCGCGGAAGGCGTTGGTCCGGTGGCCGCGATTTCAGGACCGGATGCAGATCAGCTGACGCGTCTTCTGGAGCGCAGCCCCGTGACGGTTTCGGTCGACATCCAGACTGAGATCAAGCCCAATGCGCCATCTGGTAATGTCATTGCCGAGCTGACGGGTACAGATCTGGCGGATGAAATCGTCCTGATTGGCTGTCATCTCGACAGTTGGGATCTGGGTACGGGCGCCCTCGATGATGGTGCGGGTTGTGGCATTGTTGTCGGAGCTGCAATGTTGATTGCTGACTTGCCCGAGCGACCGCGGCGGACCATTCGGGTCGTGCTCTATGGTGCGGAAGAAGTCGGCTTGTTTGGCGCCACCGCTTATGCGCGTGAGCATGGCGACAATCTCGACAAACATGTTCTGGCATCTGAGAGCGATTTTGGCGCGGGGCCCATCTGGCGATTCCAGACCCGGTTTGGTGAAGCGGCATTGCCCTATGCGCGGACATTGCAAAACCTGCTCATGCCCCTTGGCGTGACGCCCGATGAAAACCGTGCCAATGGGGGGCCTGATATCGGCATCTTGGCGCGCGCCGGGGTTCCTGTGGTCACACCGGGTCAGAACGGGATGGATTATTTCGACTATCACCACACACCGGATGATACATTCGATAAGATCAAACCGGATGAGTTTCGCCAGAATGTCGCGGTCTATGCGGCGTTCACTTACATCGCAGCGGAGACCGGTTGGGATTTTCGCAAACAGCCCGAGCTCAATAGCCAAGGCACAGAATGACGCCAGAAGCGCAACTGCTTGATACGGTTGGTGTCACCCAATCGCGCTTCGGCCTATGTGTGACGGAGAACGTCTATGACCCCTGGGTGGTGACCGGCGGCGTATTGATGGCCCAGCAAGCCGC
>JABSQA010000062.1 GCA_013213825.1 Henriciella sp.
TTCAATTTTCCGAGTGAAGGCGATGTCGATTTTGAGCGTATCAAAGGGCAGGTCCCCCAGCCGTTCGAGGGAGGAATAGCCCGTCCCGAAATCATCGATCGCGAGTCTGGCGCCATGATCGCGGAGGCGGTCCAGTTTACCCTGCATGCCTTCGTCTTGGGCGGCGCTGGATTCCGTAACTTCCAGCTTCAAATTCGTGCCCAGGGCTAGCGCCTTCACGACACAAGACTCCAAACGCGTCCAAGCGGATATTTGTTGCGGGGCGACATTTACGCTGACAAAAACATCGTCGCCCAATCCGTGCTCTTGCATCCATGCCAGATCTCGACTTGCAGTCTCTATAACATGTGCGCCAATCTTCTCCACGGCGCCGGTCTCTTCGGCCAGCGGAATGAACTCCACGGGCGAAACGAAGCAGCCATCCTCACCTTTCAGTCTGACCAAGGCTTCAGTGCCCGCCAGCCGGTTCGTCATCATATCCACGATGGACTGATGCTGAACCACAAGAAGACCATCTTCAGCGGCCGTGTCTATTTTCGCGATGAGGGCATTGCGTCTCGAGATCCAGGCGTCGAATTCGGCATCAAAGATTTGGATCTTACCGACTTGGTCGGCGGCGAAATCTAAAGCGCGATCAACATTGCGGAGGGCAAATTCTGCCGAATCCTGCATGCGCGCGGCGCCGATTTTTACGGTCACGTTCTTGGACGCGATCGGTTCATCGGCGGACCGCTTGAGCAGCTCCAAATGGTGTCGAAGCGCGGTATCATCCCCGGCACAGCGTTTCCAAAGGATCAGCGTATCCGCTTCATATTTGCCCGCCAGAATGTGCGGCACAGGGGCCCGTAACACGGCTCTCGCCACCGCTTTCATCGCGGCATTGGCGGCAGACTTGTTCTCATTCGCCAAGGCGTGCCAGTTTTCAATTTGGATCGAGATGAGCGCGGTCTCTTCCGTTTTGATCCGCCCCGGCAGCCGACGTTTGAACGCCTCTATAAAATCGCGTTTCTTGCCCAGGCCTGTGAGACCATCGCGCTGATAGGCGTTGACCACGGCCGCCGAGACCATGGTCACCAGCAGAATTGAAATCACATGCTCGACCTGCGCCCCAATCAGGATCTTGCCGGACATGGTGTATTCGACGAATTCCCGCGTGATCCCGGGCGAGCCTGAATCGAGGACAGAAAGTACGGTAAGCCCGACCCAGCCGATCGCCGCGCTCACGCCCGACCAGGCGACCAAGCGAATGTCGAACATGACCACCCGCGCGATGATGAAGACATAAAGCAAGTTCGCCGTCGGCGCCTTCAGGCTGATCGCGAACGGGCTGCCATAAGAAAGCGGAATGATCAAAAGGAAGGCAAACAAGCAGCCAATATCAAACAGCGCACTGCCAATCTGAAAGCGATAGGACCGCAACCGCCGCCATCCCGTGATCAAACGGACACCGCTCCCGACCAGGAAGAAAGACAGCACACCAAACTGAATGAACACGTTCTGGACGTCGCTGGCTTTCGGCGACAGCGCGAACGCCGTGAACAAGAAGGCGGGGACCAGAAATGAAATCGTGTCCAAAACGCGCTGCCCGAGCAAGGCATCCCACTTCATCAAGCCGGTCATAAAGCTCTCGGTTTCGGTCTTCATCTGAGGCGCGCTCTTGGTTTGAGTTCGGGTCAAACCGCGAGAATACAACGTGTGCGTGAATATCTGGTTATGTTTGGGTTTGTGGTTTGGGGCGGGTGCGGATGGAGGGCGTATATCCTCCCTTCGTCCAAGGCTCTCCTCCGCCGATCCCTGCTCAGCTCTGCCCCCGACATGATCGGGGGGCAGGGATCCACGGACGGAATGCGCCTCTCGTCTGGAGGCGATGAAGGTCCATGGCCCCCTGCTTGCGCAGGCGTCGGCGGGGTTGGGTCAAACATAGACTAAACGTTCGCAACTCAAATCGATCTTGCCTCGGGCGCCCCCTTCTCCCGGATGCGGGAGAAGGGCCGGGGATGAGGGTAAGATAAGTTCTACAGGCAATGCAGTCGCTTCAACGCGAACACCTGCGCCCTCACCCCAACCCCTCTCCCGCAATCGGGAGAGGGGCTATGGCAAGTCGCAAGGTCGGTGCGTAACAATTTACCGAGATCTTTTTCGAGCGTAAGCGGTGGTTGCCGCTTTGTTACCGTCGGCGGACATCCACTCAGTGTATTCTTATACTCTCTTAGAATTCGCACTCCACAAGCCCAGCCCAACGCTGGTGCTGAGACCTTCCCTCAAAACATCGCTCCACTGGAGCGACGCCTGACCCTAAGCATCCAAATAAATCTGCGACCCCTTCGTCTTAAATTCGCGGCTCTTCTCTTCCATGCCCTTGCGGGCCTCTTCGGCCTGGCGGGCAAGGTCAGCTTTCTCATTATCCGACAAGCCTTCGGCATAATCCCGCACCTCTGCGGTGATCTTCATGGAGCAGAATTTCGGGCCGCACATGGAGCAGAAATGCGCCACTTTGTGCGCCTCTTTCGGCAGGGTCTGGTCGTGATAGTCGCGCGCCGTCTCGGGATCGAGCGAGAGGTTGAACTGGTCCTCCCAGCGGAACTCAAACCGGGCACGTGACAGCGCATCATCGCGGATTTGCGCGGCCGGATGGCCTTTCGCCAGATCTGCGGCATGCGCGGCGAGCTTGTAGGTGATGACGCCGACTTTGACATCGTCGCGGTCGGGCAGACCGAGATGCTCTTTCGGCGTGACATAGCAAAGCATGGCGGTGCCGAACCAGCCAATCATCGCCGCGCCAATACCGGACGTGATGTGGTCATAGCCGGGCGCAATGTCGGTGGTGAGCGGCCCCAGCGTGTAGAAGGGCGCCTCGCCGCATTCTTTCAGCTGCTTGTCCATATTCACTTTGATCTTGTGCATCGGCACATGGCCGGGGCCTTCAATCATGACTTGGCAGCCGCGTTCATGCGCGATCTTGGTCAGCTCGCCGAGGGTTTCCAGCTCGGCGAATTGCGCCGCGTCATTGGCGTCGGCGATGGAGCCGGGGCGCAGGCCATCACCCAGGCTGAAAGTGACGTCATAGCTTCGCATAATGTCGCAAATGTCGGCGAAGTGCGTGTAGAGAAAGCTCTCTTCATGGTGGGCGAGGCACCATTTGGCCATGATTGAGCCGCCGCGGCTGACAATGCCGGTGACGCGGTCTGCGGTGAGGTGGATATAGGCGAGGCGCACGCCAGCATGGATGGTGAAATAGTCGACGCCTTGTTCGCACTGCTCGATCAGCGTGTCGCGATAGACGTCCCAAGTGAGGTCTTCGGCGACGCCATTGACCTTCTCCAGCGCCTGATAGATCGGCACGGTGCCAATCGGGACGGGGCTGTTGCGGATGATCCATTCGCGCGTGTCGTGAATGTTACGGCCGGTGGAGAGGTCCATAACATTGTCGGCGCCCCAGCGGGTCGCCCAGACCATTTTCTCAACCTCTTCTTCGACGCTCGAAGCGACGGCGGAGTTGCCGATATTGGCGTTGATCTTGACCAGGAAGTTGCGGCCGATGATTTGCGGCTCCAGCTCCGGATGGTTGATGTTGCTTGGGATAACGGCGCGGCCGCGGGCAATCTCGTCACGGACAAATTCCGGGGTGATGAAGGGCGGGATCTCGGCGCCAAAGCTCTCGCCTTGCGCGATTTGCGCTTCGGCCGTTTCCAGCTGTTCCTGGCGGCCGAGATTCTCCCGCTCGGCGACATAGATCATCTCTTTGGTGATGATGCCGGCCTTGGCGTATTCGAACTGGGTGACTGGGCCCGAACCGGTGCCGCGCAGGGGCGCATGCTGGACCGGGAATTCGCGGGCGAGGTATTTGCCGGTCGCGCCGCCATTGTCTTCCGGTTTGACGTCTCTGCCCTGATAGGTTTCGACATGGCCGCGTTCGAGCACCCAATCGGTGCGGTGGCGGGCGAGGCCTTTTTCGACATCAATGCTGATGCTTGGATCGGAATAGGGGCCAGACGTGTCATAAACCGGGACCGGTGGCTCATTGGCGCTCGGGTGCAGATCGATCATCCGGCGCGGCACGCTGAGGCTCGGATCGGCCTTCGGATGCGTGAAGACTTTGCGGCTCGAGGGCAGCGGGCCGGTGGTGACTTCTGGAGTTTCGAATTCGGATTGATCAACCGGTTTGTTCATAACGCGATCCTTGTTGAGGTAGTATGATGGACGCGATCATTCCAATGATCGCGGAAACGAAAGCCAGGCCGATCAGCCCGGTGAGAATGTTGACGTCCCAATTGCCGGGCTCGGCATCTGCGGGATTAACGACTTTGCCGAAGAAGCTGCCATACAGCATGCCCACATTGACCGCCCAAGCGGCGGAGAAAAAGGCGCGGCGGCGCAGGGTTTGTTGTTTTAACAGGTAGGCCGAGGCGATGAGCATCGCGCCCATAATTTGATCATCAATCACAAAGACGAGCTCGCGCCCTGCCCCCCAAGACCGCCAAACTTCGACAATCATCAGTGAGAGCGCGAGCAGAACCGCCCAGATGCGTAACAGTTTCATGCTCGCTTCCTCGAATGATAGGTCAGCGCCATGGCGATACAGTGTTTCAGGGCGCCGTGGGGTAAGGCTCTATCGGTGGGCAAGCGGAGCTGGCGATTGTCGATCAGTTCTAATTCGGTTTCGTAGAGATCGCGCCACTCCTTCACCAATGTGGTTTGGCAATGGACATAAAGACTAACTGTCTGGCCTGCCGTGTCCCAGCCCAAGCGGATCGTCGTGCCGGTCCGCGGCGACTCGGTCAGATAAGCCGGCTCGCCCCATTTGAGGGTTTCGGTCAACGGCCCAACCTTCTCCGTCTCAGCGGCGGTCTCATAGATCAGAGCGCGTAAGGCTTGGACATGCGACGCCGCCGGCACCGGACATGCGGTGAGCACTTTGGCCACGTCTTGTGGCGGGGCTGGAAGCGTGGCGAGGCTCGCCATAGCAGGTCTCCGTTCCTACGCCGGTTCGCACAATCGCTAGCCGGATCAGGTTCTAAGGGTGCTCACTCGGGATACAGAGCGATCTCAGCGCTTCCTAACGCGCCCCTCGGATGGCCATGAGCATAGCCCGCTGCCCCGGCAAAGCAAGAGGGGGAATCGCGACATTCGAACGGCCCAGCTCGGTGCTTTTCGCTTGACCAAAGTCCACGCAAAGCGACACATGGGAGCGCTAACACATTGGGGAGATTTTCATATGCCGATCAAAAAATCAGCCATTTGGTTTGCGCTAGGTTTCGTCCTGTCTGCGTGCGCGACGCCGGTGCCCTCATCCGAAGACGCCGCGGTCTCGGCGGATACGGACACTTGCGCATCCGCCGAAATGATTGGCCGCTTTAACCCACAGAAAGATCTCTTCTTAGCGCAGTTTGATATCAAGACCGACACGGATGATCTGCACTCGGCCGCGGCTGTGGCCACAATGCTTGCGCATCCGCGATTTGCCTGTGTGAGCTACGCCGCTGTGTCCGGAACGTATGGCATGCAAGGCGGCGCCTATGTTGATCCCGAAACCCTATTTGAGAATGCCTTTGGCGATAATTGGGTGGACGCCCATAATCGCAAAGTCGCGGCGGCGTCGGAGCTGGCGGCGCGTGCCGGACCGGTGCTCGCGAATGGCGGACATGTCTGGATCATGGAAGGCGGTCAGTCGGATGTCAGCGCTGAGACCTTGCGGCAAATTCTCGCTGCGAGCGCCGCCGCGGAAATGGCCAGTCGGTTTCATGTGGTCCAGCACAGTGACTGGAATGAGCAAGTCACGACACCCGAGGACTTAGCCTTCGTTCAGCAGACGGCAGACTATATCAAGATTGCTGATGGCAATGTGGTGGGCAATGGGACTCCTGGCTTTCAGACGTCAGATGTAACAGCATGGGCAGCCTTGCTCGCGGCCGAAGGCGTCGGCGCGGTCTGGCAACAAACCAAGGATCTCGCCTTGCGCCATAACGGGTCCGGTCGCACCGCTGAAGATATCGCTATTGGCGGTTATAATAATCAGGCGATTGGCGCTGGCGGCCTCGACTTCTCTGATGCTTCAGAAATGGCCTACATTTTCGGCTATGAATCGCTCGCAGATGTCGACGCATTTGTGGAGACTTTTGTCAGATAGCCATAGACCATCATAGCCGCCTCATGGATCAGAGTTTCATCCTCAAACGCAAGCGCTTCGGTCAGCGTATCTTGAGGCATGAGCGCTTTGCGTAAGAAGATGGTGTTGAAGAAATAGCCGATCATCCGCGTCGCTTGGGCGGTGTCAGAAACTGTGATCTCATCCCCAAACGCCTCGAAAAGCGCCGCCATGGGCGCAAAACTACGCGCAACGAGAGATTGCCAGTCTGCATCACTCTGATCGGGATGGAGGCGAGTATAGGTATGCACAGCTCGCAGCACGTGCCCGCTCTCAACGATCTGGCGATGCACCTGTTTTGTCATATCGAGCAAGGCCGCCTCGAGAGATGGAAACGCCTTCAATGCCGCCGCCACGTCCTGCGCTTCTGAGACGTCCAATTGGGCCTCGACATGCGCCTGCCAATTGTCGAGCAAAGCGGCCAAGAAGGCATTCTTGTCCTTAAAGTGCGAGTAGACAGACCCCACAGCGACGCCCGCCTCCTTGGCAATGTCTTGCACCGAAATCATCTCAAACTCCTGCTCGCGGAGCAGTCGTTCGAGCGCGGCCATGAGGTTTTCGCGCGTCCGAATGGCCCGGCTCTGCTTGGGCTTAGAAGAGGGCTTAGATGGGGTATCAGACTGGGATTTGGATCCCGCCATATTGCACTCCATATAATTTGAACTTGAATTCAGTTTCATTATTAGTATATTTGAGATCTAAAGTGAAGTGCGAAAGGACCCATCAGATGCCATTTCTCAGTGCCGACGGCATATCTCTTGTGGATATCGTCATGCTCGCCATCATTGTCTTCGGTTTGCCACTGGAGGCCCTGCTCACCCTAAAAAAAGGCCGCGCGGAATTGGCCTCGGGCAAACCGGGCGTAAGGGTGAAGCACTATACGCAAACCATTCTTTTGCTTTGGGGCATTTCGATTCCAATCTTGGTCATCTGGGCCGCCGCTGGGCGCGATGGGGGGGCGTTGGGGTTCGATCTCCAGACCGGTATGATGGCAACGATCGGTTGGGGCCTCACAGCGTTGATTGCGGCCTTCTTTGTCTCTCAATACGCCATGGTCTCACGTTCTAACTCTGCTCGCCGCCAGCTTCGCGACGGCATGGCGGAAAACAAAATCATGTCCAACTTCATGCCGCATACTGAGGCCGAGTATCGGGTGTTCAATCTCATGGGGAGCCCGGCGGGGATTGCGGAGGAGGTCGTCTTTCGTGGCTTCCTCATTTGGGCGTTTAGCACGGTCTTCCCGCTCTGGGCTGCCGCGGGATTAGCGCTTGCCGTCTTCACTGCGCTGCACATGTATCAAGGCCTGTCACAATTGCCGATGGTCTTCATCATCAGGGCCTTGGTGACACTGGTCTATGTGTTGACCGGATCTCTATGGCCCGCAATCGCCCTGCATATATTCATTGATGTGATCAATAATAGCACGGTCTGGCGCGCGCGAGATGCCACCGCTTCCGCTTAGTCCCCATCGCTCAATCAATTTTAAGCCATTTAGACGGATACCATGACCCCATTCGTTGAAGTCATGAACGCATTTTCAGGGGACACTCATGCGCGCGATTATGCTCGGCTCAGCCATGGTGACACTTGTCAGTTGTAGCGGCGGCGGCGGTGGGTCCAGCCCAGCACTACCCACGCCCGCACCGCCGCCCCCGGTCGCGACTGAACCCGATTTCTCAGCTGTTGCAACCGAAGCCGACGCGTCGACGGCCCCTGATTTAGCCATCCTGATCGGCGATGAGACGGGCGTTCTTTACAGTTACGAAAAAGGCGACTTTGAAACAGATGACCAAGTCGCGATTGCCTCGGCGTCGAAAATGATCTTCGGCCTGCTGATTTGGGATCTCATTGAATCGGGTGATCTGAATCGCAGCGATACGCCAGATACTTACATAGATTTCTGGACGGATATGGCAGGCGATGGGCGTAGCGATATCACCCTTGATCAGCTCTTAGGCTTCACATCGGGCTTTAATGAACCACCCGGAAACCCCGGCTGTATCAGCGACAATACGATTACGCTGACCGACTGTGTCGAGACGATTTATCTCGACGGCTTAGATACAATGCCGGGCGATGCCTTTTTCTATGGTCCAGAGCATATGCAAATCGCGGGCTTGATGGCGACCGAAGCAACAGGTCAATCCATTGCGGCGCTGATCGACGCCCGATTGTCCCAGCCTTTGGGTCTGACCCAGACCGCCTATCCAGCCATTGCAGGCAACAATCCGCGCTTTTCTGGTCAGATGCAGTCCTCCGCTGACGACGTCTCACGCCTGCTCACCGCCGTCTTGGCGGGGGACCTGGTCACCGATCGAACCGGCTATCTGGAAGATCGCACAGCGACAGTTACCTTTGGCAGCCGGCCGAGCGGTCTCGACGCTTTAGATTGGCATTACGGGTTCGGCTTCTGGAAAGAATGTGATGACCTCTCCTATACCGCTGCGTGCGACGCCAATCCGATCATTTCTTCACCCGGTGCCTTTGGGTTCACGCCGTGGATCGATTTCGAACGCGGCTATTGGGGCATCGTCGCGATCGAAGCCCTGACAATTGCTGGGCGACCCGCTTCCCAGGTCAGCGTGGAGCTCCAGCAAGAAATCCAACTGATTATTGAGGCGGAGTTGGAGTAGATATTTTCGAGTAGGTGAGACAACTATGTCCTCTTTCGGCGTCAAAGCAGACCTTAGCTCGACATGAATTTCTGCACCCGATCGAGCACAGTCGACTGTGGTTCCGTTTTAAAGATCCTAAGTAGTTGATTGAAATCTTCACGCCCCGCGACCTGTTGAACGACCACGTTGTCGATGAACTGCAGAACTTCTTCGTCACCGATACGATAGCGGTCATGTGGCGCACAGTTTTCTTCGAGCGTTGCGACACCTTTGCGCTCACGTTTCATGCAGGTCACTACATCATCGATGAAATGGCGTAGTATGAGGTCTTCTTCTTCTGACATTTAACACCTTACTTTAACCGTGCATGCTATGGGATGGATCATGATAGGTAACCCACAATTTGCCCAAATCTCTAATTTCTCCTCCTGACCCAAGGCGGACGCGGAACGCGCTCGCCATGAGCCTCCAACGTTGGCAACGCCTTGCTATCTTCCAACGCAAACGCCTCGCGGGGCCAAAAGACTTAACGAAAACACCCGCCACGTTAACCAATTACTGACCTCTAACCGCGAAATTGTTCCGGATTGATTCTGATTGTTCTGGAGCTCCGAGATGGCGGATGGAATGGCAATGGCCGCGGCCCCTGCGAATGTGAAACCGGCAAAAGCGCGGTCAAAAACCAAGCGGCGTAAAGTCAAAGTCGATTTCTGGGCAACGGATCTCAATACGGCTGAAATTGGGATTATGAAGCGCACGCAGAATGAGGCGGCCTCTGACCAGTTCACCAAAGATATGGAACTGTTTGGCCAGACCGTTATTGACGGCAAGCGCGAGGCCTTGATTGGCTACCGACAAGAACTTTGGGATGGCAGTGAAGGCTTTGAACGGCGTTTGGTCATTCGTCTATTTTCTGAAACACTCGGCTGGCGTGGCACAGCAGAGATGATGCTCGGGCGCTCTGTACAGCTGTCTTTGGCCGCGGGCGGGCGACCGGTGCAAGCCTTCACGCTGAACATTTCTCGGCACAATCAACTGATCCAGCTAGAACGTTCGGCCATGCGCTGGCCGTTCCAACCGGAACGGTTCAGCTTCTTCATTCAGGGTAAGAAGACGTCGCGTTTCTACACGATACGTCGCCACATGTTCGGCTTCGCGTCTGATTATAGCATCTATGATCAAAAGGGTCGGAAAATCGGTGTGCTCGATCATCAAGTGATCAATCTGGGCGGCGCATGGATGGTGCGTCTAAATCCGGAACATTATGATCGCAAACTGGAAACCGTCCTGGAATTGTTTTGCGCGATTCTAAAATTCAATCGCGCCGGCCGCAACCACGTCAAAGCTATGACGGAGCAGGTGTTTCGCGGGAAGGTGCTGCCGGATCTCGATCATGATGAGGAAGATCTATATGAGAATCCACGTCGGCGTTGAGCGGTTTCTGTAAGATCACGCACGACTGACGATACGGCCAAATCATCCAATAAAACTTCTTCATCGATCGTTTCCACTTGGTCCAACCCAGGAATGGAAAGGGCAACCGTAAGATTTGCCGGGAGATGATCCAGGGCCGCTTTTTGAGATTGTCGCGATACGAACCAACATCGATGATCTCAGAATCCAAGATCTCATGAGGTTCAGCAATCAGCGCGCTGATTTGCTCTGGCGTTGGGCGAAACATGGTATCGATTGGATCGCGGTGATGCGAATAGCTTTTGGGAACCGTGATGACCAAACGTCCGCCGGGCGGCAAAAGGCTGAAACACTTGCCCGCGAAGGCCGCTGGGTCGAGGACATGTTCAAGCACATTATTGCAAAATATCGTCCGCGGTGCGGTGGCTTTGATCTCGGCATAGCCATCCGGCTCAAGTAAATTGGCCGAGATGTCGATGCCTTCGCCTTCTTGCAAATCTGAGTGAATGATTGAGATCCCTCGCGCCACGAGCGGGTCAAACAGATCGGCTTGAATGTACGGTTTCTCTTGTGTGCGAAAGGCTAGGGTTTGACTGCCAATGTCCAAAATTGGGCTCAACTCCTCAGCGGGGTAAGCCCGCAAGGCTGTCTCTATCCACTTCGCTTCGATCTGTTGCACGAGCCGTCCCTGCTCTGCTTCAACGCAATTTTGAATGCGCCGCGATACCACGTTCGCGGACACCCCTACAAGGGCGAGGCTGGAATTTTCTGACGGCGCCGCCGCACTTGGCGATTAAAGTAGCGCCGCCTGAACGTCCTTCGCCCAACCGACAAAGATATCGCCATCGCGCGTGATAACGGGTCGTTTGATCAGCGTTGGATGGGCGTTCAGCAAAGCGACCGGATCCGACTCTCGCTCGCTTTCTGACAAATTGCGCCATGTGGTCGACCGGCGATTGATCAATCGCTCTTCGCCCGCAGCGTCCAACCATTTGGGCACCAAAATCGATAAGTCCGCTTCGGCGCGGATATCTACAAAGGCGATCGTCTTGCCCGCAGCTTCGAGCGCTTTGATCGCCTTTTTGCACGTGTCGCAATTTTTGAGCCCGAACAGTTTTAGTGTCATGGCATACCCTTCACCGAAATCATGTTTGGTCGTCGACATAGACCTCTCCGTCGAGATCGTCGAGCTTGGTTTGTAAATGCGCGCGGACGTCTTGCACGGCTTGATTATAGATGCCAGGTCCCAGTGTGGTGAGCATCAAATCAAGCACTTGCTCCGCGCGAAAGTCTGACAGCGTTTCATCGAACTCCGCTTGAAACAGAGTCTGTAATTGTCCGACCAGACGCTCACGTCGGTCTGGCGCCAAAGTGATCTTTTTCATCATAAGAGGTCCTTCGAAATCTTCCGCGCTCTTGCGCGCACAGATGCCGCCTCATCCTGTAATGCAGCATCCACGGCCTGTCGCGCCTCGGCGTGACGGTCTTTGAATCGCGCAGCGAGTCGACAAGCCGCATCTACCGCCCAAGCCCGAATGAAAGGGCGCGAATGGCTTATATATTGATGCACCTGATCAAAGGCATGTGGATCGGTTATCTGGTCGAGGTCGATATGTTGGACGGACTGCAAAATATGTAGAATGGCGCCCCAGGAAGCCGCCTCATCCAATGCTTTGAAATATTGGGAAACCAGATCGGCGTTTAAAGCACCGCCCGTCTCGAGCTGGTGTTTGATGAGCCAAGTGGCGCCGGTGGCAATATCGGCCTCCTGGTCGCACGCCAGCGTGACAAGGGTCTGGAGATAGTCGGCTTGCTCACGAAATTTCACGGCAGTTTCAGAAAGATGCGAAATCGCTTTGCCATCGAAGCCGAGCAAGGCCGTGCGCAAATCCACCATCACTCTTCCGGCGCTTTTCGAACCTGCCTTGTCTCACCCGGTGTGTGCAGAAAATCAGCGCCGGAAACGAAAAGTTCGGGCGGTAATTCGGTCGGCACGTGGATACCTGTGGCCGTGCGGGCATTCAGACGAACATCCACAATCTCACGACCCGCTTCTGACAAGAAAAACCAATAAGGTGGATAGGCCGCATCCGTGAGCGTGGCCTGCCAATAATCTTCATATGGCGCATAGTGCGCATCATTTGGATCCGCATCACCGAGATGCATCACGGTTACGCTCTTAGCCAAGGTGACGCGCCACACCAAGTTCGAGACATCCGCCCGGGCGGGCCATCCGGCATGTGGAATGCGCACCACGTCTATATTCATCCCCCCTTCTTGATAGGAAAGCGGATCCTCCAAACGCTCGAGCGGGACCCCGATCACGCGCTCGAATATAGCGTTATTGTCCGTCTCTTCACGCATCCACTCGACCGCTTGGCTCGGCGCATAAAGACGGACCTGCTCATGGCGTTCGAGATAGACGATAATCTCATCCACGGAAAAATGATCGGGATGCATATGGCTGATAAAAATCGCATCGACACGATCATATGGCGCCTCGCCAGCCATTAAGGCCTCCCGCATTGGTTCGGGCACCATTTGGTAAACCCCGAATCCATTCGGAAAGAGCGGATCAAACAGGATCGTGGTTTCGCCGTCGCTCACCATTATGCCTTCATTGCCGAGATACGTGGTCTCGGTCGGATCGAGCGGATGCGCATATGCTGCAATCCCTGCAGCCATCGCTGTGAACAGCGTTAACAAGGATTTGATCATTCGAACCTCTCCCAAGCGGTGATCATTAAGTCAGTGTAAACGCGGGTCCTGTATTGCCAAGGCATGAAGAGGGGTCTTCATCAGCTTTTGGCCGCTATGGCCACATGCGCATTCGGCGCGGCCTCAGCATGGGCGGCACCGGGCGATATCTTGCTGCAAGATGATTTTGACGATGGCGCGGGCTGCGCCACGCTATCGCCGACATGGACCGTCTCTGACACCAATCTTGGTGGCACCTCGACCCAAACAGCAAATTCAGGGGCGTGCTCAGCTTTTACGCGGGGCGATGTGGTGACGATTACCGGTCCCGTGATTGACCTATCTTCCGCGATCGGCGCGACGCTGACCGCCTGGCTCAGACAAGGCCTGGATTCCTTTAGCGAAGACGTCGATGCCGGCGAGGATTTCGTTTTTGAGTATCTTGATGCCGGGTCCAATTGGGTTGCGATTGAAACGCTGCAAGGGGCCGATACCAATGGCGGTATCACCAATGTCAGTCTCGACTTACCGATCGGGGCGTTGCACGCGGGCTTTCAACTCCGTTTCCGTCAAACCGGTGGTAGCGGTGGTCCGCCCGCAAATGGCGGGATCGGGTTCGATTATTGGCATATTGATGATGTATTGCTGGTGGAAACCGGGACCGCGCCGCCGCCCGAGTTGCCGTCAGGCATGGGCGTTGGCTTATGCGAACGCTTTGAGAGCGGGTTCGGGAATTGGACAGCGACCAATGGCACCCGCGCCGGCGTGAATGGCGACACATTCCAGTCCTCGGCGAATGCGATGTTCTTGCGGCACAATACAGTGACCGCGACCTCGATCGCATTTGATTCCGCAGAGCTCGGCGAAATCGAAGTTTGGGTCCGCCGTGGCTCAGATCTATTCAGTGAGAATCCCGACGCGGGAGAAGACTTAACGCTGCAATATCTGGCCGCCTCCAATGTCTGGACCACGTTAGAAACCTTCCCAGGGAATGGCACGCCAGGTGAGATTTTTGAGCGCACCTATGCGATGCCAGAATCAGCCTTGCACGCGAATTTCCGCGTGCGCGCCAATCTGAACACGGCCAGTGGCTCAGACTTTGACTATTGGCATGTGGATGATTTTTGCTTCAATCGTGCGACCCCTGATTTTGTCGTCAGCAAGTCCGTGGAAATTGTCCGCGACCCCATCAATGACACGACCAATCCTCTCAGCATTCCGGGCGCATGGGCGGTTTACGCCATTCAAGTGACCAATATTGGCCGTGGCACAGCCGACTCGGGTACCGTTGCGATTGGCGACGCGATTGATACGCAGACAAGCCTATTCACCGGTGATTTTGACGGCTTTGGCGCGCCCTTTGAGTTCGAAGACGGGACTGGCCTGGACAGCAGTGGCCTTAGTCTCAATTTCGGGACGCTATCAGACGCCAGCGATGGGGTTACATTCCGTAATGGATCTGGCACCAGTATCGTGCCGAACGGTACGTTTGACCCATCTGTCGCGAGCTTTGAGCTACAATTTGACGGTTCGATGGCCGGCGCTGTGGGCGGGGCCAACCCGACCTTTACCATTCGCTACCGCGTCCAAGTCGAATAATTACTCCACGACCCCGACGATCGGTCCCAAATCCGGGCCAAGTTCGTTGCGGTCGATCTCAGGCGCATAGATGCGACTGACTTGGCCATCTAAGAAGAGCGCGTTTGGCACACCGACTTCATCGCGAAACAAGGTCGCAAACTCATAGAATGTGACGGCACTGTCGGAGATTGCAAAATAGACCATTTGTCCGTCTGCACTGACCCCGACCCCATTGCGGCGGCGATGCGACGTGCCGTCTGGATTGAGCCCTGGATGTAGCGCACCTGCGATCACAAGCATCGGACCTGACTGCGTGGCATAGACCGGGTCGAGGCCCTGATCGAGGAAAGCCTGGCTTTCTGTCACTCCGGCTTCACTTCCGGTCAGCCAAAACACGCCGTTTGGCTTTAGGTGAAAATTTCCGGGCCCATCATTGGTGTTGACGCTGGCTTGATCGCCATTTTGGTCACGGAAAAAACCGACCGGTCGACGGTCATCGTGATACATGCCGCCATTCATGGCGAAGATCAGCACCTCGCCCTGCTCGTCCAACTCACGCTCGAGCGTGCTGAACTGGAAATAAGGTGCACCGCCAGCATCACTATGGAACAGGCGGATATCATGTTCCGCTACGGCATAAGCACACACCGTGTAATCATCGCCAAGATGCGCGATGCTTTGACAGTTCCGCGGCGCCTCATCGTTGGACATATTGGGTGCGTCAGCGCCCGGCGAACAGGCCGAAGCGACGAAGAAGACGCCCAAAATGCTTAAAAGTATCCGCAAGCCATAGCTCCTTTGGACCGTTCTAATGACGCCCGAGGTCATAGAGATGGCGTGGTTCGCGCTGCCAATCAACGAAGTGTTCACCGTCGTCTGCCAACATTATGTTTGGTGATAATGTGGGTGAAATTATGAGCAAGACGGTGACTTTACCCGTCCGTGCTGCGCGGCATTCTATTTCTCAACTTGGTGCGAGCCCGTATGTGGCAGCGGTTTTTCTCTCCGCCGCCTTGATTTTCCTCGTCCAGCCTATGTTTGCGAAAATGGCGACGCCCCTCTTGGGCGGGGCGCCAAATGTCTGGAATGTCTCTCTCGTTTGCTTCCAGGCCGCTCTATTGCTCGGCTATGCCTATGCTCATTTGCTCAATCACTTCGTAAAATCTCTGCGCCAACAGATCGGCATACACGCCGTTTTATTGGCCGGCGCCGCAATCGTCTTGCCGTTCCAATTGTCAGGTGCGCTTGGCGATCCTGACCCAACCCAGCCGACGGTTTGGTTGATTGGCGTGTTCGCCCTTTCCATCGCCCCACCTTTCGCGGTTATCGCCGCCACGGCCCCCCTGATCCAGAGCTGGTACAGCCGGTCCGGACGAGAGGATGCGCACGACCCCTATCATCTTTACGGCGCTAGCAATATTGGCTCGCTCATCGGTCTATTGGCCTACCCTTTGGCCTTAGAACCCTTCCTACCCGTCGCAGCGCAAACATTCAGCTGGTCTTTGGCCTATGGCGTGCTCGCCATTCTGCTCATCGGGTCAGGCCTGCTTGCTTATAGCAATGGCGGCGGACGCGCACCGGCTATGGCTATTCCGGAAACAGATGCGCCCGTGAAACTTGAGCAGCATATTTGGCGACAACGTTTATGGTGGCTGGCCTGTGCCTTCGTGCCGTCCAGCCTGTTGGTTGGGGTCACGACCCATATCTCGACCGATGTCGCAAGCGTACCATTCCTTTGGGCCTTACCTCTGATAATTTATATCAGCTCCTTCATTATCGTATTTTCGAAATCGCCATTGGTCCGGCTGGAGCAGACCAATCGCCTGCTGCCGATTGCAGTAGCGACAGCCGCTTTAGCCCTGTCTTCGGTGTTGCATGTGCCGCTTTTGATCTCGCTGGCGATCCATTTATTGACGCTCTTTTTAGCGGCGTTACTCGGCCATGGCGCAATGGCAGCGGATCGACCCGAAGCCAAACGTCTGACCGAATTCTATCTCATTATGTCGCTGGGCGGCGTTTTAGGCGGTGCCTTCAATGCTCTGCTCGTTCCGGTCATATTCAATTCCGTTATCGAGTATCCGATAATGCTTGTAGCGATACTGGCCCTGCGCCCTGGATTGCGCTGGATGGGGCAAGGGCGAACACGGGTGTGGTCGCTCGTGGCCGTGGGGGCGTTCGCTGCCGCGATAGCGTTGAAAGCGACGCTGGGGCTTCAAGCCTCGACCACGGCGACATTCCAAATTCTAAGCATGGCTGCCCTCATGTCGATCGTGATGGCGTCGCATTGCCGTCTCGGCCCCGTCATCGCAGCCGTCGCAGCTTTCGGCATCAGCGCCATCGCCAATCCGCACGGTGCGGGCGTATCGGACCGTAGCTTCTTCGGAGTGGTCAAAGTCTTGGAACTGGATCAATTCCGGGTCCTAAAACATGGCACGACCCAACACGGATCGCAGTACATCTCTCCCGAGAAGGCCTTGATCCCAACCTCTTATTATGCGCCCAATGCCCCAATTGGTCAGATGTTTAGCGCCTATGAAGGACCGGGCTACATTGGTGTCGTCGGTCTTGGAGCAGGGTCAGTGGCGTGCTATGCGCGCCCTGGGCAAAAATATACATATTACGAGATTGATCCATTAGTAGCCAAGATCGCGCAAGATCCGGCCTATTTCAGCTATCTATCGAACTGCACCCCGGATGCAGAATTGGTGCTGGATGATGGCCGCTTAAGCCTCGGCTCAGAGTCGGACGGCAAGTTCGACCTGCTCCTGATCGATGCGTTTAGCTCCGACTCTGTTCCAGCGCATTTGCTCACCGTTGAAGCCGTCGACTTATATCTTTCGCGCGTCTCAGAAACTGGCTTACTGGTCATGCACATATCCAATCGCCATATGGATCTCAGCCAGATCGTCGCGCGCGTCGCCGATCATTTGGATGCGCCTGTGCTGTATCAATTCTACATTCCACCGGAAGGGCTTGATGGCGAATTTGCGGAAAGCGCAAGCCAAGTCGTGGTGCTGGCCAATACAGCTGAAGCTCTATCAACGCTAAGGAATGACCCCCGTTGGGCCGCATTGCAATCCGACGGTAAACGCCCTTGGACCGATGATTATTCAAACGTCATCGGCGCGATCTGGGCGAAGTATAACTAAGCTTGCGCGGCTTTCGCCAGCCCAATCCAACCTTCGACTTCTTGGCGATCAACATTGTTTTCACCGCCCCAAAGGACGCGCGCACCTTGCGGCGTATCGAGAAAACTAGTCGCCGCGGTCAGCACGGTCTTTGCGGAGGCGTTTGCCAAATCATCAACATTGCGAATGCCGGCGCCAACCAAGATCTGGCTGTCTAACACTCTCAATCCTGGCGCATCGACCATGAGCCGAGTTTGGTCCTGCCAATCGGTGAGCGTTTTGGCTTTGATATAGCGCACGTTCAAGGCCGTCGCCGTCTCATCAACATCCGCGTCGAGCAGATCGCCAATCGTATAAATGCTCACGGCTTCCAATCGCTTGGCGGTTTTGGGGCCAATTGACGGCGCGTCCACAACGGGGGACCCACGTGATAATTTGCTGACGGCATCCACTTCAGGTTCTGGCTCGGATTTGGGTGTGTCCGCCGGATCTGACGCCTCGAGCGTTACCTCCACCGGCGCTTTTTCCACGATCTCTGCGGGCGCGCTAACGGGCTCGGCAGCAGCTTCCACAGGTTCAAGCTCAGCTTCGACCTCCGGTTCTGGGCCATTGACGGCCTCAAGTTCAGCCAACATGGCCTCCGCGGCGGACGCGGTTTCAACCGCCTGTTGCTCTGGTGGCGGCGGCGTCGAGATCGGTTCAGCCGCAGCGATCGGTTCTATGACGGGCGCCTCTTCAAACACGTCCGGGTCCGGTGTGACGGTCGGCGTTCTATCCGCCGCGAGCGTCGAGCTATCCTTGGCAATCGGTACAACTTTCAGCTCATAGGTGACAGGCTGAGGATGTTCAGGCAGCGGAACATGTTTGGTGCCGATGGGGCGAATAGGCATGGCGTCGAGCCATTCCACCGGTTGCCGCAAAATTTGCTTACAATGCAGCGCACGAATTTTCTTATCATCGGCCGGTAGAGTTTTGATGACTTTTCCGGTCGCGAGAAACTCATCATACATGGCCTGGACGGTCTTACGATCTTTGGCATCAGCCATACGTTTGGTGATGCGGCGGATCGGAATGTCGAGCGCCGCAAAATAGCCCGGCAAGTCCAAATCGACTTTTGGCGGTTTCACCGCGGCTTCTGCAAAGGCCCTTTGAAACAAGACAGCAACCCCCGATGTCGCATAAGCGATGAGATCGGCGAGGATATCTAACAGGGTCTGATCCAAGCCTTCGGGCGGGTTGGCGACGCCTTTGTGCAAGTCATAATGATCGATAAAGGTCTGATAATGCGGGTTTGAATATTTCGCCCCGGCCAGCACCATATCTGCGACAAAGCCGGTTTCTGACCCTGCATGCACATGTGGGTAACCCCGCAAATCGATCAGCGCTTTAATCGTGTCTCGCGACTTGGCGATCGACCATTCCAAAGCGCGGTGGATGGCGCCCTCTTCTTCCGTTTGCGCGGTGTGGAAAGGTTGGATGGGATCGGCATAATAATGGGTCAGGACGCCCAGGGCATACGCAGCTTTGTTCCATTTCTCGGCACGCAGCGCCGCCACCGCTTTGCCATACCAATCCATCGCCGCATCGCGGGCCCCACCCCATTCGCCGTCTTCGACATGAAGGACGTGGTGTTGGAAGTCTTTAAACTCCGCATCGGGCGCTTTGGCACCCTTGAGCAGTGCGGTGTGATGCTTGAGCAGCAGGTTTTTCCAATCCCCGGCATGGTCTCCGCCGAGCAATTGTAGCGCGTCAAAAGCGATATAATGATGTGTCGAGCGGCAGCGATGCGCGATAATAACGAGCT
>JABSQA010000063.1 GCA_013213825.1 Henriciella sp.
TTTCCGATCGTTTGAAGACGCATTTGGATTTCCCTCGAATAGCTTGGTGTTACGAAGCCATCTCGCGTGCGATCACGTATAAATGCGTCCGAATGGATCGAACTGGACGTCTAGAAGCGTCTTTTTTGGGGTTATTTGGAGCTGTTTAGTCCCCGGCGATATTGCGACGGTGTTTGGCCGGTGAACTGTTTGAACACAGCATTGAACGTGCTTTTGGAGGTAAACCCAGCCTCAAATGCAATATCGAGAATCGTCTGATCGGAATCAGCGGCCAGCCGATTTCGTACAAAAGCGATCCGGTATTCATTGATGAATTCGTAAAAATTCTTACCCGCATGCTTATTCAAAACCTCTGACAGGTGATGCTTGTTCACCCCCGTTAGAGTTGCAAGTCGGCTTAGGTTCAAATCGCCATCCAGATAAAGCGTACCATTTTCGACGCGGTTTGTGATGGTTTCAAAAAGCTCCGCGCGAATGTCAGGATCGAGTTCACCTTCAACAGAATGCTCGGTCTCATTTACCTCCTCCGAGGTCTCTGCAAGACGCGCTTCTGCCAGATTCGTAATCGTGAAGAATTGCGGGTTACGCCATTGCATGGTCGCGATCAGATAGCCGACCGCGCCCAAAACCCAATTGGCGATGTCGTTCCCCACACACGGCGCGTATGGGATAAAGCCCGCCAAGGTCTTTAGGCTCCAACCGAGGAAGGCCAGCAATTGCAAAATAAGCAACCAACTGAACGCCATTGGATTGAAATTGGCGAGATTGTTATTGGCTTGTGCACGGTAGCGCCAGATGACCAAGCCGGCCCAAGCTGCATATGCACTCGCGATCACAAAGGGCACGAATTCAACAATGTTCAAACGCGTTGTGCTCGGATGCTCCCCGACGGCCCAATCCAGCAGAAAAAATGGGTCGTTCAGTGAGATATCGATGGTTAAGCCGTAGCAAAATAGAACCGGTAGGATGTGAATTAGATCCTGCCGAACGAGCGGTGTTTCGAGAAGCGCACTTCGACAATAGAGATAGCCAAGCGGTCCAAGCGCGACCGGAAGAAACACGACGATATTATGTAACCATGCGATCGCAAGATTTTCGCGATAGACCAAAAAAAATGGCATCAAGAACACGAGCGCGATCAATAAGCACATGACACCCAGAATGCGGCTCGCCTGCGTCATTCGCGCGCTGAAAAATAGCAAGCTGAATAGAAGCAGGCCTTGAAAGCACCCAATGACTGCAACGTATTCCTGAATAGTGCTCATCAAACTGCTTTTCTACAATTTGACTTTCAAATCAAAGCCTTTTCGAAGCAGTCAGCGCGTATTTGAGAAATGGCTTCAGGATGATTGATAACGCTGGATATGCGCTTCACGCGACTCGGATATCTCCGTTCAAACCAACCGGGGACTGCGCCAGTGCCCGTACCATAACGCGGCTCATGTCTTGTGGGCCAGGGAAGGTAAAACGGTCCGCGGCCACTTGTTCAAAGCCGAGCTCACCGAAATAGCTGGGGGCGCCGATTATGACGGCCGCACCCCAACCGGCTTTGGTCGCGGCTTCCAGGGCCTCGCCGGTGACGGTCAAGCCGAGGCGTTGGCCTTGGAAGCCAGGATCGACAGCGACTGGCCCAATGAAAAGCGCAGAAATGGCGCCATCTCCGACGCGGATCGGCCAAACCCGACAGACGCCGATGACCTGACCATCAGACACCGCAACGCGTGAGACCTCCGGCACAGACGCATTGCCTTCGCGCAGTCGCTCTGCCGTTTTGGCAAAGTGACCGGGGCCGAATGTGCGATCATAGAGCGCTTCAATCGCGTCGGCATGCAGTGGCGGAGATTCAGGGATGATTTCGATCATGGCGGGCGGTCTTTAACCGACCGGGCCCGAAACGCAACGCTTGGATTAGTAATCCCAGCTTTTTAGCTGAGCTTTCAGGGCCTCTATAAAGGCGAGCGGCTGGTCAAGAAAGAGATGATGCTGAGCGTTTGGGATCGACACCATATCCATCGGCTCCGTCCGCAGCGAGCGCATATAGTCCCAAATGCGGTCGGTCACCAGTTCTGAATCCTGTCCGCGCATCAGAGCGACATTGCAGCTCACACCGGCGAGCAAATTGGTCGACATGTCGCTGAATTCGAAATTGACAAAAATTCCCGGATCAAATTTCCAAACCCAACCCGTCTGTCCGTCTTCATTCTCAACCTGTTTGAGACTATGCCGGGCAATATAATCAGCAATATAGTGGTTCTCACATGGTTGAGGCGGCGCCAGACGGAAGCGGGCGAGTGCCGCATCCAGAGTGGCATAGGCGCGATTGCCACGCGATCGCCGTGGCGGGCCGTCCCATTTGTCTTCTGGAGGCCGAATGCCGCTATCGGCAATAATCACGCCGGTAAACTTATCAGCATGCGTCTGCGCGGCCCGCAGTGTGATAAAGCCGCCGAATGAATGTGCTACGATGACTGGCTTGCGGCCATTGTCGAACAGACCCGCATGTTCGCAAACCGCGAGCTCTTCGTCCGCGAATGTGCGGAAGCCATACATCTCTCGCCAATCGCTATCCCCCATGCCGGAGAATGTGATTGAGACAACGTGATAGTCTTCGATAAAGGCGGGCGCGATGAAATCATACCAATGTGCGTGGGCGCCATTGCCATGGGCCAATAGCAGACCCGGTTTGTCTTTGTTGCCATAGCATTGATACTTCACCCGCGTGCCATCGACATCGACAAAGTGCATCTCATAAGGGGTGGCAATGGCCGCCTCGAACCATGCCGGTGCGTCCGGCTTTTGCCCACGATAGCGAGCCAGCAGATTGGCCTCAAATGGGCTCACGCCTGAAACATCATCCGCCATGGTTTAGATCCGCTTCTCGATAATTTTGAATATGCCGGTGCCGGTCATTAGCGTTTTGTCGCCGCTCCAGATCCGGCCTTCGACCGTATGAATGCCATCGACGATCGACAGAACTTCGCCGCGCCCTTCGATCCAAGAGCCATGCTTCGCGCCAGATAGAAAGTCGCAAACCAGGCGCACCGTAACCCACCACGTGTCTTCATCCTTCTCCACGGCTGACCCCCAGGCCATGTCCGCAAATGTCATCAACATGCCGCCATGCGCATTCATCATGCCATTGGTGTGATGTTCCCCGACCCGGAAGGCCCGGGTCAGGCCCTGCTGATCGCGCTTTTCGAAGAGTGGCCCGACCTGACGACCGAATCCGCGATGCCATGGCAGCGGGCTATAGCCAGCTGGAATATTATAGATCTGTTCTTGGGTTAGATCATCACTCATGGCGCTTCACATGTCGCGTTCCTAGCGGTCCGGCAACCCCTCACGTTGGGGGATTTGCGGCCATAGAACTCAGGGTCAGAACGACTGCATTTGCCGACATATGCGCCACAATTGGGACAATCACCGTGCCGCTCAAAACCCGCAATAGGGCAAAGCCAAGACCGGTTATGAAGACCACCAACATGGCGGCCGGAGAATACTGCAAGTGTATGAAAGCAAACGCAAAACTCGATAGAACCACAGCGCCGACAGAGCTCATTCCACGGGCGATGAGCGCCCCAAATGCAACGCCCCGAAATGCCACTTCTTCGACCACTGGCGCCATCAATACGGCGATAAAAATATAGGCGAGTGACCAGTTTTCCGGCGCAAAAATCTCGACATTGACATCGCCCGAATACTGCCAGCCTTCCTCGGTCATGATGCTGGCGACGATGAGGTTAGGTCCAAGCAAGATGATTGGCCCCAACAACCCGGCAATCAGAAGCCAACGCGTCTCCGTCATCATTGCGCCTGCAAATGGTCCCGCCCCCAGCCATTGCGACCAGAAGCTCATCAGCGCGAACCAGGTCGCCATCGCAATGGCGGTCACAAACCAAAGCATATGGTGGGCTTGAATTTCTTCTGGGGACCCGGCGGCAAACTCAGGCAGGATCGAAAGCGCGATCATGGCTGCGCCTGACAGGAATAGGATGGGCGCCAGGACCGCCCAGAAAAAGGCCATTACAGGCTCGCGCGCCAGCGCCAGTGGGGTTTGGAATGGCCCCATCATTGTCCGTTTGCCTTCTTACTCACCCCAAACCTCTCTCTAGGCGCCAGCAAAGTGGCACGATCCGACGCCATAGCGCATGCGAATGTAAGCTGGGTTAATCCCAGCTCACAGTGGCGCCATTTTGGAAAGGAGCGGACGGGCTTAGCTGTCTTCAGAAGGACGCTGCGCGATCAACTCATCGGTCATCGAGTTGATCTTGGCCACCAGTGCCTCAACGGAGCCGTTATTCTGATCGAGGATGGACAGGAATTGAGCTTGCTGCTCAATCGCCAGCCAAATCAGATTGCCTTCCGCATTGAGCGCGACATCGACGACTTGATATTTGCCGCCGCGGTTCAATACGCGCCAGCGCACTTCTAGCTCTTGGCCATCGGCACGAACAATTTCCGTGTCGACAATCGAATCGCGCGCATTGCGATCGGTTGAGCCAGTCACCTTCACGTCTTGGCCGCGATATTCATTGAAGTAGAATTCATAGACAACGAGCGCATAGTTACGAAATGTCTCCAAATAGAGATCCATTTCCTCAGGCGTGAAGCGTTTGGCATATTTGCCGATCACGAATTTCGCGACCGCGTCGAGATTGGTGAACTCATCCATATAGGATTGGAACTGTTCACGACGTTGTTCAGGCGTCAGCCCAGGCGCATTCAATGACGCCAAGACATCATTGGCATTGGCGCGTACATATTCTTCGGTTTGCGTGTCAGCCATGGCTGGCATCGCTGCGAAGGCGAGCATTGCTGACGAGATAATCCACTTACGAACAGACATTTTTTTATTCCTGTGACTCGAATTCTTCTTCATCGCCGAAATCATAATCATCGAAATCGGGCAAATCTTTGAACGGGTCTTCTTGCTCTCGGCCGTCACGGATCGCGGCGGCTCTTTGTTGTGTATAATTTCGGCGAAGCGCGACATAAGGTTCTGGCTGATCGCGCAGGATTTCGACCGCTTCGATAACGCGTTCGCGGGTGACGACAACATTCGTCACCGTTCGGCCAATGCGGAACTCGGTATCGCCTTCGAACTGGGCGTAATTGATCGGGTCAAACGCCATATCGACCCCAAATCCCGTGAAATCGCGAAGGTTGGACGCGCCCAGCAGAGGGAGCACCAAATAAGGCCCGTTCGGAACGCCCCAAACGCCCAAGGTTTGACCAAAATCCTCTTTATGTTCAGGAACTTCTAAAGACGTCGCGACATCAAATATGCCCGCAACGCCGACAGTCGAATTCACCGTAAAGCGTGCGAATGTGTCAATTGCGGCACCGGGTTTGCCTTGCAAGACCGTATTCGCAAACACGACAGGCTGATTAAGATTGGTCAGAAAATTGTTCACACCGCCGCGCACAGGTTCATTGGTCACCGCGCGATAGCCTTTCGCGACAGGCTCCAAAACAGCCCGGTCGACGCCATCATTAAAGGCATAGACTTGGCGATTCCAACCCTCAAGCGGGTCATAGACCGCTGTGGAGGAAGCGTCTTCGCTTGTGGTCGCGCATGCCGTGACGGCGAGCAGTGAGGTTGCAATAACACTCGTGATTCGCATTGAATCCGTCCTTCTTATCGGCAGGCGATATGTGGCTGCCTATGCAACAAATCAAATAAACCTAATGTGAATATTCAGACATAGTGGAAAAACTGTGGCGCGGCGAGCACATAATCGGCCCGGAAAAATGGCCCTTGCAAAACATATAAAAGATTGTTTATATGTTTTATGTCAACGGATCCAGACAGTCTCGTAGATGCCTTAAAAGCGGCCGGAGAACCCACGCGCTTGCGCATTCTAGCGCTATTGCGGCGGGGCGATCTGTCTGTCGGTGAACTGGTTCAAATTCTGGATCAAAGCCAACCTCGACTGTCTCATCATCTCAAAACACTGACCAATGCCAACCTTGTTGAGCGCCTTCCGGAAGGATCTTGGGTTTTTTACCGGGCAAAAAATAAAAATTGGTCGGGGCGTTTGCTTGACGCGCTTTTTTCCGAGCTCGATACGCAAGCTGCGCCTTTTCTAGACGATGCCAAAGCCCTGCAAACGGTTCGTTCCGCACGTGCGCGCTCGGCCGAAAGCTATTTTTCGGACATTGCCGAAAATTGGGATCGCCTGCGGGCGCTGCACTATCCTGAGGCGGATATTGAAGCGGCCATTTTGGCGCAAATCCAAGGGCAGCGCTTCGACCGCGTCGTCGATCTCGGCACCGGCACGGGGCGGATGCTGACTCTATTGGCGCCATACGCCAAAGAAGCCGAGGGTTTGGATCTCTCGCATCATATGCTCACCGTTGCGCGCGCCAATCTCAACCGTGCCGAGGTTCGAAATGCACGCGTTAGACAAGGCGATGTCTCCAATACGCCGTTCGAGTCTAACAGTGCCGATCTCGTGATCGTCCACCAAGTGCTGCACTATTTAGAACAGCCGGAAGCGGTCATCACTGAAGCGGCGCGCATTCTCAGACCCGGCGGGCAATTATTGGTCGTCGATTTCGCGCCGCATGATTTGGAATTCTTGCGCGAGGCCCAAGGCCACCGCCGTCTTGGGGTGCGTGAGGAGGATATGAAAGAATGGGCAGATAATGCGGGGATGGCCTTGCAAAACCCGCTGCGTTTCGACCCGCCCGCATCGCTTGATCAAGGCCTTAGCGTGCTCATCTGGACCGCGACGCGCCCCGCCAATCAACAGGAATCCGCCGCATGAATACGCTCGCCGCCGCTGCGCAGCAGTCAACACCTGCTCCCAACGTCTCTTTTGAGTTCTTTCCGCCCAAAACGGATAAGATGGAGGCCAAGCTTTGGGAATCCGTCGCCCGCTTGTCGCCAATGGCACCGAAATTCGTTTCGGTGACCTATGGCGCCGGCGGATCGACTCGTGACCGGACGCAGAAAACCGTGGCCAAAATCGCCCAAGACACGCCGCTTTCGCCTGCCGCACATCTGACCTGTGTCAGCGCGACGAAAGACGAGGTGCTGCAAGTTGCGACCGATTTCTGGAATGCTGGAGTCCGCCATTTGGTCGCCTTGCGCGGTGATCCGCCGGAAGGCATGGGCGCTAAGTTTGAACAATTCCCAGGCGGGTTTCGCGATAGTGTCGATCTGATCCAGGGCATTCGCGACTATGATATTGCCCCGGGCGCAAGGTTTGAGATCAGCGTGTCCTGCTATCCCGAACAGCATCCCGATAGTCTTGGTTGGAATGAAGATATCGCCTTTCTCAAGGCCAAACAGGATGCGGGCGCTGACCGCGCGATCACCCAATTCTTCTTTGAGCCGGATGTCTACCTCAACTTCCTGGAGCGCGCCCGCGCGGGCGGCGTCACCATGCCGATTGTCCCAGGCATTATGCTACAGCCAAACTTTAAAGGTCTCGCCCGAATGGCGAAAGTCGTCGAAGCGAGCGTGCCGCAATGGTTGCATGATCTCTATGAAGGCACCGAGGACGATCCCGAGGCGCGAGAGCTGATTACCGCCAATGTCGCCACCGAGCTCTGTCAGAAACTGTCAGAGCAAGGCGTCAATGATTTCCACTTCTACACCCTCAACCGTGCAAGCTTGGCGATCTCGACGTGTCGCCTGCTTGGGCTGAAACCGAAGCAGGTGGCGGTGTGACCCGCGCGACGCAATTCATACTGATTGGACTGTCTGTGGTCGGTATCTTTGCCGCCGGATTTGCCAGTGGGGTCGCGTACACCTCTCCTGAACCCGGGCTTTATCAATTGACCCGGGTGGATTGTTCGGATCACGACAGCACTGTCGACTGTATGATCGCTCAACCACCAGCATTATTCACCACCACCCCATCCGCGGATAAGTGCGCCTCTTCAGGCGAAATGGTGGAGCTTTTGATCCGCTGTCGAGACTCTGCTGTCGAGGGATTGGGGTCTGAGGAAGCTTGTACGGATGGGACGACTATGGTCCCCAGAAACTTAGATCACCTCGATGAACAAATTCCATTCATGCAGCAAATCGCTGAACAAAACTGCGCGCTATCAGAGACCACAACGGAAACCAGCCAATGACCGACCGTACAACCCGTATCGCGGCCCTCCACGCGTCTGCCAAAGAGCGGATCCTTCTGCTGGATGGTTCTTGGGGCGTGATGTTCCAGCGCATGGGTCTTAACGAAGAAGATTTTCGCGGCGACCGCTTCTCGATCGAAGACTATCCCGGCCAAATGAAGGGCAATAATGACATTCTCTGTCTAACCCGCCCGGATCGTGTGACTCATTTGCATGATGCCTATTTCGAAGCCGGCGCTGATATCACGGAGACCAATACATTCTCCGCCACGACAATCGCGCAGGATGATTACAATCTGAAGCTTCAGGACGTCATCGACATCAATCTCGAAGGCGCCCGCCTGGCGCGCGCAGCCGCGGATGCCTGGACCGAGAAGGATCCCAGCAAACCCCGCTTCGCCGCGGGCTCGATTGGGCCACTGAACAAGATGCTCTCGATGAGTTCAGACGTGAACAATCCCGGCGCGCGGGAAGTGGTCTTTGACCAAGTCTATCAAGCCTATCGCGAGCAGATCAAAGCGCTGAACGATGGCGGCGTGCACATGTACTTGGTCGAGACGATCACGGATACGCTGAATTGCAAGGCGGCGATCAAAGCCAAAATGGACCTAGAGGCGGAAGGCATGGATGAATTGCCACTGTGGATTTCTGGCACCATCACAGACCGTTCAGGGCGCACGCTGTCAGGGCAGACCGTTGAAGCCTTCTGGAACTCTGTGCGCCATTCCAAACCGTTCGCGATTGGCTTCAATTGCGCGCTTGGCGCCGAACTGATGCGCCCGCACATTGCTTCGCTGTCGCGCATTTCAGACACGCTGGTCGCGGCCTATCCAAATGCTGGCCTGCCAAATGAAATGGGTGAATATGATGAGGAGCCGCATGAGACATCCGGCAAGCTTAGCGGGTGGGCGGAAGATGGCATCGTCAACATTATTGGAGGATGTTGCGGAACCACACCGCCTCATGTGAAAGCGCTTGCCAAAGCGATTGAAGGCGTAAAGCCGCGGGAGATTGCACCGAGCAAAAACACGATGCGCCTGTCTGGTCTCGAACCGTTTGAACTGGCATCTTAAGGCACCCCCAGAATCAAGGAGCGCGCCCATGAAAGTGTATGACAAACTCGATGATCGCATCATCAGCTTCATTGAGAAGCAGAAAATGTTCTTTGTCGCATCTGCGCCACTCTCGGCGGACGGGCATATCAACTTGTCGCCGAAAGGCTATGACGCGTTCAAAGTCATAGATGACACCACGGTGGCCTGGCTCGATCTTGGCGGCTCGGGGATTGAGACCCAAGCGCATGTGCAAGAGAATGGTCGCATCACGATGATGTTCTGCGCGTTTGAAGGCCCCGCCAATATCTTACGCCTGTTCGGCACAGGTGAAGTGGTCAATCCGCACCACGCGGAATGGGACGAGATGCTGGCGCTGTTTCCGGGCTTCAGCCGGGCGCGCGGCGTATTCAAAGTCAAATTGAAGCGTATCCAAGACAGCTGCGGCTGGGGCGTGCCCTTCTATGAGTTTAAAGGCGAGCGCGACCAACTCACCCGCTATGTCGACAATAAGTCGATCGAGGAATGGGTGGACAGTCGCTACCAGAAGAATAGCGAGAGCATTGATGGCCTGACAGGCCTCGTAAAGGAGGACAGCTGATGACCTATATTGATGGATTTGTCGCTGCGGTGCCGATTGAGAATAAAGACGCCTATCTCGAACATGCGCGGGTCACCGGCCCGGTCTTCAAAAAATATGGCGCGCTGCGCATCATGGACAATTGGGGCGACGAAGTGCCGGATGGCGAAGTCACCTCTTTCCCGCTCGCGGTCAAAGCCAAGCCTGGTGAAGTCATCGTCTTTTCCTGGATTGAATGGCCCTCTAAAGAGGCGCGCGACAAAGGCATGGAACAATGTATGGCAGACCCGGTCTTCAATGATGAAGACGCGACCATGCCCTTCGATGGCAAGCGCATGCTGATCGGCAGCTTTGAGACAATTTGCGAGATTTAAAGGGCGGTTTGTCTGATGGGTGCTTGGGGACATAAGTCTTTCGAGATTGATGATGCGCTGGACTTTGTTTGGCAGTTCGAGGAGTCCGGGATGTCGGCTATCGAAAGCGCCTTCAAACTGGCGATCAATCCGCCGGACGACTATTTGGAAGCCCCCGAGGCCAGCGCTGCTTTGGCCGCTGCAGAATTTGTCGCCGCAAAGAAAACGGGACAAACGGATCGCTTAGTCCATGACCATGTCGACCTAATAGAAAAAATCGACGCTTCTCCAAAATTGATCGGCGATTCGAAAAACGCTGTAAGTCGCGTTCTGCAAAACTCAGAGCTTCGTGAGCTGTGGGAAGAAAGCGACGAGCTCAACATATGGCACGATGATGTGCTCGTGCTTCTAGAAAGACTGAAATGACCACCTCCGCCTCCCAGAGCTTCGTCAATATTGGCGAACGTACCAATGTCACCGGTTCCGCACGGTTCCGGAAGCTGATCGTCAATGGCGACTATGCCTCCGCCGTCGAAGTCGCGCGACAGCAAGTCGAGAATGGGGCCCAAATCATTGATGTGAACATGGATGAAGGCATGTTGGACGGCGCTGAAGCGATGACCACATTCCTCAACTTGATTGCCGCCGAACCGGACATTGCTCGCGTGCCCGTGATGATTGATAGCTCGAAATGGGAGGTTATCGAAGCCGGCCTAAAATGCGTGCAAGGCAAGGCTGTGGTCAACTCGATCTCGATGAAAGAGGGCGAAGATCAATTCCGCGAGCAGGCGCGCAAATGCCTCTCCTATGGCGCGGCCGTTGTGGTCATGGCCTTTGACGAAGTTGGCCAAGCCGATACGGCGCCCCGCAAGATCGAGATCTGCCAACGCGCCTTCAAGATCCTAATTGAGGAAGTCGGCTTCCCGGCCGAAGACATTATTTTCGACCCGAATATTTTCGCCGTCGCGACAGGGATTGAGGAGCATAATAATTACGCCGTCGACTTCATCGAAGCGACCAAGGTGATCCGCGAGACCTGCCCGGGCTGTCACATTTCCGGCGGGCTCTCCAACGTCTCATTCTCGTTCCGCGGCAATGAGCCGGTCCGCCGGGCGATGCACTCTGTCTTCCTCTATCATGCCATTCCAGCGGGCATGGATATGGGCATTGTCAATGCCGGTCAGCTCGACATTTATGATGAGATTGAACCCAAGCTGCGGGAGCTGGTCGAAGACGTTATCCTCAACCGAAATGAAGACGCGACGGAAGCTTTGGTCGATTATGCCGAACAGTTCCGCGGGCAGAAAGGCAAGACAGCCGAGAAAGACATGTCTTGGCGTGAGCTGCCGGTGAACAAGCGGCTCGAACATGCGCTGGTCAATGGCATTACCGAATTCATCGACGAGGATACAGAAGAGGCGCGCGCCGCAGCTGCGCGTCCGCTGCACGTCATCGAAGGCCCGTTGATGGACGGCATGAATGTGGTCGGCGACTTGTTCGGCTCCGGCAAAATGTTCCTGCCACAAGTGGTGAAATCGGCCCGCGTGATGAAAGCGGCCGTGGCCTATCTCGACCCTTTCATGCAGGCTGAGAAAGAAGAGCTCGGCACTGTCGACGTCTCCAACGGCAAAGTCTTGATGGCGACGGTGAAAGGCGATGTGCACGATATTGGGAAGAATATTGTCGGCGTTGTGCTCGCCTGTAATGGCTATGAGATTGTCGATATGGGCGTCATGGTGCCGTGCGAAGATATCCTCGCCAAAGCTGAGGAAGAGAAAGTCGACATTATCGGTCTGTCTGGCCTGATCACGCCAAGCCTTGATGAAATGGTCTATGTCGCCCGCGAGATGCAGCGCACGGGCATGAAACAGCCGCTTCTCATTGGAGGAGCGACCACGTCGCCGGCGCATACTGCAGTGAAGATTGATCCGGCGCGCGACAATGGCCCGACCATTCATGTTACCGATGCCAGCCGTGCAGTTGGCGTGGTCTCTGCCTTGCTCTCTGATGAAGACCGCCCGCTCTTTGTGGAGACGGCGCAAGCTAAGTATCAACGGATGCGA
This sequence comes from Henriciella sp., assembly GCA_013213825.1. GTDB lineage: Bacteria > Pseudomonadota > Alphaproteobacteria > Caulobacterales > Hyphomonadaceae > Henriciella. Next base: position 12,137 of record JABSQA010000063.1, read on the forward strand.
GATAGCCGCGCTGGCGGCCCGCCCAAGCCGCGTCATCCGATTAATGTGGCACGCAGCCACGCCCACAAGCTCGAAGCGCCAACCCCGCCTGCCCCAAGCTTTACCGGCACCCAAGTCTTCGAGGATTTCGATCTCTCGGAACTCGCCCGCTATATCGATTGGACGCCCTATTTCTCTAGCTGGAACCTGGCCGGACGCTTTCCGCAAATCTTGGAAGACGAGATTGTTGGCGAAGCCGCGCGCGACCTATGGCGCGACACGGAAAATATGATGCAGCAAATCCTTGGCCAGGATTGGTTCAAGCCCAAAGCCGTGGTCGGCTTCTGGGGCGCCGAGCGAAACGGCGACGATATCAAACTCGACACAGGCGACACGTTCCATACGCTCCGCCAGCAAATGGTGAAAGACAATCAGCGCGCCAATTTTGCGCTGTCAGACTTTATTGCAGACGCGGGCGATCATATTGGCGGTTTCGCGGTGACCGCGGGCCCGGAAGCGGAAGAGATTGCGAAAAAGTTCGAGGCCGAAGCGGACGATTATTCCGCCATCATGGTCAAAGCCCTCGCCGACCGGTTTGCCGAAGCCATGGCTGAATACATGCACGAGCAGGTGCGCAAAACTCATTGGGGCTATGCTGCGGACGAGGCGCTCGACAATGCTGAGCTGATCAAAGAAGCCTATTCTGGGATCCGTCCAGCGCCAGGGTATCCGTGCCAGCCCGACCATACGGAAAAAGAGACTCTGTTCCGTCTGCTCGACGCGGGCCGGATCGGCATGGAACTCACCTCTAGCTTTGCCATGACCCCGGCCGCGTCTGTGTCCGGCCTGTATATGGCGCATCCAGAAAGCGTCTATTTCGCCGTCGGCCGCATCGAACGCGACCAAGTCGAAGACTATGCCCGACGCAAAGGCATGGAGCTGCGCACTGCGGAACGCTGGCTGGGGCCGATCTTGAACTATGATCCGAGTGAGGCTGAGGTCGAGGCGGCATAGAGAAAAATCATCGCTTCAATCACCGTTTTCCTGACGAAAGTCAGAACCCATGGCGGTTGAGACCTCAGCCAGCCGCCATGCGTGCCAATTTTGATTGGCAGAACGAGATGTGGAGCCAGTTTGAACATGTTGAGAAACGAGATTTGACCCAAACCATCGCCAGCATCACCCTCGTCATTCCAGACTATGACGCCGCCATTGCCTTCTATGTCGATCAACTTGGCTTCGCGCTTCTCGAAGACACCCCGCTTAGCGACACAAAACGCTGGGTTCGCGTTGCGCCGCCCGGCGCTGAAACCGCGCTTCTGCTCGCCAAGGCGGATGGACCCGAGCAGGTGGCCGCGATTGGCCATCAGACCGGCGGGCGGGTCGGCTTTTTCTTGCATACAGATGATTTCGCCCGCGACCATGCCGCGATGCTGGCGCAGGGCGTGACGTTCCGCGAAGACCCGCGATATGAGGCTTACGGCACCGTCGCCGTCTTTGAGGACCCGTTTGGCAATTTATGGGATTTGATTGAGCCAAAAGGATAGCCCCGCGTCTTCCGATGGTTCCTGCGAAGGCAGGAACCCAGGTTCCCTAACAAGCCCATGGTCTGGGCGGCTATTGTTTGGCCATGGATACCTGCCTCCGCAGGTATCGGCGGTAAAACGCCTAATCGGCCTGATCAACGGCTTGTTCGCGCGGCGCAGCGCGAACCGTCAAGAGTTTCAATGTCGGGGTCAGAAATTCGGCGGTTTTCTCTTCATGCGAATCCTCGCGTCGATTGAACCAAATACAAATCGCGCGATCCGCTTTCACCGCCGCGATGGTCATTTTCGGACCACCCGACCTCAGCACGACAACATCACCCACTTTAAAGTCCATGATCACTCCGGGCTTCGCGAACATCTGATATGGCCCGAGGGTGTTAACGGCGGAAGTCCAGTGCCTCCGAAAATCGCCTCACCTTAGAAAATCCAGACACCGGGATAACAAACAAAAAAAGGCGGCACCCGCGGGCACCGCCTTTTCTCAAGTCTTCAGCGCGAAGCTTACTTCACGTCGAACCGGTCAAGATTCATCACCTTGTCCCAAGCTTTGATGAAGTCACGCGTGAAGCGCGCTTTCGAGTCACTCTGCGCATAGATTTCGGCAATCGAACGGAGGATGGAGTTCGATCCGAACACCAAGTCCGCGCGGGTGCCTGAGAATTTCACCGCGCCGGTCTTACGATCACGGCCTTCGAACAGCTCCTCAGATGGGTCAGCGACCCACTCATTCGCCATGTCGAGAACATTGACGAAGAAGTCATTGCTCAGCGTACCGACAGTGTCAGTGAAGACGCCATGCGTAGAGTCTGCCGCGTTCGCGCCGAGCACACGCAGACCACCAACAAGCACCGTCATTTCTGGCGCCGACAGGGTCAGCAGAGCGGCTTTGTCGACGAGCAATTCTTCCGTCGCCCGCGGATCTTCGCTTTCATTATAGTTGCGGAAGCCATCAACTTTTGGCTCCAGCACATCGAAGGACTCCACATCGGTCCACTCTTGGGTCGCGTCGCCGCGACCTGGGGTGAATGGGACAGACGCGCCAGAGGCTTTCTCGATCGCCGCGCAACCGCCGAGAACGATCAGGTCCGCTAGCGAGACTTGCGTGCCGCTGGCATTAAACCCAGCTTGGATCTCTTGCAGTTTCGCAACCACAGCTGGCACGCCTGACGAGACGTTGATCGCCCAGTCTTTTTGGGGCGACAGCGCGATGCGAGCACCATTTGCGCCGCCGCGTTTGTCTGAGTCGCGGAAGGTTGAAGCCGATGCCCAAGCCGTGCTGACCAATTGTGGTACAGTCAGGCCAGACGCGAGAATTTGCGACTTCAGCTCAGCAATGTCGGCGTCGTTGATGACGGGTCCGGTTGGTGCCGGAACGGGATCCTGCCAGATCAAGTCTTCAGCGGGCACTTCAGGTCCGACATAGCGAGACTTCGGTCCCATATCGCGGTGAGTCAGTTTGAACCAAGCACGCGCATAAGCGTCAGCAAACTTGTCTGGATTTGCCAGGAAGTCCGCAGAAATTTTCGCATAATCTGGGAACAGTTTGAGCGACATGTCGGCTGTGGTCATCATCAAAGGCTGGGTCTTCGATGGGTCATGGGCCATAGGTGCTTCTGGCGCCCCTTGGCCAGGGACAGGCTGCCACTGGACATGGCCAGATGGGCTGGTGGTCTTTTCCCACTCATATTTGAGCAGGTTTTCGAAATAGGTCATGTCCCACGTGTCTGGCGTCGGGGTCCATGGGCCTTCAAAACCAGCCGTCGTGGTGTCGTCGCCTTTGCCGGTGCCGTGGCTGTTCATCCAACCAAAGCCCATATTCTGCATCGGCGCACCTTCTGGCTCAACGCCAACCAGGTCTTCTGGACCGGCGCCATGGCCTTTACCGAATGTGTGACCGCCCGCCACCAGTGCCACAGTCTCTTCGTCATTCATCGCCATACGGGCAAAGGTGACGCGAATATCATGGCCTTCAGCAATTGGATCTGGAACCGCATCCGGGCCTTCTGGGTTCACATAGATGAGACCCATCATCACAGCGCCGAGTGGCGTATCAAGCTTATAGGCGTCGGCATCGTCGGCTTTGTAATCGCGCTGACCAGCATAACGGCTCTTATCATTGCCAGAGGCGAGCAGCCATTCGGCTTCCGGGCCCCAATAAATGTCTTCTTCAGGCTCGAACCAATCGGCGCGGCCGCCAGAGAAACCAAATGTCTTCAGACCGCCAACTTCCATGCCGACATATGCGGCAAGGAGCATCAGGTCGGCCCAAGAGCATGTATTGCCAGATTTCTGCTTGATCGGCCAAAGCAGACGACGGGCGTTGTCCAAGTTGCCATTGTCTGGCCAGCTGTTCAGAGGCGCAAAACGCTGTGAGCCAGAATTGGCGCCGCCGCGGCCATCATAGGTGCGGTAAGTCCCAGCGCTGTGCCAGGCCATCCGGACGAAGAAACCGGTATAATTGCCATAGTCGGCTGGCCACCAGTCTTGGCTGTCTGTGACCAGCGCGGCGAGGTCGTTCTTCAGCGCGTCATAGTCGAGCGACTCGAATTCTTTGACATAGTCGAAATCATCTTCGAGCGGGCTGACTTGCGGCGCATTCTGATTGAGAATTTTCAGATTGAGCTGCTCGGGCCACCAGCTTTTATTGGCCAAGTCGCCGGTTTTAAAACCGCCGCGCATTGGGCATTTCATATCGTCAGCCATGGAGTCTCCTGTGAGGTTTTTTGAGTGAGTCTAGGTGTTGGGTACGCAACTATGCCAATGGGATACTGCGCCAAGCGATATTAATCCAATTAATAATAGTGCTACCCCCTAAAGGTTTTAACTATACGTTGTGTCCTGATAGGCGAACACAACTCGCGCGCGAGGTTAAGCTGATTGCACAAATTTGTGTCAGGGCGTTAACTGCTGGTCTCGAGATTGCGTCTGTCCACAGATAAAGCCTGCGGATTTCGCTTAGGAGGCGAAAACTATGTCGTTCTGGAACAAAACTTTGGCGGCCTTGGCCCTGACCGCGACGGCGAGCGTGCCTGCATTTGCAGATGGCACACCGGGCCAGCGCGTCAATCGTGGCCCAGAACCTGTTCGCGCCCACCAACCGGTGCCCCCTGAGCCAGGCTGTTACCTGATCGAAGATGGCAAAGCATGGTCTTGTCCGGCCCGCCCTGCGACGCCAGCGCCAGCACCTGTGAAACGCACCGAGGGAAAACCCTGTTGCGGCACGGTCACCCGCCGCGTGGTGAAAGAACACCCGCCCGTCGTCACCAAACGGACCGTCACCCATCGCCGCGCGACGCCTACCCGGACCGTTACCACAACTCGGCGCACGGCCCCGCCTAAGCGCGTCATCACCCATCGCGCGCAAAGCACTGAAGTGCGCCTCGACACAGCCAGCTTCTCAGGCGGTGTCGGCAATGGCGTTGATGGCGGATATTATGGCGGCGGCGGCGCGATCTTTATCAGCTCCGGACGGTCCTATTCGGGCGTCCTGTCACACAGCGCTTCGCACTTCACCTTCCGCAGTCATCGCGGCGGCAAGAAACGCCGCGGCGGCGGTGGCGGGTGTGGCTGCATGGGCGGCGGCATGGGGGGCGGCGACTAACCGTTCTGCGCGCCCCAATAGTCCAGATTTGAGAGCAAAGCCGTCTTCAGGCGTGCTTTGCTAATGTCTTCTAGATCCGTCGGAAACGCCGTGCGGCGGGTCATGACTTTCGCCAAATTGACCAGGATGAGCAGCCGATCGCGCATACGGGGCCGTAAGCCAGGCAGGATCTCAGCTTCGACTGCTTCGGGCGTCATCAGTTGCACAGAATCCAAGTCCCGGCCCCAAGCGTCCGCGAAGGCGCGGCCTGTCTCCATCATCTCTTCAATCGTGATCGCCGCGGGGCCAGCCGTGAGCCAATAGGTACGGCCCCAGTCGGGCGCTTGGGCGATTTTGGCAATGGCTTCAGCCACCCAATCCACCGCTACGAAATCGCAGGCCGTTTGCGGGGCGACGGGGATGATTGGCAAGCGGCCTTTCAACACAGTCGCAATGAAGAGATGAAAGCCTTGAAAACTCGCAATGGCCCCGGTCTGCGAATGCCCTGCTATGATGGATGGACGGATAATCGTCCAATCGAGCCCGCTCTCGCGAACCACGGCCTCGGCCGCGCGTTTCGACGACACATAGTCTGACGCCACAGGTGTGGCTGAGCCATAGGTTTCCGAGCAATATGCGGTGGAGACAAAGTGCAGCTTCGCCCCAGCCGCCTTTGCAAAATCGACCATATGCTGAACGCCGGCAATATTGGTCGCGCCGAGCTCTGGCACTTGGCCGCTCATATCCGTAATCGCGGCGCAGTGAATGATCGTCTCAACCTCGACCGCAAGCGCCGCATAGGCCTGCGCCGACAGCCCAAAATCTGGCGCCCGAATATCCATTGCGACTTGCCTTGCATCGCTTTCAGGCCGGGCCCGGTGGCGGGCTAGGATCAATCTGTCTTGCGGCAAGCGCGGAGCCAGGTCTTGGCCGATCACGCCGCTCGCACCCGTGAGTAAGATCATATGTTTCCCCTTATCGGGCCATTAAGCGACCCGGCGCGGGAGAGACAAATCAATCAAATGTGAGCGGGATTAAAAGCTGCCGCCAAGCCGTCCACAGCGCTGCTCATATTTGGCCACAGCGTCGGGCATCCATTCGCGGAAATTCTCAGCGCGAGTCTCTGAGGCCGGGTGCGTGCTCATCCATTCTGGTGGGCGCTGGCCTCCACCAATCTCGCCCATACGGGTCCACAATTCTGGGGCTTCGCGTGGATCATAACAGGCCCGCACCAGCAGCTCGAGCCCGATCCAGTCCGCCTCTGTCTCATGCTGTCGGGAAAAAGCCATCAGCCCGCCTTGCGCCGCCATGCCCATCGCTTGTTGGACCATTTGCGCCTGGCCTGGATCCATATCGCCAAGGCCCAAGCCAACCGCAATCGTGCCGAATTGCGCCAGGCGCGTATTGCTCATCCGTTTGGCTCCATGATGCGCCTAGGCGTGGGCGATCTCATGCCCCATAACCACAGCGAGCTTGTCGACATCTTGGATGTCTTCGAGCGTTACGCGGCCATCATAATTGCCGGTA
>JABSQA010000064.1 GCA_013213825.1 Henriciella sp.
GGCGCGGCAATACCCACCACGACGGCACTCATTGCCGCCGTCATTTCCGCAGATGGCCATTTCCAATCCATCTCAACCCGCGCTTAAAGCAGCATGCTTTCTGGCGTCTCAACATAGCGTTTGAACGCCTGCAGCCAACGCGCGCCTTCTGCACCGCCGATGACGCGGTGATCGCAGGTCAACGTCACGCCCATAAGGGTCGCACCTGTCAGTTCCCCATTCGCACCGACAACGGGTTGTTTCTCCCCAGCGCCAACAGACATGATCATGCCTTCAGGCGGATTGATGATTGAAGCGAACGATTTGATGCCGAACATGCCAAGGTTCGAGATAGAGAATGTCCCGCCCATATATTCTTGCGGCTTGAGCTTGCGCTCCCGGGCGCGGCTGGCCAGGTCTTTCATCTCGATAGAAATTTCGGCCAAGCCTTTCTTCTCTGCATCGCGAATAACAGGTGTGATCAAGCCACCATCGATCGCAACAGCGACCGAGATATGCGCACCATTGTGATAGGCAATCCCATTATCGGTGAAGCTCGCATTGCAATCCGGTTCGGCCATGAGCGCCATGGCGGATGCTTTGATCAGCATGTCATTGACCGAAACTTTGACGCCTTCTGGTGCGGCTTCGTTGATGCCTTTGCGCGCGGCAAGCAGCTTATCAAGCGCGATATCCACATTGAGCGGAAAATGCGGCACTTGCATGAAGCTTTGCGTCAGACGACGTGCCACCGTTTTGCGCATGCCATCGAGCGGCTCGAGGCGGTAAGTGTCAGGTGCATAGACGCGATCATCCAACACTTGTGGCAAGATGAGCCCATCTGGCGAAGCCGGCACCCCACCTGAGGCTGGCGCCATCGCGCCAGGCTGGGCGTTCTCCACGTCTTTCTTGACGATCCGCCCATGCGGCCCAGAGCCTTTGCCCTTGAGTGCCGTAAGATCGATGCCTTTCAGCGCCGCGATCCGACGCGCCAGCGGGCTGGCCTTAATGCGATCATCGCCGGACCCGAGCGCTGTTATTTGAACCGGCGTCGAAGCGACTTGCTTTGGCGCTTCTTTGGCAGGTTCAGGAGTAGCGGCGGGTGCTGCCGGTGCTTCTGGCGCAGGCGCTGGTGCGTCTGCAGATACCGCACTTGCATCCTCACCCTCTTCCGCCAGAACCGCGATCACAGCGTTGACTTTGACCCCTTCAGTCCCTTCCTGAACCAGGATTTGCGCGACCGTGCCTTCATCGACGGCTTCGACTTCCATCGTCGCTTTGTCGGTTTCGATCTCAGCGATGACATCGCCCGCCTCAACCGTGTCGCCCGGTTTCACATTCCATTTGGCGAGCGTGCCCTCTTCCATTGTGGGGCTAAGCGCGGGCATCGTAATATTGATCGACATGGGCCCCTCCTATTGTCGAATGAACGTCTTGGCGGCGATTTTCCATTCGCCGTCAATCTTGACCAGAGAGAAGGCGTCATAGAACCGATCCGCATAGCGGAACGTTGCTACGGCCAGACGGTCATCGATGATCTCTATGCTAAGGACTTCACCGTCTCGGCCGGCGCCGGGCGGGTTATCATTCTGCGCCCAACCTTCGATGACCTCATACATTTTCGGCCAGACCCGTAATTCACTCTCACCCTCATCATCGGTGATCACACCAAACATGGATGAGTTTGGATGGAAGGCGCGTTGCAAACGCTCAAGGCTGGCTTCACCCTGACCATCGAAATAATCCTGGATCACGGCTTCGATCGCGGCGACTTCCGGATTGTAGGCGTCATTGTCCTCTATATAGGCATCTCTGACATAAGCCCCTTCGTTGGCATCGACATAGACACAACCCGCCAGCGTCAGGGTGCTAACTCCGATCGACAGAAAAATCGACTTCATGATGTCCTCCTACATCCCTTCGCATACGGCTTTCGCCGCTGCGACGATATCACCGGCATTTGGCAGGCTCATATCTTCCAGATTACCGGCATAAGGCAGAGGGACTTCGTTTTGCGGGACCCGCATTCGCGGCGCATCAAGAGAATCTAAACCTTGTTCAGGGCCCCCGGCATCGATCTCGCCGCCAACGCCCATATGTTTCCAGCCTTCTTCGGCCGTGACCAAGCGATTGGTCTTCATCGCGCTCTGAACAATCGTATCCATATCCAGCGGACGAATAGAGCGAAGGTCGATCACTTCTGCGGAAATGCCTTCTGCCGCGAGTTGCTCCGCGGCATCCATAGCGAAACCGACCATACGGGAGTAGCCGACCAAAGTAACATCGGTGCCTTTGCGAATGACCGCGGCTTTGCCGATGGGGAGCGTATAGTCTTCCAAGTCCGGGACATCATATTCGAGACCGTACAGCAGCTCGTGCTCTAAGAAGACGACGGGATTCGGATCACGAATGGCTGATTTCAGAAGCGCTTTGGCGGAGCCTGCATCCCAGGGTGCCACCACTTTCAAACCCGGCACATGACCATACCATGCGGCATAATCTTGGCTGTGCTGTGCGCCCACGCGCGATGCCGCGGCATTCGGTCCCCGGAAAACGATCGGACATCCCATTTGGCCACCCGACATGTACAGTGTTTTGGCGGCAGAATTGATGATTTGATCAATCGCCTGCATGGCGAAGTTAAACGTCATGAACTCGACAATGGGGCGCAAACCACCAAAGGCGGCCCCGACGCCGAGACCTGCGAATCCATGCTCGGTGATGGGCGTATCGACGACCCGTCGTGGACCAAACTCTTGCAGCAATTCCCGGGTGACTTTGTAAGCACCCTGATATTCAGCAACCTCTTCACCCATGACGAAGACGGTCTCATCCCGGCGCATCTCCTCGGCCATGGCATCCCGCAGCGCATCCCGCAGCACGGTCTTGGTGAAGGTCGTGCCTTCTGGAATATCTGGATTGGTCAATGCGGGTGCAGCAGGTGCATCGGCCGCCGCTTGAGCTTCCAAAACTTCAGGCTCTGCAACCGGGGTCACTTTCTCGACATCTGATTCAGCCGGTGCGGACACGGCGCTCGCATCTTCGCCATCTTCGGTAAGCACAGCGATGACCGCATTCACTTTTACGCCTTCTGTTCCTTCTGGGATCAGAATTTTCGCGAGCGTGCCTTCGTCGACGGCTTCGACTTCCATCGTCGCCTTATCGGTTTCGATCTCAGCAATGACATCGCCGGCTTCAACCTTATCGCCCTCGCCTTTCAACCATTTGGCCAAAGTGCCTTCTTCCATGGTTGGCGACAGGGCGGGCATGAGAATATCAACAGCCATGATTACGCCTCCACCGGCAACAGGACATCCGTCCATAGTTCAGCCGGATCCGGCTCTGGGCTTTCAAGGGAGAAGTCCGCCGCATCTTTGACGATGGCCCGGATCTCTTTGTCGATGGCTTTCAGGTCTTCTTCGCTGGCAATGTTTTGCGCGACGATTTGTTCTTTCAGCCCATCAATCGGGTCATTGTGGCTTCTAATATCATCGACCTCTTCGCGTTTTCGATATTTCGCTGGGTCGGACATGGAGTGACCGCGATAGCGATAGGTCTTCATTTCGAGGATGTATGGACCTCTTCCACTGCGCGCATGTTTGACCGCTTTCTCACCGGCTTTCTTGACCGCATAGACGTCCATGCCGTCGACTTCCTCACCCGCAATCTCAAACGAGATGCCACGCTTGTACAATTCGGTTTCCGATGCATGACGCTCAACGCTTGTGCCCATCGCGTACATATTATTCTCAATCACATAAATGACGGGCAATTCCCAAAGCGATGCCATGTTGAACGCTTCATAGACTTGTCCTTGGTTGGCCGCGCCATCCCCAAAATAGGCCAGGCAGACATTGTCTTTTCCGAGATATTTGTTCGAGAAAGCCAGCCCCGTGCCGATCGGCACTTGCGCACCGACAATGCCGTGCCCGCCGAAGAAATTCTTTTCCCGGCTAAACATGTGCATCGAGCCGCCTTTGCCGCGCGAATAGCCCCCGGCGCGTCCCGTGAGTTCGGCCATCACGCCGCGAGGGTCCATATCGCAGGCCAACATATGCCCATGATCCCGATACCCCGTAATCACCTGGTCGCCCTCTTTGAGGCAGGCTTGCATGCCGGTGACGACCGCTTCCTGACCGATATAGAGGTGACAGAAGCCGGCAATCTTACCCATGCCGTATAATTGTCCTGCCCGTTCTTCGAACCGACGGATCAACACCATATCGCGATAGTATTTGAGCGCTTCGTCCTTCTTAAGCTTGGGCGAGCTTCGGCGCTTGGGGGTCGCAGCTTTGGCCATAATGGCTCCCTAAATGTGATATTTTTGCACTAAATACGCAGATGACTGACGCAAGGTCGAGTCTTATCAGTTATGCATTTCTGCATTATTGCCAGCGCTGTCAAGTAACACGAGCTCACCCGGATACACGAAGCCGAGATCGCGCCGCGCGAGGAATTCGACCAAGTCTGGATCAACTTGCCCTGGAATCAGTCGAGCTATGTCTTTTTGCAGTGCAGCATTTTCGGCTTCTAGCCGGGTTAAGTGCGCTTTCTTCTTCGCGAGTTCGGCCTGTTTGTCCGTCCACGCGCCGAGCCCCTGCTGACCCGCAAAAGCGTGATAAGCAAAATAGGCAACAGTCAGAGACATGGCCCCAGCGGCCCATTTTGAGGTCATCTACGCGCACTCCAATGCGCAAAAAGAATCACCCAAACATGGTTAATATTTCGCTAATTTTCTGACTCGACCAAGAGCTCTTTTATCGCCGCAGAGCGTTCGTTTTCATCCAGTTTGGTCAAGTCCAGCCATTGCGTATCGACCAAGAAGAACTCGATATCGTCAGGCATCTTCGCGCCATCTAATAAGATGGGCACCATCGCCTTCTCATACTTATTGGCGAGATAGACTTCGCGCCGCACATTATTGGAATCATAGGACTGGGCCGAGCACATCAAGCAAAACCGTCCTGACGCTTTGATGGCGCGCACGATTTGACCGGCCCAGTTTTGCCCCGCGCGCATTTCATCGCGATCAATCCAAACACTCACGCCCTCTGATTCCACCGAGTCGACGATGGGAAACACAGTGGCGGAATTCTCATGCGAGTAGGAGACAAAGATTTCAGGCGTTTGCGTGGCTTCAAGCGCCGCCTCAACAGACATGGTCGGCGCTGGGACAGACGCGCGAGGCGCCGCGGTGAACGAGTCTATTTCCAATTCGTCCGCATCCGATGATATGCGCTTCGAGCCACCTCGAAGCATCGCTCTCAAAATCAGTATGACAAGTAAGATCCCTATGGGGGCCCCAATCATCGCTGCCGGGATGGTCCAATCTGACTGGACCCAAGCCGAAAACTGCTGAAGCATCTCATTCGCGACATCGCTCGGCCCATATGTGAGCCACAGGCTAGGCCCATAGGCGACTCCGGTTGCGAGGAGCGCGACGACGCATATCGCCAAAAAGCCCCCCAAAAACCCGCCTCCCGATGATTTTCGCTCAACCGACAAGTCGGGGGCAGCTGACTTCATCGGCTGACGAATATCTTCTAATGTGTCCTCAACAGCCTCCATGTCCCCTTGCATGTTCACGGGTCCTGAGTCAGCCGCAGAGCGCGTGCTTGTCATCTCCCGCGCCTGAGCCCGGCGCTGATCCTCCAGCGCGCGGATGGCATTCAAGACATCATGATAGCGATGCTCTCGTGCCGACGGAAACGTCAAATCGACCATTTCCAGATCCGCTAATCCGCGCGGATTCAATCCGTGTTCCAAGCGCGCCATGACCAGATGCCCGTCCTCCCAGGCATCAATCGCGCGATTGGTAATCATCATTTGTCGCGATGAGATCATCGCATTTCGCGACCACAAAGCCAGCGTATACTCGCCATGATGCGCTGGCGGATACGCCATTTGCCCAAACTCGCTGCGAATGAACACACCGAAGCGTTTCAAATATTCCGCGAGTTTTTCCGCTTCTTCTTGATCTTCGGGCGCTGCAATCAGGTAAACGCGCATTGCTATCCCCTCACGACTTTATTGGAGGATTAGCATGCGAATTTGAGTTCGTCGCCTGGGACCTGCAATTTTACGCGTTGATCAGAGCTGAACCCGCGTAAAGCGCCGATGCCCCCAATTCTTCCTCGATCCGGATCAGTTGGTTATACTTTGCCAAACGGTCTGAACGCGCAAGCGAGCCAGTTTTGATTTGCCCACAATTCACCGCCACAGCGAGGTCGGCAATGGTCGCATCTTCTGTCTCACCAGAGCGGTGTGACATGACAGATGTATAAGCATGCCGGTGAGCGAGCTCGACCGCGTCTAAGGTCTCTGACAAGGTTCCGATTTGATTGACCTTGACCAGAATGGAATTGGCCGCGCCGCGGGTGAGCCCCATCGCCAAACGCTCCGGATTGGTCACAAACAGGTCGTCTCCGACCAGCTGGCAGCGGTCGCCCACCATTTCGGTCAGAATACCCCAACCGTCCCAATCGTCTTCTGCCATGCCATCTTCGATCGACACGATCGGATAGGTGTCGACCAGGTCGGTCAGATATTTCGCCATGCCTTCGCCATCGAGCGTTTTGTCTTCACCAGCGAGGACATATTTGCCATCCTTGAAGAATTCGGTTGAAGCCGCATCGAGCGCCAGCGCGACATCTTCGCCAGGTTGGTAGCCTGCAGCCTCAATCGACTTCATGATGAAATCAAGCGCATCGCGCGTCGAAGAGAGATTGGGCGCGAATCCGCCTTCATCGCCAACGCCGGTATTATGCCCTGCATCGCTCAGTGTCTTTTTCAATGTATGGAAAATCTCAGAACCTACGCGCACCGCATCGGCAATGCTGTCTGCATTTACCGGCATGATCATAAATTCTTGGATATCGATTGGATTATCGGCGTGCTCGCCGCCATTGATGATATTCATCATCGGGGTCGGCAATACGCGAGCATTGGTTCCGCCAATATAGCGGTAGAGTGGCAAGCTGCAGCTTTCAGCAGCGGCTTTTGCGACCGCCATGGAGACCCCCAGAATGGCATTGGCGCCAAGACGTTTCTTGTTCTCAGTGCCATCAACTTCCATCATCAAGCCGTCGATCAGGCGTTGCTCCGTGGCTTCCATGCCTGTGAGCTCATTGGCAATTTCGCCATTCACAGCATCCACGGCATTCATCACGCCTTTGCCCTTATAGGCTTCACCGCCATCCCGCAGTTCATGCGCTTCGTGGACACCGGTGGAGGCGCCAGATGGCACGGCCGCACGGCCAAAGGATCCATCTTCAAGGGTCACGTCCACTTCGACAGTTGGATTGCCGCGGCTATCGAGAATTTGACGGGCGTGAATATCAACGATTTCGCTCATAGCGGGGTCCTTTGCAACGCGTGAGGCTTGTTTGCGGCTGCGTCTAGAGCGCTATGCGGCAAAGAGCAAGTGGCGGTGCGAGGTGACAATGGTCGCATGGGCGCGGCCAAAGCCCGCTCCAGGGGTACAATGACACTAGATTATATATCGCGCGGGTGAACCATGTTCTGACAATCTACCTGTCGTCATTAATCATAATGAAAACAACCTCTGATAGAAACAAATCTGTAGATAAGCTTGAGTTTCAAACATGACCGCACCCCTGGCCGAACAGCAAGACACAGATGTCGACTACACGCCGCGCAATAATGCGATCTATCAGCTGGCTGGAACCGCGTTTGACTTGATCGAGAAGCACGGCACCCCGCCTGCGCCGATGACTTATACAATGTGGTACGCGTACGCCTCGAACAGCCCGGAAGCGGTGGTTCAAGAGGTCGACGAGATCCTCGACACGCATGGCAAAATTAGCGGCGAACAAATCGAAGATATTTTCGAAGCCCATCTCTCGAACTCAAAGTTTCAAGATGAGAGTGAACGTGTCAGCCAAGCCATTGAGTCTTCACTTTCAGAAGTGAGCGATTTGATTTCCAAGACCAGTAGCGAAAATGAAGCTATGCGCGGTCAATTGGAAGAAGTCGGCTCAGACCTTTCAAAACGCCCGAAACGGCGGGACATCTCTGCCATTTTTGAACAATTGGTGGCGACGAACACGCAAATGTCGAGCATGACTGAAACGCTCGCATCGGATCTGGCCAAGTCCAGGGAACAAGTCCGCCAGCTGACAGAAGAATTCGAAGTTATCAAAAAGCAAAGCCGCACCGATGCGCTAACCGATGTTGCCAATCGCCGCGCCTTTAATGAAAGACTGGCTTATGTCCACGATAGCGCCGCAAAGAACAGTGAAGACTTCGCTTTGGCTCTGCTCGACCTCGACAAGTTCAAAGTCATCAATGACACGTTCGGACATCCCATGGGCGACGAAGTGTTGGCACATCTCGCCCGTTTGATTGTCGAGAATATGGAAAAGAATGACTTTGCCGCCCGTATCGGGGGCGACGAGTTTGCAATTATTTTTCCGAACCAAAGCTCCGAACAAGCTTATCATTCGATGATGGCGATGAAGCGTCAGCTCGAACGCGCGACGATACATCCGGATTTGTCCCGTGATAGCCGTCACCAAGTGACATTCTCATGCGGCATAACGCAATACGGTAAAGGCCAATCCATCGAAGACGTGATTGCCGCCGCCGATAATGAGTTGATGCGTGCGAAGCGCAAATCACGCAATTTCATCGCAGTTCAAGGCCGTCGAACCTAGCCATACACCTCTACCCAGCGAGCAACCCATTCCAGGAACGATCGGGCGCCCGTATCGCACTGTTTGGATAATGTGTTCGATCAATTTTCTCAGAACCGATTTTAGCGGCTTTAACGCGGCGCACCTACGCCCAGGCGACACATATGCTTGGGGACACCAATCATGAAACGCATCACTAGCGTCATCGCGCTCAGCAGCGCACTAACCGTTTTGGCCTCTTGCGGCGGAGGCGGTGGCGGAGAAACCGCCGCGCCAACTCAAGGTTCAGGCGTCGCGTCCCCACCCGCACCGCCCGTTTCGCCGCCGCCTCCACCCCCTCCTCCACCGCCCCCGCCGGCGCCTGTGTCCGCATCTATTGATGGCGCTGTATCGAAAGCGACGTCTGGTGGACTGCCCGGCGGTCTCAGAAACGCTGCAGAGCGGAAGTCCTTCGCGCATTATGTTGGGACCACCAAAGACCTGACGGGACGGCACCCAAAGCAATTGCCCATTCGAACCTATTTTGCGGCGTGCGACATCGATAGCGACACTCCCCGCATGTATGTCTCGATGACGTTGGAAGACCCGGCGCAAACTGAAGACCCGGATATTCCCACAATTGGGTCCGTGTTTGAGACGATATACGATCCGGCGACCAAATCACTCCGTCGCACCGGCAATGAGACTCGCGTGGATCTTTGCCAAGAAACCCATGGCATCGCGGTGAGCAGCGACTGCTCTCGCGTCGCGGTGCTCTGTAATACCGATTTCGAGGACCCAGTGTCTGAGTCGGAATATTTCACCCGCGACCTCGTCGAAGAGAGCAATATTTCGACAATCGACCAGCCCAATAACAAAACCCAGGTCGACAATAATAGTAATATCGCACCCGCGGATCGGGAGAGCCGGTATCGCTATAATGGCGAAATGTGGTTGCTTGAATGGGACCAGACGAGTCTCTCGAGCCAGCCTGATCGGTATGTCATACACAAAGCGGTCGGCGGCCAACAATTCGCTGCTGCATCAATGGTCTATGCGGAAGAACAAGACGCTTATGGCGCTGCCTTTGTCACCAATTCATTCGACAATAATGGCGGACGCCACAAAAGCGGCGCGCTCGTTGTGGTCGAACGCGATGGCTGGGTCTTGAATGGCCAGCATCCGCTCGATTCCAGTGAAACACGGGGCTTCAACTGGGACTGTGCCAATGGCCACGTGATCCACATGCGCGCCTTCTTCAACCCATTTAACGGTGTCTTCGCAGCCCTCTGTACCAGCGACTTCAATCGCTACTGGCTCGGCAATGGCGACGCGCACAAGGCGATACCTGTCGATGAAAATCACTCAATTGTCGTCTTAGCGGGCACCCCAATCATTCCGCTCGACAATCCAGAATTCGCGGCCTTTATCGAAGAAGCGGAAACCGCAGCGATTGACCGCGGCGAAACAATGCGCGGCTTTGATGCCTGTAGCTGGTGGTGGGAGCTGCATTGTGAAGCGGCGTTTATGGAAGAGTATTATTACAATAATGGACGCAGTCGCTATCCAGCTTTCCGCGGGGCATTCTGGAATGGCGGCGAAGTATTGCCAAGCGATCTCACCCGGATCGGCTTGTTGAAAGTCTCTGATCTCGGCCGAGCCAATATCGACGGCACCTACCAAAATGTTGAATGGATCGTTGAAGATGATGACTGCATGCTCGGCGCTCCGCAAATCACGGATTTGCAGAATGGGCGATACTTGCTGGGTTGGGCAAAATTTCAGTGCATCAGCGACGGCTTAAAGTTGCAACGGTTCGCTGGAAAACACACGCTGCACCCGAAAGCCTACTATCTCATGGAAATCGACGCCGAGGGAAATCCGCTCACTGAGGCCTATGAGATGACCAATACAGGTTGGGGCGGGCAAGATGAGATGGTTTATCTCGGACAGGGTCGTGTCGGCTGGGCTTACATTCAGAACCCCACTCTGGATGACGAGGGCAATTTTTCCAATCCGTATCAATCGGACTGGGAGTTTATGGTCTACCAATCACCGGATTAGGTCTTTGGTCGGGGGTTCGCCCCCAACCAGGCTTTCGGAAATCGTCCCCGTCCCCAAGCGTAAGTTAGACGAACCCCGAGAAAACAAGCAGCCTGCCCTACTGTTCAGGTTTTGGCGGCTGTATGGCGGGTGCATGTCATATAGATGGCGTGGCACCGCTGTCGCGAAACAACCAGTATAGACCTCGTTCAATCAACGGCTTATTTGCCGGTATGTGAGAGGTTTAGGACATGACATTCAAAGTCGACGCATCGAAAATAAAAAGATGGCGGGAAGAACGTCATTGGTCGCAGGAACACCTGGCAGACCTTGCTGGAATCGGATTGCGCACGATCCAAAGGATCGAAAATGGTGAAAAAGCGTCTCAAGACTCCGCGAAGGCGCTCGCCGCGGCCTTTGATGTCGACGCCACGGCGCTCTCCGTCGATGCCGACGAAGAGGCGCGCAGAGCCGCCGAATTGAAAGCTGAAGAAGCTGAGGCCCGTATGCGCTTACACTTCTATCTACGCGCCGCCAGTGTCGTTGCAATATTTGGGTCTATTGCGCTGCTGGACAGTGACTGGGAGATCCTAAAAATCACCCTGCTCTTCGCCGTCCCTCTGATCGTGCATGGCGTTTCGATCTTTGTCATCCAACTGACGGATCGGCATGAACGCAAATATGGAAAACAAGCGGCTCAATCATGAGATCATGATCAATAACACTCTGCCACAAACAAAAAGCCCGCAGAGAAATCTGCGGGCTTTTTAAAACTTGTTTCGCGCCAGTGCTTAATCGTCGGTTGGCTCAAGAATTTGACGGCCACGATACATACCAGTCTTCAGATCGATATGGTGTGGACGGCGAAGTTCACCAGAATCCTGGTCTTCGATAAAGGTATTCCCCTTCAAACGGTCATGCGAACGGCGCATACCGCGGCGGGATTTCGTAATCTTACTCTTAGGGACAGCCATTTGCGTGCTCCAAAACGGTTTCGAGGACGAACCTCGTGAAATTCAAACCGCGCCTATACTAGCTGTGAGTCGGACCGACAAGGGAAAATTGCGGTCCATGATGGAATTGCGCACCCGCCGAAGGGCTTCTCCCGCCTAGCTGCAAGTTCTGTCGGCCAGGAAGCGGCGATTTAGACCAATCGGCTCTGCGTCACCGCGGCATCAATAAAGCTCGCAAATAAGGGATGTGGCTCCATCGGACGAGACTTTAGCTCCGGGTGATATTGCACCGCGATGAACCAAGGATGGTCTTCCATTTCGATGATCTCGGGCAGCACGCCATCTGGGGACATGCCTGAGAAGGTCATGCCGTGGTTTTGCAACGCCTCGACATAGGCCGTGTTGACCTCATATCGATGTCGGTGGCGCTCAGAGATGTCTAGGGCGCCATAAATTTCGGCAACACGCGACCCCTCTTTGAGCCGGGCTGGATACGCCCCTAGGCGCATTGTGCCGCCCATATCGGTATTCTCGTCACGGGTGACCCGCTCATTGCCTTTGGTCCATTCTGACATCAGGCCGACAATCGGCGTTTCTGTGGGACCGAACTCGGTCGTCGACGCCCCTTCAATCCCGGCGAGATTTCGCGCCGCTTCGACGACCGCGAGCTGCATGCCGTAGCAAATACCGAAACATGGCACTTGCCGCTCTCTGGCAAAGCGGGCAGCGCGCATTTTGCCCCGCGCCCCGCGTTCTCCAAAACCACCGGGCAAAATGATGCCATGCACACCTTCGAGGATATCGATTGGCTTGGTGTCGTCATCAAACTCTTCGGAATTGATCAGTTTGATCTCGACCCCGACATTGTTCGCCAGACCACCGTGCTGGAGCGCTTCCATTACGGATTTATAGGCATCCGGCACATCGGTGTATTTGCCGACCAGGCCGATGCAGACATTGCCGTCTGGATTGTGCACAGTTTGGGCGATTTGATCCCAGCGAGACAGATCCGGCTTTGGCGCATCTTGAATGCGGAAATGCTGGAGCACTTCTTTGTCCAAACCTTCATCATGATAGGCCGCTGGGACATCATAGATATGCCCGACATCGCGCGCTTCGATGACGCTGCTGGGACGGACATTACAGAAGCTGGCAATTTTGCCCTTCTCGTTCTCCGGGATCGGTCGGTCACACCGACAGAGCAGGATTTGCGGCTGAATACCAATCGAACGCAGCTCTTTGACCGAGTGTTGGGTCGGCTTGGTCTTCATTTCGCCTGCTGCGGGAATGTATGGCAGCAGGGTTAGGTGGATAAAGCAGGCGCGCTCCGGCCCCAATTCTTGGCCGAGTTGACGAATGGCCTCGAAGAAAGGCAGGCCTTCAATATCGCCAACCGTTCCGCCAATTTCGCAGAGGACGAAATCCACGCCTTCGCCCGCATCGGAGAGAACAAAGTCTTTGATCTCATTGGTCACATGCGGAATGACCTGAATGGTCGCGCCAAGATAGTCGCCGCGACGCTCTTTCTCAATAATGGTCGAATAGATTCGTCCGGTCGTGATATTATCAGACTGACGCGCAGAAACGCCGGTAAAGCGCTCATAATGGCCAAGGTCCAAATCGGTCTCTGCACCGTCATCGGTCACAAATACCTCGCCATGCTGGCGTGGGCTCATCGTCCCCGGATCGACATTCAAATACGGGTCAAGCTTGCGCAACCGGACTTTATAGCCCCGCGCCTGCAGCAATGCCCCAAGTGCTGCGGAAGCGATACCCTTGCCTAAGGAAGACACCACGCCGCCAGTAATAAAAATATAGCGAGTCATGGGAATGCAGATTGCCTGATTCGGGACCCACCCCGATAGGGGTAAGTCAGGATTTTTGTGAAGATTATTGTGGGTCTGACGCTAGCGGGTCATCATTCTCCGGCGCAGGGTCATCCAAAGGCGTGGTCTCGCTTGGAGTCACGGCCAGAGGATCATCCGACAAAGCACCACCGCTTAACACATCGTCAAAATCATTCAGATCAATCCCGTCCGGGTCGGTATCGGGCGTGACGCTGTCTTCAAGCTCGCGTGTCACTTCTGTGCGACCGTCCGAATTCTCTTGGGTCGCGATGATGGTCAGAGTCAGACTGGAAACAAAGAAAATCGCCCCGAAAATGATGGTTGTTCGGACCAAAGCGCCTGTAACGCCTGAACCCGACATCAATCCGCCGCCTGGACCACCACCGCCGCCGCCACCGATACCCAGAGCGCCGCCTTCGGAGCGCTGCATCAGCACCACAATCACCAAAACAATGGAGACAAGAATGTGCGCGACGAGGATTACATTGGTCATGTTTGCTTCCTGAATCTCAAGCGGCGGGGCTTACGCCTTTCTGAGCCGTCCGCCAACCCCTTACGGTCAGTCTGACGCTTTAGGACTATGCCACCGCTGCGGCATAAATGGCCATGAAGTCTTCAGCCTTCAAGCTTGCACCACCGATCAAACCACCATTAACGTTCTCAATGGCGAGAATTTCGGCCGCATTCCCGGGTTTCATAGACCCACCATAGAGAATCCGAATTTCGGCGCCTCGATCTTGATAGAGTTCGACCAACAGGCTTCGGATCACGCCATGCACGTCGGCAATTTCTTCAGCGCTGGGAACCAAGCCGGTCCCGATCGCCCATAGCGGTTCATAGGCCACAACCAACGAATCATTGGCGCCCAATGTCGGGACAGACTTGCGGAGGATGCGGACAACTGTGTCTTTAGTCTCTCCACGTTCGCGCTGAGCATAGCTTTCGCCCACGCAAACAATCGGTGTCAGGTCCGCTCGTAACGCCGCATGTGCCTGTTCCTGAACATAAGCGCTACGCTCCCCATGTTCTGAGCGCCGTTCAGAATGGCCAACAATGACAAAACTTGCCCCGACATCTTTTAATTGTTCTGCGGCCAAGTCGCCGGTAAAGGCGCCCATCTTCTCTGGATGGCAGCTTTGGGCCCCAACATGCAACCGGTCGCCCGCCCGTTCCGTCATAGGCGCAATCAGCGTTGAAGGCGGGCAAATCAAACAATCTGCCGCATCCGCGAAGCCCGAGAGCTCCGAAACCACTTTATCGACTTCCATTAGAGAGGATTTCAGGCCATTCATTTTCCAATTGCCTGCAATCAGTGTGCGTACCATACCAGTCACCATCTTGAACAAGTTTGAGCGCTCGCCTAGCAAGCTGTGCAGAAACTCACAAGCGATCCTTATGGAAAAGGTCTGAACTCATGTTGACCCCTTTGCGAAATATGCTCCGATCTCCAGCAGCGGGCGGGATATTTGTCATCGTTATCATCGCCATGGCGGCGTGGGGCGTGACCGAGATTTTCGCGGGTGGCTCCAGCGCCAGCCTCGTCAGTGCCGGAGATCGAGCCGTATCTGATCGCAATCTGGATTCGACCTTAGAGCGGATTCTGCGCACACAAACAGACGAACGCGGCCGAGCTTTGACCAAAGAAGAAGCGATGGAACGCGGTATTCTTGATCAGATCTTCGCAGATATGACTCGCGAAACACTGCTTACGGCCTATGCGGATAAGCAGGGAATTTCGGCGACCACCGATGCCATTGTCGAAAATATTCGCACCGATCCGATCTTCCAAGACACGACAGGCGTGTTTGATCCCGTGCGATACAGTCAGCTTCTAGACAATAATGGCTTCCGCGAAGCCGATTATGAAGCGGATGTTGAAGCCAATATGACCTTGTTGCGCTTAGGCGGCGTCCCAAGCGCGGGACTGCGCGTCCCGACAGCGATAGCGCGTCTTCAGGCCGCCTATTTTGGTGAGCTTCGTTCGGCCTCTTGGTTCATTCTCCAGCAGTCTGAGTTGCCACCTATTGGCGAACCGACCGAGGAAGAGCTGCAAGCCCTCTATGAAGACCGCAAAGAATCGCTGCGTGAACCCGAACGCCGTGGGATCAGCCTCATCCATTTAAGCCCGGATGACTTCATCGCCCAAGTCGATGTGATTGAGGAAGACATTGAAGCCTTTTACGAAGCCTATAAAGCCGAACGCTATACAGGTCCGGACAGCCGCAGCTTTACCGAATTCACATTCGCCGACGAGGCCACCGCGCGCGCAGCGCTCGGCCGGATTGCAGGCGGCGCTGCGCCTGAAGCGATCGAAACCGCACTTTCTACCGAGTTAAAATCCGGACGTCGCGAAATCATCACCAATGAACGCCTGGGAGAGCAAGTGTTTGCCGGTGGGGCTCAAATTGGGTCGATTCACGGTCCGCAACCTGTCGGCACCAACTATGTCGTGATCCGCCTAGAAGACATTATCGAAGGCGCCGCGACACCGCTCGAAAATGTCCGTGAGGAAATTCAAGAGGAGTTGGCTCGGCAAATCGCGCTCGGCCTATTCTATGATGCGCTCCCGCAATTTGACGACCTGCTGGGCACGGGCGCTGGCCTGGAAACGATTGCAGAAGGCCTGGACGTGCCTGTTCTTTCCTTTGCTCCGGTTGATACCAATGGCGTGACGCAAGCCGGAAAACGGTTCCTTCCCCTGGTAACGGCGCCTGGTCTGTTACAGATGATCTATGCGCAAGCCGAAGGCCGAAACACTGAGCGCTTTGGCGAAGACGAAACGACCTGGATCGCGCGCGTAGACAGTATCGTGCCTGAGCGCTTGCCAGAGTTCGAAGAGGTCCGAGAGCGGCTCATTGAAGCCTGGCAACTTCAGAAACAAAGCGAACAGTTACAGGCTGTGGCTGCAGAAATCGAAGCCAGCATCGCTGACGGATCAAGCGATCTCGCCACGAAAGCTGCGACCTATAATGCCGCGGTCGACACCCTGCCTCGCCCTGTCACGCGTGAGAATACTGAGTTCCAACTCCCAGCCCCATTAATGTCGGGTTTGTTTTCGGCGAATGAAGTTGGAGAGACTTTCTCGATCCAAGGCTTGTCTGGTCAGATGATTATTATGCAGGTCGATGCGATTGACCGTCCTGAAAGCGAGACTTTGGATTTACTCGCTCAGGCCAGCGCTTTGGAAATCCAATCAGGCATCACCGAAGATCTGTTCCGCGCCTATCAAATCTCGATCGCGGACGATGTTGAGCTGACCACCAATGGCAACGCGTTTAACGCTTACAAACGAAGCCTTGTGACCGAACAATGACCCGCGATCTTTTACGGGTTCGTCGACGCCCGGGCGACCTAGAAACACCTGTTTCAGCCATGCTGAAACTTGGCGCCGACACGGCCGGCAGTTTTTTGTTTGAATCGATCCATGGCGGCGAACGCTTGGGACGCTATTCGTTCATTGGCCTGCACCCACAAAAATGGATGCGTGTGCAGAATGGCGTGGGTGAACAGGCTGACCATATCTCATTTGAGAATGCTGAACGGGTGGACGGCACGCCGATCGACGCGCTGCGCACATTTGCCGAGGCCGGTCTCGCAGATGCGGATGACGCCCAAGACCTACCGCCCATGGCGAGCGGCGTGTTTGGCTATATCGGCTATGATTTTATCCAACATGTTGAACCCGTCGCGATCACCAAGCCAGACGTCCTAAATGTACCGGAAGTCTTGCTGATGATCCCGGGCGTGGTGCTGATTTTTGATCATCTCTATCAAGAATTGATCTTGGTTGGGCGGCATGCACCTGGTGACGAGGCAAACGCAGACGCTTTGCTCGATCAGGTCGAAAATGCGCTTGAGAATTTGCCTCCTATCACACCGCGCGAAGGCGAGAGTGATCCGCTTGAGTTCACGTCTAACACATCCCAAGACCAATATTTCGATATGGTCGAAACATCACGCGACTATATCAAAGCTGGCGACATTTTTCAGGTCGTTCCCAGCCAGCGCTTCAGCGCCACCTTCGACCGAAAATCAATCAGTTTCTATCGCGCGCTCCGGCGGCTCAACCCATCCGCCTTTATGTTCCATATGAACCTTGGCGATGTGCGTCTCGTCGGCTCTAGCCCTGAAATACTGGTCCGCGTCCGCGATGGCCGCGTTGCGATCAGGCCGATCGCTGGAACACGGCCTCGCTCAGGCGACCCCGTTATTGATGCAGAACGCAAAGCCGACCTTCTGGCGGATAAGAAAGAAATCGCTGAACACCTCATGCTGCTCGATCTGGGTCGAAATGATGTGGGCCGCGTCGCTGCTTATGGCAGCGTTGAGGTGACAGAGCGGTTTATCGTCGAACGCTACAGTCACGTCATGCACATCGTTTCGCATGTGGAGGGCGATCTTCGAGAGGGTCTGACAGCTGTAGATGCCCTGCTCGCAGGTTTACCAGCTGGCACCGTTTCTGGTGCGCCGAAAATTAGAGCGATGCAAATCATCGATGAGTTGGAGCAAAATGCCCGCGGTATTTATGGAGGCGCCATTGGTTATTTTGGTTGGAACGGCGATCTCGACACCTGTATCGCGCTGCGCACAGCCGTGCTCAAAGATGGTCAACTTCATATTCAAGCTGGCGGCGGTGTGGTGCTTGATTCAAACCCGCTATATGAGTTTGATGAGACGGTGCACAAAGCCAATGCCTTGAAGAAAGCCGCTGCTTTATCGGCAAGATATGAGTTTGGCCAATGAGCGCGCGCAAGAAGATCCTGGTCGTCGACAATTATGACAGCTTCACATGGAATCTGGTCCACTATCTCGAAGAGATTGGCGCCGAAACAATGGTCATTCGCAATGATGACCTGACGGCTGAAGAAGCGCTAGAATTGCGGCCCGATGGCATCGTTCTCTCGCCCGGACCTTGCACCCCCAATGAAGCGGGGATCTGTGTAGACTTGGTGCAAAAAGCCCCGGCGGATTTGCCAATATTGGGCGTTTGTCTCGGCCATCAGAGCATTGGGGCTGCCGAGGGCGGGGCCATCATTACGGCTCAAGAACTCCGACATGGCAAACTAAGCCAAATCCGTCACGAGAACGGCCCTCTCATTGAAGGGCTACCCGAG
>JABSQA010000065.1 GCA_013213825.1 Henriciella sp.
ATAAGGGGCGTGGCTCTCAATATTGCTGTCAGTGGATTTTATGAAGGTGACGGATGCATCATTGATCTTTTGACGGCAATGGCGAAGGCGGTATTCGTTCAACTCAGCCCCGATAATGGATGCGGATGGGAAATAGGTTTTCAACGACAGCACTTCCTCGCCGGTTGAACATCCAAAAGATAAGATTTTGAGGTCTGATTTGCTCGCCATTAAGTCACGCACAGTCGAGAAAGCATTCGGATAGCGATTCAGAGCGGTGTAAGCCGTCGTTTGGTGGATTTTTGGATTAAACTTGCCCCAGAAATTGTAGCGAAGCTCGGGATCACCAATTTGGCGGAGCTTGTGATACATCGCACGGGAGCTAGCCCAGAGTGCAGTAGGAACCATTTGTTTTAGGGTGCTGCGGACTGTTCCCATAAATTGGTCTTTCGAGCTCATTCGCGTTTGACGACTTTGATAGGCGCGTCCCAGCGAATCCGCAATGTTCGCGGACTTCAAGGCAATGATGAGCCATTATTAGAGAGTCATACCACCATCGACGAATATAGTTTGCCCGCAAACATAAGAGGCCAGTGGGGAGGCCAAGAACAAGACGCCGCCAGCGATCTCTTCAGGTTCTCCGGCGCGGCGGAGGGGAATGGAGCGCAGGGCGCCTTTCATGCGATCGGGATTTTCGGTCGTCACTTTGGTCAATTTGGTGTCGACCAGACCCGGCGCGATTCCGTTCACGCGAATACCATCTCGCGCATAGGCCTGACCAAGAGTCTTGGTCAAACTAATCGCCCCAGCTTTCGAAGCAGCATAAGCCGGGTTGCCAATATTGGCGCGGATGCCGGAGACCGAGCTGATGATGATGATTGACCCCTGTGTGTCCGCGAGTTTTGCGCGGAATTTTTCGCTCAGATGGATCAAGCTGTCCAAATTCACGGACATGACTTTGTCCCAGCCATCGCGTTCGAACTCGGCGCGCTTATAGGCGACGATGCCTTGCGATAGAACCAAGACATCGAGGCTGTCAGACGAAAGCGTTGCGCTGGTAATGGCCTCAGGCGAGCCAATGTCCACCTGCTGATAGGTGAGCCCGGTCAGGTCTGAACCGTCTGCGGCATCATAATCATCGGCACTTGCGCGCGTGCCCCACACTTCAACCGTCGCGCCGCGCGCACGAAAAGACTGGGCAATCCCATTGCCAATCCCGCTGCTGCCGCCGACCACCAAAACGCGCTTTCCCGTGAAATCTGTATCCTGCATTTGGACTCTCCCTTTTGCTCTAGCTTGCACTCTGGACGCATGGTCAGCCAAGGCTAGTTTTCGTGCAAATGGAGATGAAATCTTGCTGTGATTGAATAAGGGCTATTCTAAAGCGCTGAAATGCGTATGACTTTCTCTATGGGAAGGCTCATCGCAATATCAAACCGAACCGCTGCAGATCCGGGCGCGCGCGCGGGTGGACTTGCCGTTGCGGTTTGGGAATCTCTCAAATCGACGGGCGGGGTCTGGTTTGGTTGGTCAGGCGATATTGTCGATCAACCGTCGCGGTCTTTGCGCACACTGAAAGACGATGGTGTCGAATTCGTCCTTACCGATCTGTCGCAAGAAGAACATGATCAATATTATCTCCACTATGCCAATTCGGTGTTGTGGCCGGTCTTCCACTACCGGATCGATTTGGCCTCGTTCGATTCTGAAGCCTTCCAGTCTTACGTCGCGGTCAATCAGCGCATAGCCAGCCTGGTGGCAGATCGGTTGAGGGATGGCGACTCGGTATGGGTGCACGATTACCATTTTTTGCTGATGGGCGATTCTTTGCGACGCGCAGGTTGGGATGGCCCGATCGGGTTTTTCCTACATATCCCGTTTCCGCCGCCAGAAGTGTTTCGCGCTTTGCCGGAACACCTTTGGATCGCCCGCGCCATGTGCAATTATTCCGTGCTGGGGTTCCAGTCCGAGCAAGATCGAAGCAATTTCTCGCGCTACCTGATCGAAGATTGCCGCGCCAAACAGCTCGATGATGGACGCCTCGAAGTCTTCAATACCAAGGTCAAAATTGAAGCCTATCCCCTCGGCATTGATGCAGAGAGTTTCGAACAAGCCGCGCGCACGGAGCGGGCTGATGCGGCGGCTGAACGGATTGGCCGGTTTCTGGGTGGGCGGTCTTTGGTCATCGGTGTTGACCGGATGGATTATTCCAAAGGTTTGCCAGAACGATTTGAGGCGGTTGGGCGCCTGTTTGACGATTATCCTGAATCCCATGGCACGGTATCCGTGACACAAATCGCGCCGCCATCGCGGAGCAAAGTTGAGGAATATAAAGAGCTTCGGAAAACGCTCGACCAATTGGCGGGGCGGATCAATGGGGATTATGGCGATCTCGACTGGATACCGCTCCGTTATCTGGCGCGCTCATACGATCGCGAAGAATTGGCAGGTTTGTTCCGGATCGCTCGCGTTGGCCTGGTTACGCCGCTGCGCGATGGCATGAATTTGGTCTGCAAAGAGTTTATTATGGCACAAGACGAGGCCGATCCCGGAGTGCTCATCTTGTCCGAATTCGCTGGGGCTGCGGAACAATTAAAGTCCGCACTCCTGGTCAATCCGCATGATACGGGAAAGCTCGCTGAAGTGATCCATCACGCGCTAACGATGCCTCTGGAAGAACGCGTAGAGCGGTGGCGATCGCTTCGCCAGATTGTCATGGACCAGGATATTTCATGGTGGCGGCAAAATTTCCTGAAAGACCTGGATGCGCTCCAGGCCGGATCAAAGTAAGCGCCAAGAATGACACGTGAATCTTTCACCTCGGCCCAGGCGGTCCCGGTTGCAGTGCGCCGTCATGCGTTATTTTTAGATTTCGATGGCACCTTGGCGCCGCTTCAAGACGACCCCGACACGGTTGTTTTGCCGACGTCTGGCGCGGCGACCCTGTCCCGATTAGACCAACTTCTCGACGGTGCGCTCGTACTGATCAGTGGGCGTGATGTCCGTGATTTATCTGCGCGGACGCCGCAATCATTGTGGCGGGCTGGCGGGCACGGCTTGGAAGTCTGCGCACCTGGCGAGGCGCCGACGGCTCAGAGCCCTGAAATTGAAGGGGATATTCGCGGGCGCGTGGCGGAGATTGTGGACGCGTTTGAGGGCGTTCGAATTGAAGACAAAGGCCCGGTACTGGCCATACATTTTCGTCAAAACCCGACAGCTGAAGCGGACTTGCTCCGTCGTCTCACCGATTTGGCGGCTAAGATTGAGGGCTATAAAGCACAGCACGGAAAAATGGTGATCGAGCTGAAACCACAACGCGCGAATAAGGGCCTCGCTCTGCGCGGCTTTATGCAACGCGCAGACTTCGCGGGCCGGACGCCGATCATGGTGGGTGACGATACGACAGATGAAGACGCCATGCGCGTCGCGGCCGAGCTTGGCGGCTTTGGCATTAAAGTTGGCTCCGGCGCGAGCCTTGCAGATTACCGATTTGAAGACACAGACACTGTTTGGGATTGGCTAAGGAGCATCGTGAATGAGCACGCTTGAGCTAGGCATTATCGGCAATGGCACGGTCGCAGCATTGGTCGACCCGACAGCGACGGTCCAATGGATGTGTTTGCCGCGTTTGGATGGTGAGCCCGTCTTTAATACCTTGCTCGGCGGGGAAGGGCGGTTCGCAATCGCCTTGGCGGACCAAGTCAGTGCGGAACAGACTTATGAGCGTAATACGGCGGTTCTGGAAACCATCCTCACCGCAGCTGATGGATCCGCGATCAAGATTACCGACTTTGCCCCGCGTTTCGTCGATCGAGGGCGTGTGTTTCGGCCGACATCGATTGTGCGCCGGATTACGCCGCTTAAGGGCATGCCGCGGATTACCGTCTATTTGCGGGCGCAGACCGGCCATGGCGAGCGGGCTATCATTCGCCGACGCGGGGTCTCGCATATCCGCTTCCCGAATGAGGAGTTTGATTTTCGGGTGACCACCGATGCCCCGGTTTCTTACATTATGGATGAGCGCGAATTCGTCTTGGACGGAGAAATCAACTTCATTCTCGGTCCGGACGAGTCTCTGTCCGATAGCGCCGCCGCGATTGCCACCGATTGGCTGCAACGCACCCGGCACAATTGGCAGCAATGGTCACGTCGCCTCGCCACCCCGCCAGAATGGCAAGAGGCGGTCATTCGTGCCGCGATTACGCTCAAGCTTTGCGTCTATGAAGAGACCGGCGGTATCGTTGCGGCGCTGACCACATCCATCCCCGAACATGAAGGCTCCGAGCGCAATTGGGACTATCGCTATTGCTGGCTGCGCGACGCCTATTTTACGGTCACCGCGCTCAACCGTCTTTCTGCCGTGGGCACGCTGGAACATTATCTCGGCTATTTGCGCAACACGGTGGCGCTAACCAAAGGCGGGCATATTCAGCCCGTCTACGGCGTTGCGCTGGAAGATGATCTGACCGAAGAAATCGCGGACCGGCTGCCGGGGTATCGTGGCATGGGGCCGGTTCGGATTGGCAACCAAGCAGCGGAACATATCCAACATGATGTGTACGGCCATGTCGTGCTCGGTGCGGCGCAAGCCTTCTTCGATGACCGCCTCTTGGCAAAAGCCGGCGAGTTGGAATTCGAGCATTTCGAACAGGTCGGGGAACGCGCTTACCAAGTCTACAATACGCCGGATGCGGGCATTTGGGAGTTCCGAGGCATTGCCCACGTCCACACATCGTCCGCCATCATGTGTTGGGCCGCATGTGACCGCCTCGCCAAAATTGCTGAAGCGTTAGGCCGCGAGGATCGCGCCAAGCATTGGCATGGTTGCGCCGATGAAATCCGCACCACCATTCTCGATCTTGCTTGGAATGAAAGCCGCAACGCTTTCACCGGGGCGTTTGGGCGTGAGGACTTAGATGCGTCGGTCCTTTTGATGGCCGAGATCGGATTTATCGACCCGATGGACCCTCGATACATTGCCACCGTCGAGCGTATCGATGAGGAATTGCGGGTCGGCAATCATGTCTATCGCTATCGAATCGAAGATGATTTCGGCAAACCCAAAACCGCATTTACGGCCTGTACCTTCTGGCACATTGACGCGCTGGCACGGATTGGCCGGATCGATGAAGCACGGGACATGTTTGAAGCTGTGCTGGCAACGCGCACCAAGCTGGGCCTGCTCTCAGAGGATGTCGAAACCGAAACCAGCGAGCTGTGGGGCAATTTCCCGCAAACCTATTCCATGGTTGGGATCATCAATGCCGCGGCGCGCTTGAGCAAGAATTGGGATCAGCTCGTCTAACGCGCCAGTGCGAATAACGCGTCCACATCGACGACCGCTTCAACCCCATCAGCAAGCTCATCAAGGGCGGTCTCGACGGCAGACTCATAGTCGAGCGTATCGCTGACCGCACCGCCCAAATCTTCCAGCCAGGCCCGTCTAAATCCGTCGGCCGCAAATGCGCCATGGAGGTACGTGCCTTGAATGCGGCCATTGGCGGATCGCGCCCCATCCGCCACGCCGTTTAGATGTGCGAATGGGCGTTCAGTGTCGGGACCGAAGGTTCGACCTGTGTGAATTTCATACCCCCGAAGTGCTTCGCCCGACTTTGCGCATGCGCCGGACACAGGCGTGACCCGTTTGTCGGCGGTCATCTCTGTTTCGACATCAAGCAAGCCTACTCCCGGTGCTGCGCCAGCCACTCCGTCATAGCCATTCGGGTCGGAAATTTGACTGCCAAGCATTTGATACCCGCCACATATCCCGAGCAGGGCACCGCCTGTCCGGGCATGCGCCTGAATGTCATGGTCCCAACCCTGCGCCCGCAAGAAGGCGAGGTCGCCGAGCGTCGATTTGGTCCCAAAAAGAATGATCAGGTCTGCATCGCGGGGGAGGGGGCGGCCCGGTGGGATCCATTCAAAGGCGACGCCGGGCTCCAGACGGAGCGGGTCTGCATCATCAAAATTGGCAATGCGAGACAGCATTGGCGCAACGATCTTCAGCGTGCGCCCGTCAGATTGACTGGGAGATTGTAGAGAGACGGCATCCTCCGCGGGCAAACGTGCCGACGCCGAGAGCCAAGGGATGACCCCAAAACAGGGCCATCCTGTGCGGTGTTCGATAAAGGTGACGCCATCATCAAACAATCGAGGATCCCCACGAAACTTGTTGATCAGGAAGCCTTCGATCATCTCTGCATCGTCTTGGGAGATCACGGTTTGGGTGCCAACCACGCTCGCAATCACGCCACCTTTGTCGATATCACCGATCAAGCAAACGGGCACATCCGCACGCCGTGCAAAGCCCATATTGGCAATATCGCGGTCACGCAGATTCACTTCAGCCGGACTGCCAGCCCCTTCCACGAGAACCAAGTCATGGTTTGCACGCAAGCGTTCAAAACTCGCCATCACGGCGTCCATCAACTGGTCGCGATTGGCCATATAATCCGCGGCTTGCATCGTCGTGAGCGCTTGCCCATGGACGACGACTTGCGCGGCCCGATCCGTCTCAGGTTTCAGCAAGACCGGATTCATATCGACATGCGGGGGAATCCCAGCAGCCCGTGCTTGTAGCGCTTGCGCCCGGCCAATCTCTCCACCCTCTGGGCAAGCGGCGGCATTGTTCGACATATTTTGCGGCTTAAACGGCGCCACTTTGAGGCCCCGTCGCCGGGCGATCCGGCACAAGGCTGCCGTCAGGACCGACTTTCCGACATCTGACCCGGTTCCCTGTAACATCAGGGCTTTGCTCATCATGCATGCATCCTCGTAGACCGCCTCGAGGCGCTACATAGCGGATTAGCCAAGAATTGCGACGGTTGTATCGGATTGAAAGCCATTAAAATCGGTCGCCATGGCTTGGCCATAAGCGCCGAGATGACAGATCTCGATCCAGTCTTCCTCGCGCACATCTTCGGGCAACTCAAATGGGCCGACCATAACATCCATACTGTCGCAAGTTGGACCGAAGAAACGGAAGCCAATGGTTTCATCGCTGGTTTCGCTCGACCGGTGCAATTTTACGGGATACTTCCAAGCGCATTGCGCCGCGTCGAACAACGAGCCGTAAGAGCCTTCATTCAGATACAAATCGCGACCTTTACGCAATTCCACACGCGCCAATGTCGATCCGCCGGCACCGCAAAGGGCGCGACCAGGCTCGCCGATAATCTCCAAATCTCCAAGGCCGAAAATATCGAGTCCCTTTTGGATCCGATCGAAATAGGCCTGCATGGGAGGTGGTGTGAGACCTGGATAGGCGACCGGGAACCCACCCCCACAATCAAGGCTTTCAAGCTTTACGTCCGCCTTTTCCAGCAGACCCTGAACATAAGACAGCGCCTTTATATAATCCGCTGGATCCATGCACTGGCTGCCAACATGGAAACAAATGCCGAGCTTTGCAGCGACCGGGCGGGCGGTGCGCAGCAGTTCGACCGCTTCATGATAGGTCGCGCCATATTTGCCCTCCAGCGGCATGCTGGCCGATCCACCTGTCGGCAATGCCAGACGCAGATGCAAATGCAGATCGTCAGCATCATTGGTCTCAACCAAGATTTTGCCAAGCTCGGCAGCGCAATCGAAGGCAAAGTGACGGACACCAGCTTCATAGGCATGACGAATGGTGCGTCGGGACTTTACCGGATGCATCAAATACAGCTCTGCCTCAGGGCAATGCTCGCGGACCAGATCAATCTCGCGGATCGAGGCCACATCATATCCGCGAACACCGCTCGCCCAGAGAATCTTCAGAACCGCTGGATGCGGATTGGCTTTCACAGCATAGAGCGTTTTGCCGGGGAAATTTTGAACAAAATCCTGTGCGGCCGCCTCAATTTTTTGCGGATAGAGCACATAGATCGCGTCATCACCTTCAAAGGCCTGGATCGCATCTTCAATCTTATTGAAGGCGGGCAGACCAAATGGGCGGTCAAAATCGGGGAGCAGGGCAGGTTGCGCGAGGCACGAAGCTTGAGAATTAAACATAGACGTCTTCAGATCCGAAAGATTGGTGGGATCGGATACGCACAAATTTGGCGTATCCGGTTCAGTCGGAAATGGCGGGCTAAAGGCCCGCGTGGCTATTATATCGGCTCAGTAACCGCCGCCATATAGTCGGCATCTTTTGCAAACGGGCGATGCACGGTTGTTGTGTCAAACGCAACGTCGATGCGCTTGATCAAAGGGGCGGGAATCGGCGGGCAGGTGCCCTTCAGGGGATGAGTCATCCAAGTATCCTCGCAAAGCAAGATCGGCTCGAAACCGACATTGAAAGAGAAGACAGTTGGGCTCCCCCGTACTGACAGCTTGAATAAGCTCGTCGTGGTTCGCTTACTTGTCAGCGGCGCAGATATGAAATCCACAAGCGGAGGTCAAGTTTTTTTATGATCCCCGCCCGGAGATCCGGGACTTTCATCTAGACCACCAGCCACGTTTTTTCTTTTTCGGCTTTGCGGTGGTCTCGAGAACGGGCTCCGTTGATATCGGCTGTGGCGCATCGTCTTTGACGATAACCGCCTCGGGTTCCGGTTCTGGATCTGGTGTTACCCCGGGTTCTACCGGGGTTTCTTTGGGCGCCGGCTCGGACGTTTCTGCTTCGGCCGCTTCGGCTGGTTCAACAGGCTCTGGATTATCGACAACCAGTTTGACCGGTGCGTCTTCATCCGCGGCTTCTGGATCGGTAGCAGGCACTGACGCCAGTGCGTCTTCACCCTCCGCGGGCGTTTCAGAAGCGACCTCATTTGCCTCAACCGTTTCGGGGGCGCCGTCGGACTTGCGCTTCCGG
The DNA here is from genome assembly GCA_013213825.1 of Henriciella sp. GTDB lineage: Bacteria > Pseudomonadota > Alphaproteobacteria > Caulobacterales > Hyphomonadaceae > Henriciella. Next base: position 8,771 of record JABSQA010000065.1, read on the forward strand.
CGTCGCCGCCGCCGCCGTTTTTTGCCATCGCGCGGTTGATCCTCGCTCGACTCTTCAGCCGACCGGGTTTCGGTTTCGGTTTCGGCGTTTCGCGATCGGGCTTCCGGGACAGCGACCGGTTTGGCCTCTAAGCCGCCTTCTGTTGCGGATGGCAATTCGTCTGGCTCATCGCCAAGCAGGTTTGAGACAGAAAGCGCAAGGCCGTCGAGCAGGGCGCCGCCATCTGAAGGCGGAGCACCGGGATCCATCGCCTCATTGTCTTTGCGTCTGCGGCGACCTCCGCGACGTCCGCGACGGCGACGTTTGCGGCGTCCAGATCCGTCCTCGCCCTCATCATCAGAGGTCTCTGCGGCTTCGACTTCGTCCTCATCGTCTTCTTCAGCGTCTGGAAGGAGGTGATCATCCTCGTCCCCTTCGAGGAAATCGGCACGATTGAATTTCTGGCGACGGCGCCGTCCACTCGACGTTTTTTCCGCATCGAGCTCAAAATCGCCCGGGATCATCGAGCCAGAGGATTTGATCGTAATCGTGTAGCCCGCGTCTTCTTCAATGGCGGATAACAGGTCTCGCTTGGAGTTCAGCAAATAGAGCGCGACATCCGTCGGCGCGGTGACCGTCATGCCGCGTAAGCCACCCCCCGCGGCGCGCGCTTCGATGGCGCGTAAGAGTTGCAGCGCGGCAGATGGAATAGAGCGTCTACGACCAGTACCGTCACATGCGTCACACTTTTCAGAGGTCGCTTGCAGAACCCCGGCCCGGCGGCGCTGGCGCGAAATTTCCATCAGGCCAAATTGTGAAATGCGGTTATTCTGGACGCGGGCGCGATCAAGTTTCAGCGCCTCTTTCATCTTCTTTTCGACGGCGCGATTATTCTTATTCTCGTCCATGTCGATAAAATCGATCACGACCAGACCGGCAAGGTCCCGAAGGCGCATTTGCCGGCACGCTTCTTCGGCCGCTTCGAGATTGGTGTGTAGCGCGGTTTGTTCGATATTGCGCTCGCGGGTCGACTTGCCAGAGTTCACGTCAATCGCGACCAAAGCCTCAGTCTGATTGATGACCAGATAGCCGCCGGATTTCATGCTCACCGTGGGCGAGAATATGGAATCCAACTGATCCTCGACGCCCTCTTTCACGAAGAGTGGGGCTTGCGCAGTCCAACGTTTGACCTTTTTGGCCTGGGTCGGCATAAGCGTTTTGGCGAGATCCTTGGCCTCACGATAGGCTTGGTCACCTTGTACAACGACTTCTTCAATCTCGCGATCGAACATATCGCGCATGGCGCGGTGAACGAGACCACCTTCTTCATGGATCCGTTCTGGGGCGACAGATTCCATCGTTTTGCTGCGGATTTTGGCCCACAATTTCTGCAGGTAATCATAGTCGCGGCGGATTTCCGATTTGGTGCGCTTGGCGCCAGCCGTGCGAACGATCAGGCCCATGCCCTTAGGCACTTCCAGATCATCCATAACGGCTTTCAGGCGTTTGCGGTCATTGCCAATCGGGATTTTCCGAGAAATGCCACCGCCGCGCGGCGTGTTTGGCATCAAAACAGAATAACGACCGGCGAGCGACAAATAGGTGGTCAGAGCTGCGCCCTTATTGCCGCGCTCTTCTTTCACCACTTGCACAAGCAGAACTTGGCGGCGGCGGATGACCTCTTGGATTTTATACCGGCGTGTAATCGATGTTCCGCGTGACTTGCGGGCGCCGCGGCGGCGACGTTCGGGCTTGGCAGATGCTTTTTTTGGCGCCTCACCGTCTTCATCGGACTCGGTGTCTTCTGCGCTGGCATCGCTTTCGTCAGCCGTATCGTCCGTGTTTGACGTTTCGCTCGGATTGCTGTCGTCGCCAGATTCTTCGGCGTCGTCAGAATCTTCTATGACGTTTTCGGATGAATCAACGTCATCGTCATCTTCATCCGTGGCGTCATTCTCTGTTTCGTCCTCGACATCATCGTCAGAGTCATCATCATCCGAGTCCGTATCGAGTTCGAGATCGTCATCATCCTCAGGATCTTCATCGGCTTCGCGTTCAGCTTCGCGTGCGGCTTCTTCAAGCAAGGCTTCGCGGTCGGCTTGCGGGAGCTGATAATAATCCGGATGAATCTCACTAAAGGCGAGAAAGCCATGGCGATTGCCGCCATATTCAATGAAACAAGCTTGTAGCGATGGCTCCACTCGCGTCACTTTCGCGAGATAGATATTGCCTCTTAATTGTTCGCTGCCAGTTGTTTCAAAATCAAAGTCTTCTACCTGTCCATTGTTGACGAGAGCGACACGGGTCTCTTCCGGGTGGACCGCGTCGATCAGCATGAGTTTTTTGCTCATTGTAAGCTGCCTTATGGGCTGGCGGCGCTAACGTCCTCGTCAATCGAGGGCGATGGCGGATCGCGCCAGCAAATGTGTTATTAGGGACAGGCAACGCAATTGTCCGGCCTGCTCTTTTCCAAGAGCGGCACGCGGTTCCAATTTTGTCGGCCTGTAAGCTCATATTATCCGTTCCGGTATCGACGATGGTGCAGGGGATTAGGCCTGTTCACCCGCCGTTCGGGGATTCTGTTTCTCCCCCTCCATGGGGTTATCCCCTACATGCCCCTTCTGATTGTGAATTGAAAGACCCAAAATGCGGGGATGCGGATGAATATTCTCAATATGTTGATAAATCTATGATTAAGACTGGTTGGACTAGACAGTCCAATCAGATAAAAAGGTGCGTGGGGGCACCAAGTTTAGCGGATCTTTGCATGCGTGCAGTGGTGGTTCTTTTATTGACGATTGTGTCGGCATGGTTGTCCGCAACCAGCGCTGCGCAGGTGCAATCGGTCGGTGTCGCCGGCGACGGTGAGTTCACGCGAATCACCATCACGTCGAGCGATGCGTTTAAACCCGACGTGTTTTTGCGCGATACAGAAGATGGCCTGGTCATCGAAATGGTGCCGCAAAGTTTCAGCCTGGGTGCGGACGCCTTCTTTGCTGAGCCTACCGGCGGCATCTTGGCCTATACCCTCGATACAGACCGGATCGTGTTTGAACTTGAGCTGCCGATGATGGTCATGCGCGAGATTGATTTACCGCCCGCTGGAAACGAGCAATTGTATCGCTATATCCTTGATTTATCAGGTGTTTCCTTGGCGCGCTTCAGCGCTGCGGCGGGCCGCGATGCGCCGCGTTTCGCGCGCTTTGAGGCGGCGAGATTCGCTGACGCTGAAGCGAAGACGCTCGCGCCTGTCCAAGTTGCGGATATCCCCGCACCCGATTTGCCGCGGCCAGAGACACCATCAAGCAAACCCGCTGGATTCGGTGCGATGATGCAAATGGCTGCGCGCCAGCGGCGGGTCATCGTGATCGATCCAGGTCATGGCGGACGCGACCCAGGCGCACTGGCGGTCAATGGCGGAAAAGAAAGCGCCATCGTGCTCGATACGTCGTTGAAACTGAAAAAACTGATCGAAAAGGACCCCCGCTATGTGGTCCGACTTACGCGCGAAACGGATGTCTATATCGAACATGAAGATCGTGTCACCATGGCCCGTGATTGGGGGGCAGATCTATTCATTTCCGTGCATGCTGATGCTGCGCTTAAGCCCGACGTGGCGGGCGCGTCAGTCTATACGCTTTCAACCCGCGGCGAAGCTCGGATCGAGCGCACGGCGAAGAAATATGGCTGGGATATGCCGTTCGAAGATGGCAGCACGTCTGGCGAAGTGACAGACATTTTGCAGGATCTAACCGTCAGAGAGACCAAGTCGAATTCAGCGATTTTTGCCGAATTCCTCGTCCCGGAACTGGGGCAGGCTGGACCGCTCTTGCGGAATACGCACCGCCAGCAAAATTTCTTCGTTCTTTTGGCCCCAGATGTTCCTGCGGTGTTGGTTGAAATTGGCTTTCTCACCAATAAGAAAGACGCGAGACGGCTGAAATCGGAGCGCGGACGGCGCAAATCTGCTGAAGCGATCAAACGCGCCATCGATGCCTATTTCGATCGACAAGATTTATTATTTGCAAGCAACTGAGGCCGTGCCTTTTCGCGGGTGCAGAACCGCCTTAGTGTCGCCGTGAAAGCGTGGAACCAGCACGCCATGATCTATTGTGAGAGAGATTGAACAATGTGGGCAGCGATCAAACAACGCGTCTTTACGTGGAAAACCCTCTTATACTTGTTCCTAACCGGCTTGGTTTTGGGCATTTTGGCGGTGATTGCCTTCTTCATCTGGATGGCCTCATTGGCCCGCACGGTGCCGTCGGTCGAGAAGCTGGCCGAGTATAATCCGCCGATTACCTCACGCGTTCATGCCGGAGCCGGCACCTTGATCCACGAATTTGCCGATGAGCATAGGGTGTTCATTCCTTATGAAGCGATCCCCGATCATGTGGTTCATGCTTTTGTCGCGGCCGAAGACAAAACCTTCTTCACCCATGGCGGAATTGATTATCGCGGCATGACCCGCGGTGTGTTGAACACGATCCGCAATAAGATTGTCGGCAGCGGCGGCATGGAAGGTGGGTCGACCATCACCCAGCAGGTCGCCAAAAACATGCTGCTGACGCGAGATCAGACCGTTGTCCGCAAGGCCAAAGAGGCGATTGTCGCGCGACGTATGGAAAGCGCGTTCACGAAAGAGCATATTATTGAGCTCTATTTGAACGAGATTTATCTCGGCGGTCGGTCCTATGGCATTGGGTCGGCGGCCCTAAACTATTTCAACAAATCCTTGCCGGAATTGGATCTCTCCGAAGCCGCCGTTTTGGCCTCACTGCCGAAATTCCCAGGCCGGGTGAACCCATATACAAACCCGGAGCGGGTTTTGTTGCGTCGCAATTACGTTCTCAACCGAATGGTTGCCGATGGCTATATCTCCCAAGAACAGGCGGATGAGGCGAAAGCCAAACCACTGAACACGACCAAACGCCTGTATGGGCCCGAATATGCCGCCGCGACCTATTTTGTGCAGGAATTGCGCAAACAGCTGATCGATCTCTATGGCGAAGACGAGCTGAAAAAGGGCGGTCTATCGATCCGAACTACGATCGATACCAAACTCCAACTCGCGGCCCAAGAAGCCTTGCAGATCGGTTTGGAAACCTATGATCGGCGATATGATTATCGCGGGCCGCTGACCTCGATTGATCCGAGCGCAGAGGATGTATTGGAGCAATTGGACGGCGTTACGCTTCCTGGCGGATACGGTTCCTGGGAAGGCGCATTGGTGACCCGTGTGACCGACAATGGCGCCGACTTGCTGCTCACCGATGGCGCCACAATTTCGATTCCAGCGGAAGATGTCGAATGGGCCAAAACCTATATTCGCTCAAGCACGCAAACCGGCTTGCGCGCGGGCGATGTTATTCTCGCCGAAGTGAGCCGCCAGATCTTGAATCCCCAAGAAAGCGCTCCGACTCGGGAAGGCGTGAAATCTGACGACGACCAGACCAGTGTTCCCGTGGAACCGATCATGGTCCCGGTGGGCCAAGCTCAGCTCAAGCAAGTGCCTGAATTGGAAGGCGCGATCGTGGCATTGGATCCGCATACAGGACGCGTTTTGGCAATGATGGGCGGCTATTCCTTCTTCAAAAGCCCCTTCAACCGGGTCACGCAGGCCCGGCGTCAACCTGGCTCTTCGTTCAAGCCATTCGTCTATGCCGCCGCATTGGAGCGCGGGTATACGCCATCGGTCCGTATCTTGGACTCGCCTTATGTCTATTATGATCCGAACACAGGCGAAGAGTGGAAACCGGAAAACTATGCCGAAGGTCTGAGCTATGGCGAAGTGACCATGCGTGTGGCTTTGGAGAAGTCCTATAACCAGGTGACCGCGCGGGTGGCGACCGATATCGGCATGGAAGCCATTTCAGAGTTCGCTGAACGGTTTGGCGTATATGACCGGCTGCCGCCATATCCCGCTATGTCTCTCGGCTCAGGTGAAACTTCACCTTGGCGTTTGGCCAAAGCCTATGCCGCGTTCGTCAATGGCGGCAAGGAAGTGACGCCCACGCTGCTCGACCGTGTTCAGGACCGCCGAGGGGTCACCCTCTACAAACATGACCAACGTCTCTGTGAGGGCTGCGAAGCTGAGGCATGGAATGGTGAGGCACCGCCAATTTTACCGGATGACCGTCAGCAATTGGTTGACCCCATCATCGCCTATCAAGTCGTCCACATGTTAGAAGGTGTGGTCGAGCGCGGAACCGGCCGTCGTGCCCGTCGGGTTGGGAAACCACTCGCCGGAAAAACAGGCACAACAAACGACTATGTCGATGCGCTCTTCTTCGGTTTCTCACCGGATTTGGTGGTCGGCATTTGGACCGGGTTTGATACACCGCGCACACTTGGAGAAGGCGAGGGTGGCGGCGCTGTGGCTGGCGTGATCTTCACCGAATTCATGGAACGCGCCTTGGCCGACGAGCCCGCCATCCCATTCCGCATCCCGCCGGGTGTGCGGCTGGTCTCGGTCGATGCAACGACCGGCGGATTGCCAACCTTTGACTCGCAAGAAATCATTCTTGAAGCTTTCCGGCCGGGGACGGAGCCAGGTCGCGTCTTCGCCGACAGTTCTGGCCTCAGCCTGTCTGGTGTTGGCGACAGCTCTATTTTTGATCGCACAGCGCCGCTCGAACCCGAAATCGATCCAGAGACGGGTGAGCCGATTATTTCGGACGTGATTGTCGACGATATTGATGAGGACATTTATTGACCTGAACTCGAAACGCCTCCATTTCCAGCGCTGTTTCAAGTTTCAGGAATTAGAATGTCAGCTGAAATTCTCGCCCTTGCCGATCAAATCAAGCAGTCATCCGAGCTGCTGAGGAGGCGTCTTTGACTGGGACGTCGCCGAAAAACGCCTAGACGAACTGAACGCGCTCTCGGAACGTCCCGATTTCTGGGATGATCCTGAACAGGCGCGAAAGCTCATGGCTGAGCGCCAGAAGCTTGAAACCGGTATGCAAACCGTTACGGAGCTCGAGCGCGAAGCATCTGACGGTTTGGAACTTTTGGAGCTCGCAGAAGGCGATGAGGACATGCTGGCCGATATCGCTAGCAATTTGCGCCGCGCTGCCGAAAAGGCAGAGAAAGCCGAGCTCGAAGCCCTTCTGTCAGGTGAGGCGGATGGCAATGATTGCTATCTCAATATCAATTCAGGCGCCGGCGGAACGGAAAGCCAGGACTGGGCGTCAATGATCAGACGGATGTATGTCCGCTGGGCGGAGCAGTCCGGCTACAAGGTTGAGGAAGGGGAAAGCCATGAGGGCGATGAAGCAGGGATCAAGGCCGCAACGCTCTTGGTCAAAGGTGAGAATGCCTATGGCTGGCTCAAGTCGGAGCAGGGGGTTCACCGTCTGGTGCGGATCTCGCCCTTTGATAGTTCCGCGCGACGACACACCAGCTTTGCCTCTGTTGCCGTTTCACCTGTGATTGATGACTCCATCGAGGTCGAGATCAATCCTTCGGACGTGCGCACGGACACATATCGCGCTTCAGGCAAGGGCGGACAACACGTCAACAAAACAGACTCGGCGGTTCGTCTCACGCATGAGCCCACGGGCATTGCCGTAGCATGCCAATCTGGGCGCTCACAACACCAAAACCGGGCGTCGGCTTGGGAAATGCTGCGGTCGCGTCTGTACGAATTAGAGCTGCAAAGGCGCCAACAAGCGGCCCAAGACAGCCATGACTCCAAGACCGAAATCGGCTGGGGCCACCAAATTCGCTCTTACGTTTTACAACCCTATCAATTGGTCAAAGACTTACGCACCAATTACGAAACATCCGACACGGGCGGCGTCCTCGATGGCGACTTGTCGCCTTTCCTTAGCGCGGCACTGTCACACGCATTAGGCGATAGCGAGAGCGAAACCGCGGAATAGAAAAAGCCGGGCATAAGGCCCGGCTTTGTAAGTCTGTAGAGATCGAAAGCGATCTATGCGTTGCCAGTTGTTGGGGTCACCGGAGAGAAGCCCGTTGGTTCCGCAGATGGCTGAGGTGCCGCGGCAGCTGGCTGCGGTGCGCTTTCTTTCAGTGGGTTTTCTTCACGCTTCACTTGGCCTTCGAAGCTGGCATCTGGCTGAATGATCAGCGCAGCGTGGAAAATGTCGCCTTGGACAGTCGCGCCGGTTTCGAGCTCAACTTTGCGGGCCCGGATTGATCCGACAATTTTGCCTTTCACGCGGAGCGTTTCGGCTTTCACTTCGCCCATGATCTGGCCGCTCGAACCGATGGTCACGTCACCGGCGGAAATATCGCCTTCAACTTTGCCGTCAATTTGCAGCGCGCCTTGAGACTTGATCGAGCCTTTAATTTCAACGTCTGAGCAGAGAATAGATGCGCCAACACGTGCCGCGGGTTTCGAAGAAGCGCCTCGAACCGCGTCTTGCGCGGGCGTGAAGCCGGGTTGGGTGTCGCCTTTAGTCTTCGTGAACATGTTTACCTGCCTTAATGAACTCTACTGGATTATACTGTTTTCCATGGAACAGCACTTCGTAATGAAGGTGTGGACCCGTGCTGCGCCCGGTCGAACCCATGGTACCGAGCTTATCTCCGATCTCAACCTCTTGGCCCTTCTTTGCCACAATGCGCTTAAGATGCGCATAACGAGAGACGAAACCTCCGCCATGATCGACGTCAACGACGCGACCATACCCTGATTTCGTGCCCGCATAAACCACTTTTCCTGGACCCGCCGCTACGATGGGGGCGTTCCAACCTGCACCCATGTCGATTCCGCCATGCCAACTTGGGCGTTTGCGGAATGGGTCAATCCGCATGCCGAACGGCGATGTGACGCGCGATGGGATGCCGATTGGGGTCGCCAATGGGAGATTGTTGACCAGGTCTTCGAAGTATCGCGCTTCTTCCATGCGCGCAGCGACTTGTGCCACGCGAACGGCAAACCGTTCTTCTTCGGGGGTTGCGAACTGGCCTGACATCAGGGTTGAAAAGCTGACGGCCGGGCCGCCCATATTCTCGCCGCTTGAAATCCGGCCGGCGCCGACTTTGGTCAGTTGAAGAATACCGCGCGCCGCTTCCGCGCGTTCAACCGCAATGTCTTCGATCTCATCTAAGAAGACGTCTTGTTCGTCACGAATTTTGCTGACGTCGCCGCGCAAGCCTACGCGGGGAAGACGGCTTTCAACTTGCGCCAAACGCTGCGATTGCCGGACGTCTGCCTCTTCAATCGAGGCTGTCACCAGGAGGGATGCTGAGTTTCCCCTTAGCGCTGAAGCCTCTAATTCGCCGCCCGTTTGCAGGGCCTCTAACATAGTTGCCAGCGTTTCATGCCGACGTTGAAATTCTAAAGTGGCGTCTTGGAATGCCTCTGTTCTTTGATCGAGTTGAGAGGTCGCAAGCGCCTCTTTCGCTTTAAAGTCCTGAACCCATCGCTCTAGTCGACTGACTTCGCTACTCGCGGAACCGACATTGAAGGCATTTTGTCCGAAGATAACGGTGGCCGAGGCAAAGAGCGACCAACCGACCAGCGCAGCTGCAGCGCCCGCGAGAATGATCTGTTGTAAGGGCGAAACAGTGAAATAGCGAACGGTCCCACCACTTCGGTGGTAAATTTGCCGCTCTGGAAAAACGCGGCGTACAAAGTCAGAGACTTTATTCGTCGATTTCATTCTACGCACCTATCCGCAGGGTAAGACGCCGTCTTGTTGAGGGGCGCAACAACGTCTTGATTGGTGATGACACACAGTAACCTCATTGTGATCAAGACGAAAAGCCCCCTTTTGCGGTTTTCTGACCCTCAAATAGCCTGTTTGCGTAAAATTCGCCTTAAAGAGTTTTCATTTGACGAATCAG
>JABSQA010000066.1 GCA_013213825.1 Henriciella sp.
CGCTGCTGGGAATATCCCGGATCATGGACATCGGTTTGCCTTGGTCGAACCATTGGACGGCACGAAAGAGATTATCAAAAAACGCGGCGAGTTCACGGGTAATATTGGGATTATCGAGAATGGCGTGCCCGTCATGGGCGTTGTCTATGCCCCCGCCTTGAACCGCCTATTTGTGGCGGAAGATCGATTCACCGCCTGGCAAGCGACCGCAGAGCCAGGCGGCGCTGTGCCCGAAGCGGGAGACCGCACGCCGCTTCGCATTCGCAAAGCGCCAGAGGCCGGTCTAACTGCGATCGCCTCCAAATCGCACCGGAGTGATGAAACCAATGCTTTTCTCGATACTCAGCCCGTGGCCGATATCATCTCAGCAGGTTCGTCGCTCAAGTTTTGCCTGATCGCAGCCGGTGAAGCCGATCTTTATCCGCGGCATGGGCGAACCATGGAATGGGATACGGCGGCAGGCCAAGCGGTGGCAGAAGCTGCAGGCGCGCGCGTCACCGAATGCGATGGTCAGCCACTGCTTTATGGCAAAACTGAACGTGGCTATGACAATCCGCACTTCATTGTGTGGGGCGACGTCACCGTGCCTGGGCCAGCCTAAGCGGAATCTGACAGAGAGTTCACGCGCGGCTATCTCGACAAGTTGAATGATTTGCGGTGATTAGGGGTGCAAATGCTGCGGGGGCGAGCAGCTGAAAGCGAACCGTATGAGTTCACCCCGATTGATCGCGTGCTTGGCGAGCCTGGTTTTTGTGACCGCGTGCGCCAGTAAACCTCTCACCCTGAATGATAATCGTATCATCCCCGGCGAACGCGTGGGCGATGTCGAGATTGGTATGCCCCTGGACCAGTTATTGGCCCTCAAAGGAGTCCCGAAACGAACGATCCCGATCGCTGGTACGGCCGCCACAACCTATATTTTCGATGGTCTTACAGTGGCTGCGCATGACAAAGTCTATTGGATCATTGTTCAAGATAGCCGGTTCCAGACCCCGGAGGGTATTGCCAAAGGCTCTGAACAAATCCGCGCTCGCGCCGTTTTTGGTGTCCCCGATTGCGTCGTCACAAAGGGCGATACGACGATTTATGATTACGGGAAAATCTACTTCGATGTCGACAATGGCACGGGTCGGGTGGATCAGCTCGGCGTGATGGATAAGACTCAAAACTGCCAAAGCTAATGCGAGGTGATAGCGTTCACCCTCGCTCTCACGAGGATGACCGCCGTCATTTAGAAGTCTGGCAAGTCGACCGTGATTTCGCGTCCATCGACGTCTTCACCGCGCATGAAGTCCTGGATCGTTTCCGTCACTTCGGATGACGACATAAACAGATTGTGGCCCGCATTCTTGACCATCACGGTTTGCCGATGGCTCAAGCCCGCCGTCGCTTCTTGTCCGCTCTCTGGATAGGTCCGGCCATCGAGCGTGCCAGAGAGGACGAGCGTTGGCACATCTGAAATAGGCGGCGTTCGAAAATCATCGCCGAGATCCAATGACGGGTCCACCGTCTCAAGATGCATGCTGAAATTCATGTGGGGTCCGAGCAGTGCCGTTTGCGCCTGATCTGAAATCATTTTCCGTCGATCCGCACCGGACCCTGAGGCGACATCCATCAGATACATCATTGGACGCATTGAAACTGCGGTCTCTGTTGGATCAATCGCCCGTTGAAGCAGCGCAATGGCTGGCGCGGTATCGCCCTGATCAAGGCCCCGATAGACATCTAGAATCCATACGGCGCGCGCCGGATCTGCGACCAGGAAGGCGGTGAATTTCTGCAAGTCACGTTTCTGCAAGAGATAAGGCGCTGTATCTCCATCACGGGTTGGGATTTGAAGCAGCAAGGGCTCCGCTTCAAGCTGGTCTAAGACCCGCGCCATCATGGCTTTCACGTCAGGATATTTGGCTTTTGCCGCTGGAACCGTGTCGATGGCCGCTTGTAGGCGATCGAAATATTGATCGCCCCGCGCCGGTTGTTTGACGGTTTGGTCCAGCCCTTCAATCGCGGTGATTACGACTCGCCCAATGCGGTCATCGATTTGTTTCAGGGCGGCGAGCGACAAATGAGACCCGTACTATATGCCCCCAAGCTCGATCGTCTCAGCACCGAGATGTTTCCGAAGCGTGTCGAGGTCTGCGACGCTCTCTGAGGTCGTATAACCATGCACGTCAATGTCTTGAGACGTCCAAAATACGAGACATTCTGCAAAGGCCCGGCGCTCAATCTCAAACACGGCCTCATCCGTGCTTGGCTCTGTCGCACTAATGTGTTCCGACGAGGTACAATTGGGGAGATCATTCGACGCCCCCGTCCCGCGCTGGTCGAACGCAATCACGTCTCCAAACTCTCGCATCGCCATAAAGAGTGGAAAACGCTCATATTTCGCGGTGGTGATCCCGGACCCGCCAGGACCGCCTGACAAATAGATGATCGGCGCGCCAGACGTCTCGCCTGTGGCTGGGAAGCGAACATATTGCAAAGTCAGAGATCGACTATCGGGATTGTTGCGGTTCTCCGGCACCTGCAGACGACCTTGATAGGCGGGTACGGTTTCGCCGCTATTCGCCTCGAACGTGATTTCGGTTTCACCATCGCGAGCTTGCGCCTCGGCGGTCAAACCGACGCTGCTCAACATGAGGAGGGGAAGCAAAGCGTAGAGTAATTTCATAGGATCTGCCCTTTTTTTTGACTGCGATCGCCGAAACCTAAGAAATCATTGGAGAATTAAACGCACCGATCCTATGAACGGTCATGAATTTCTAGCGAACGGTGCTGTGCGGTGGCGCCATTCCGATTTACGGTAAGTGATGTTTCGAGCTCTTTGCTACTTTTTCGCGGTGATGCTGATCGCAACCACTGCAGACGCGCAGGCGCCGAGTCTGACTTTCATCGATTTTGACCAGGTCACGATTTGCCCGGCCGAAATTGGTGACACATCTCCGCCGGATTTTCAGTCGGCAGGTTGCGAGACGACCGTCGCCACAGAAATCGACCCACAGAACACACAGATTTGGGTCCAGAGCTTTGTCCATCTAGACGCCACGCGGGGGCCGAAGGGTGAGCCACTATCTCTTTATATCTCGGGCAAAATGGCGAGTGAGGTCTACCTGAACGGGGTCTTCGTCGCAGCGAATGGTACGCCCGGCGCAGATGCGGGGATGGAACAGCCCGGCAAGATGGATGTCGAGCTCTATCCGCCACAGGACCTATTCAACTTGGGGACTAATGAGGTCGTTTTGCGTGCCTCTTCTCATCATGGGTATTTGCATCTTCATAGACCTCTGCACCTGATTGGAATTGCCCCGACGGGCCTCTACAACAATCCAGGATCGCGCAGATTCGACCTGTCTCTGGTCACGCTTGGTCTGTTTTTGGTTGGTGGCTTGTACTTTGGGGTCATGGCTATGATCGGCACCTCCCGCACCCGTGCGGCAAGCCTGAGTGTGATTTGCTTCTTTGCCGGTGGGCAATTGCTCTCTGAAGCCTTGCGGGCGCTGGTGGCTTATCCATATCCCATCCACGACCTGCGACTGTTGGCGATTGCCGGGTTCTCGACCGCCTTTGGCCTCAGCGTCGCGTTCCACATTTTCAAGACCTTCTCGATGACACATGTCTGGAGATGGATCGGAGGTCTCGCCGCGATTTCGATCCTCGTTCTGATCCTCATTCCTGGTTTTGATTTCAAATCGCTCTTGGGGATGACAGTACCATTGGCGGGGGCGCTGCGCGCCACAGGCCTGTGGACGTATCAAGGGCGCCCGCGGGCATTTGTGCATTTCATTGCCTTGCTCGTCTTTTTACTGGCCATCGCCTTTTTTCAAGGGCTGTTTTTGGACACGGTCTTCTTCCTACTGGTGGCCTTTTTCCTCCTCCTTCTCTTCGTCGAACAAGCTCTATTGCTGGCCGAGGAAGAAAGGGAAAGGCGCGGTGAAGAAGCGCGTGCGAACCGGTTGGAGCAGGCGCTTGCTGAAGCGGGTGAGCGCGTGGAGACCGGGCATATCAATGTCAAAAGCGCTGGAAAAATTGAACGTATCGCAACCAGCCAGATCGTTCATTGCAGTGGGGCTGGGGGGTATTCGGAATTGGTTTTGATCGACGGCCGAACCGTCCTCCACTCTGCCAGTCTGAACGAGCTAGAAGCAACATTGCCCGCCACTTTTCTGAGAGTGCATCGTTCGCATCTTATAAACGTGATGTTTGTCGAATCGCTGACCCGAGATTCTTCCGGAACCGGCACGCTCTTGCTGTCAGAAAATATTGAAGTTCCGGTCAGTCGGCGGGTTATGCCGAAGGTCCGTGAAGCTCTTGCCTAGTCTTCTTTACCCCTCGTGGCGCGGATCAGCTCTGCACCAATTGTGCGCCTTCTTCCCGAACACTGGCCAAAGATGGATAGCCATTCACAGCCATCAAGAGATCCGCTTCTGCTAACATGCAGCGCAACACGTGAGCGGCGCCCTCCGCACCGCCGAGCGCCAGGCCGTAAGCATATGGACGCCCGACCCCGACCGCCGTGGCGCCGAGCGCGATGGCTTTGATCATATCTGTGCCAGAGCGTATGCCTGAGTCGAACAGGACAGGCATATCGCCTGATCCCTTCACGACGCCTGGCAACATATCAATCGCACCAATCCCGCCATTCGCCTGGCGTCCACCATGGTTGGAGCAATATACGGCATCGACCCCTAAATCCTTGGCTTTGCGCGCATCGTCTTCGTGACAAATCCCCTTCAACACGATGGGCAATTTCGTGCTCTCGCGCAGCCACGGAATATGATCCCAGGTCAGCACTTCGCCGAACACGCCAGCCCAGGTCAGGATCGCGGTTTGCAAATCTTCTTCCGGTGGCGTGGGCAGGAGGCTTCGAAACACCGGATCGCAAAAATAATTCTCAAGGACATGGCCGCGCAATTGCGGGAAGTTTGATGCCGCCAAATCACGTGGACGCCAGCCAGTGACCCATGTGTCCAAAGTCACCACAATGGCTTTGTAGCCCGCCGCCTCTGCCCGCGAGATCAGGCTCTCAGCAAGCTCGCGGTTTTTGGGCGTGTAAAGCTGGAAATAGGCTGGCACGTCACCGCAGTGTTTGATCACCTCTTCCAGTGGATCATTGGCCAAGGTCGAAGCCATAAAAGGAACACCGGCGAGGGCCGAGGCTTTTGCCGCGGCAATGTCGCCATGGCCATCCTGCGTGCAAATACCATTCACGCCGATGGGCGCCATGAAAGCTGGATTGGGCAGCGTATCGCCGAATAGGTCGACGGTGAGATCACGCTCCGCACAATCGACCAGCATGCGGGGCACCATGCCCCAATGTTGGAATGCCGTCGCATTGCGGTCTTGAGTGAGTTCGTCTCCGCAGCCGCCTTGGACATAATTCAACACATAGTCCGGCATCGCGGCCTCTGCGCGGGAGACCAGCGTTTTGAAATCAATTGGATATTCAGGGATGACGCCCTGTAAGCCTTTGAAATATATCTCGTTTTGGAAGCCACCATAATTCGGACTCGAGACCTTCTTCTCGCTATCAACCATGATGGATCTCCCGGTTTTCCATTGGTTTCTGATCCATGCATAGGGAAACCAGGAACCTCAGGCAATTGGTAATCGAGCCCCGTTTTGGGTGACCCGTCGACGCGCCATCTGAGACGGAGATGCGCGCCGAGAATGTAATAATTTTACATATTGTCATATTATGACATAATGAACCTCTTTGGAGGTTCCCTCATGCGCCATCGTTCATCTCAAACCGCAGACGAAGCAAATGTCGATTTAACGCCAATGTTAGATGTGGTTTTCATTTTGCTGATCTTCTTCATCGTCACATCGACCTTCATTCAAGAACAAGCGATCGCTGCTGAACCGCCTCCACCCGCTTGCGCGGACTGCCCCAAATCGGAATCTCAAACCATTTTGATCTATGTCAGCGCGAACAATCATATCCGCATCGGGCAGACATTGACGGATGTGAGCAATGTGCGTTCAGGCATTGAACGGCGCCGGGCCGAGGCGCCAAACGCGGCGGTCATTATACAAGCGCATCCAGAAGCCCAAACAAGAACGATTATTCGTCTCCGCGACATCGTCTATGATGCCCAGATCGAACGTGTGAATATTGTCAGGTCGCAATAGGCAAAACACCCTACCCTCGCGTCTACATTGGCAAGCCTTGTGGCAGCTCATAAGCTTTCCAAAAAGAAGCAGAATGGGAGGAATTGATGAAAGATTTCAGCGGCAAACTCGCGGTCATAACCGGCGGCAGCACCGGCATCGGACGCGCCTTAGCAAAGCAGCTCGCCTCAGAAGGCTGTAGCGTTGCTATGTGCGATATTTCGCAAGCCGACATGGATGAGAGCTGTGCCTATGCCATGGACGGCGCCCCACAAGGGGTGCGGGTGACGGGCTTTCTCGCGGATGTTGCGATGGAAGCTGAACTTGAAGCCTTTCGCGATGACACTTTAGCGCGCCATGACACAGACCATATCCACTTACTGTTCAACAATGCTGGGATTGGCGGTGGCGGCAGCTTCGTAAATACGCCGCGTGATGTTTGGGAGCGCACGTTCGCCGTGTGTTGGTATGGGGTCTATTATGGCGCGCGCGCATTCTTACCCGCATTGAAGCGGGCGGACGAAGGACACATGATTAATGTCAGTTCGGTCAATGGATTCTGGGCAAGCCTTGGGCCGGACACATCGCATACGTCCTATTCCGCCGCAAAGTTTGCGGTGAAAGGATTCACCGAAGCCTTAGTCAATGACTTTCGTCTCAATGCGCCGCATCTGAAAGCCAGCGTCGTGATGCCAGGCCATATCGGCACAAATATCGCGCTCAATACGATGCGTGAATTTGGCGAGCTTTCTGAAGACGATATCCCTGACAGCCTGTCCGAAGACGGTGCTGATCAGCAAACCCGCGGCGAAGCGTTTCGCGATAATGGGCTCGATCCCGCTGAAGCGGCGAATATTATCCTGCAAGGCGTCCGCGATGAACGCTGGCGTATCTTGGTGGGAACAGATGCTGAAGCCCTCGACCAAGCCGTGCGCGAAGCCCCCGAAGCCGCCTATGAGCGCGAATTCATGGAAACGCGCGTCGCCCCCATTCTTCCGGCGATTGTCCCGCAAGCCTAAAAATCCAGACGGCCTATAAGCCGGGTTCTGTTCCCCCTTGCGGGTTCAGCAGTCATTCCTCTGCGACGCGTGTTGCCACGCGCCTGGTGCGACACACCCGGGGTGCAGGCTGAAGACGGCCCATGCGCACCCCCTATTCGGTCTTGCTCCTGGCGGGGTTTACCATGCGGGCCGCGTCGCCGAAGCCCCGGTGGGCTCTTACCCCACCCTTTCACCCTTACCCCGAACCAGGTTCGAGGCGGTTTGCTTTCTGTGGCACTTTCCCTCGGCTTGCGCCGGGTGGACGTTATCCACCGCCATGTCTCCTTGGAGCCCGGACTTTCCTCCACCTTCGCAAAAGCGAAGACAGCGACTGCCCAGCCGTCTGGAGCGGGGGATATAGTAGATCAAAGCGCGAGTGACCAGTGTGAGCACGCAACCGGGCGATGTAATCAGCAGTTTTTGCTTGAGTGTCGCAAGGACAAGCGACTCAAATATTCACCGAATCTTATCCACTTGGACGCGCTATGACCGTCAAACTCTTCTGCGCTTACAAAACGGGGAAATCGTTATGAAGCTGATCAGCGACGACATTTTGGTCGATGATTCCACGCAAATGCCGCAAAACGAAATGATCTATCCCATGCTGGAAACCGACTTCCAGCTGTGGAACCCCAATTCTTGGACGCGCGGCCACCCCTATGAACTTTACGCCCGGATGCGCAATGAGGCCCCCGTCATGTGGTCGCAAATGCGCAAAGGGGCCAGCGGGTTTTGGTCGGTGGCGCGGTATCATGACATCAAGGAGGTTGAGCTCAATCCGCAAGTCTTCTCGTCGCAGCGCGGGGGGATTAACTTAGCCGTACCGCCGCGCGAGCATTGGCGTCCAGAAATCCTTGTCCGCGCCTCTATGGATAATCTGATCTCGATGGACGAGCCGCAGCATATGCAGATGCGGATCCAGCAAAAAGATTTCTTCATCCCGGCTTATGTCAAAAAGCTGCGTGAAAGCGTGAGCGACAAAGTTGAAGACTTGCTCGATGATCTGGAAGCGAAAGGACCGGTGGTCGATTTCGTCAAAATCTTCTCCAACCAATTGCCGCTCTTTACACTGTGCGAGATGCTCGGTGTGGACGAGGAAGACCGACAGAAAATTGTCCACTGGATGCATTATCTGGAAATGGCGAGTCAGTTCTTGTCCAACCCGCTGCGCACCTTCCTTGGTGAGCCACTCTTCCCATTGCGGTTCAAGAAAGTGGTCGAAGAGATGTTTGCCTATGGCGCTGAAGTGATGGCCGATCGGCGCGCCAATCCGCGCGAGGACTTGCTCACCGTGATCGCGCATTCGAAATTGGAAGATGAGAATCTGCCGCAAGAATATTTGGATGGCTCTTGGTTGCTAATCATTTTCGCGGGCAATGACACCACGCGAAACTCGCTTTCAGGCACAATCAAGCTGATGACCGAATGGACCGATCAGCGCGCCATGGTGCTGGATGATCCATCGCTCATTCCACGCATGTCGGAAGAGGCATTGCGCATGGTTTCCCCCGTCAAACATATGCGGCGAACAGCCTTAGAAGATATAGAACTGAACGGCCAGCGCATCGCCAAGGATGAGAAAGTCGTGATGTGGTATGGCGGTGGTAATCGTGACCCGGAAGTGTTTGAGAATCCAGACGTCTTCGACCTGACGCGAGACAATGTCGACAAACATATAGCGTTCGGACATGGCGTACACAAATGCCTCGGCTCACGCGTGGCGCAAATGCAGCTCCGCGTAGCCTATGAGCAGATCTTTGCGCGCTTCCCGAATATCGAGTTCACGGGCGATATCAAATACGGCCCGAACGCATTGGTGCACGCCATTTCGAAGCTGAAAGTGAACCTTTACGGCAAGGGAAATTCACGCCCGACCCAAGTGCAAGTCAAAGCGGTGGAGACCGCTTAGTCGCGCCAAATCAAGGGCTCAGCCTTGTCACGAATAATTTGGATCAAAGCCGGGTCCATGTATTGATAATCGTCTGGAATATCGAGCACGTGTAGTGCCTTATACCGTACCTCGTCGCGGAACTGAGCACGCAAACGCGCACGATGCTTGTCCTCCATCACCAAGATGACATCTGCCCAACGAATGTCGGCGACCGAGATCGTTCGCTTGGCACTTCGGGATGTTCCTGCCGAACGCACGGATAGACCGGGCGTTTTGCGGAATACAGTTTCACCCGTTGGGCTGCGGCATTGGTTTTTCGAGCACACAAATAAAATTCTGATCGGTTCAGCGTCGTGCAAAAGGGTCTCCCACTCTCGAAATGGCCAGAATCGTCCGACCTTTTGTGCACGTTTCAGTTTGGCGCTGCGAAAGTAAAGCAGTGTCCAACGCTTTTCCTGCCAGCACGCGCGTGGTGTTGGTTTATGTGTAAATCCGCCATGCTTGCGACGCTGTGCGCGCCGCCAGGCTCTGTCTCTCTGAGACATTGTTCTATCCTCGCTAAAATTGCCGTGGGTCAGCAGCCGCGGCAATACGAGGTGCTCAGGGGACGTAGGGACTGAATACGGCGAATTTCGGGCTTAAGACTCGTCAGCCTCGGTTTCCGCCGCGGTTTGGTACATGAGAGCCACAACACCGATGCGCTGTAGCGTGGTGAGGTCGGCATGCCCTGTGACCCGGTCCTGCACCCAACGCCGTTGAAAGGCTCGCACCACCGCTTCAGTCGAATCATCATAGGTGCCGGTCTCAGATAACTCATACCCCATGTTTGCGAGCATGGCCTGCATGCGGCCGACAGCGCCCTTGTCGTCGCCCCGTCCCAATCCACGTCCGATGAGTTGCGGTTCCTGTAAGACCCGTCCGGTCGTTATCACGTCTTGTGGCACAGCCGGGTTCTCAGAAATCGTCAAAGGCCACAGGCCAATTCCAGCTCTTGCCAAACGGTCCCATGGAAAATGCTCGCCGGGATCTGCCTTGCGCGCTGGGGCAATGTCGGAATGCCCGACAATCCGAGATCCTGGAATGTCCCAGCGCTCGAGGATCCCCTGGCAGAGCTCAATCAAAGCGTCCAGCTGCGCGTTCGGATAAGGCGGAAGCACGTTCCCAGCCAGTGGCCAATCATGCCCACCATTGACGATCTCGATGCCGATTGAGCGCGAGTTAAGGTCAGTATCGCCTTGCCAGCTGGACACGCCAGCATGCCATGCGCGTTTATCTTCGCCGACCAGTTGGACCACGCGGCCATCTTCCCAAATCATGTAATGCGCCGACACTTCAGCCTCTGGATCACACATCCGATCCAACGCTTCCTGGCCAGTTTCCATGCCGGTATAGTGGAGGACCAGCATATCGACCGGGTGCTTTCGATCATTGAAATTCGGACTGGGTCGGACCTCAATCTTCATTCCGTCTTGCCTCGCACTTTATCGCCTAATGCCGCTTCCGGCATAACGCGATTTGGGCGGACGAGAATGACAAATACACCGCCAAGTGAAATCGCAGCACCCACCACGAGCTGCAAAGTGAGCACCTCGCCGAGCAAAGCGACACTCAACACAACGCCCCATATCGGCGTCATCAGTGTCAGGGGTGAGAGCAGCGAGATGTCATACTTCTTGATCAGGGTATAAAACGCACCATGGCCGAAAACGCTAACCCCAAGCACGGCGAAGGCCGTGGCCAGCCATACCAACCATCCGCCGTCCGCGAACGCCCCCCAACTGTTCTGATCCGCTTCGAGCAATCCGGAAACCGCAAACAAAGGGGCGAAACTGAACATACCAATCCAGGCTTGCATTTGCATCGCGCTGATCGCTGGCATCCGCTTCATCAAAATGCCAGCGCCCGAGGCGATGAGCGCCGCGAATACAACATAAAGCAAGCCATAGCTGAGCGTAAACGTTTGTGGATCCACGGCGATCAGGATCGCTCCTGCAAAGGCGAGCATAATCCCCAAACCGCGACGCCAGCCAACGACTTCACCTAGGAACGCCATACTCATCAAGGTGGAGAAAGGTACACCCAATTGTCCCACCACAGACACCGCGCTGGCTTCGGCATTGGCGAGCCCCAAGAATAGGAATGCGAAATGTACCGCGCCCATGCCCATGGCGATCAGGAATAAGGTGCTAAGGTTTTTCGGCAGCGGACGCAAGAACCAGAATAGGACCAGCGCGATCCCAGCAAATCGCATGGCTGCAAAGAAGAGCGGCGGCACGCCTGCATCCGCAACAACCCAGCGGGTTACCACCAGGTTGAGCCCCCAGACAAAACAGACTGCGGCGAGCAGAATAAAATCGCGAAAACTCACCGCTTCGCCCTATCAGGCTTTGCCGACAAGTCCATCATGCATTCTCTGGCAAAAGCGCTTCCAAGGCGTCCAGTCTGTCTGCCTCAGCGGCAGGTTTGTCCCATCGGATGCGATGGATACGTGGGGACCGCATGGCAATGCCTGATTTGTGGCGCGGGCTGCGCTGCAAGCCTTCAAATGCGACTTCTAGAACAAGACCATGTTCCTTGGTCGCGGTGACAGAGCGCACGGGTCCAAACCGCTCCAGCGTGTTGTCGCGAACAAACTTATCGAGTTGTTTCAGCTCTTCATCCGTGAAACCAAAATAAGCTTTGCCGACGGGTGTGAGACGGTCTTCCCCATTCTCCTCCCGCCAGACGCCGAAGGTGAAGTCAGAATAGAAACTCGATCGCCGTCCATGTCCGCGTTGAGCATAAAGCAGCACCGCATCGATCAGGAATGGATCTCGCTTCCATTTAAACCAAGGCCCTTTCGGACGCCCTGCCTCATACACGCTGTCCCAGCGTTTCAGCATCAGACCCTCAATCTCTGGCGCAGGTGGTGCATTCCGGGCCGCCTCCAGGGCCGCCGTTGTGGTGACTTCCACCAGAGGCGATAAGTCAATACGGTCCGTTTCGAGCCCGGCTATGAACGCCTCCAGTCGTGTCCGGCGTTGTTTAAATGTCTGTCCCCGCAAATCCTCTTCGCCTTCGACCAGAAGATCATAAGCGCGAATGAAGGCGGGCCGCGCATCCATTTGTTTCTTGGTCACAGTCTTGCGGTTGAGGCGTTGTTGCAGCTCGTTGAACGCCGCGACGCCACCATCGGGTGCCCGAATGAGGAGCTCTCCATCTATCGCTGCATCAAAATTCATCGCCGCTAAGACATCCGGAAAGGTGTGACTGATATCATCGCCCGTACGCGTGTAGATCCGACGCGTGTCCCCTTCAGCCACGGCTTGGACGCGGATGCCGTCATATTTCCACTCTGCTGCGAAGGTCTCCGCCGTGATCAGATCGGGATCCACCGCGTCGGGATTGTCACGGTCTTTCTTCGCGACCAAAGGGTGCGCCAGCATGACCGGCCGGAATGGCGCCGCGACATCTGGTTTCGGTTTCTCTGCGGCACCATCCAGCCAGGCAAAGAGACTGAGATAAGGCGGTTCTAGGCCATGCCAGATTTCTTCAACTTCGCTGGCTTCAACCTCGCCATATTTTGCCGCAGCAACTTTAGCCAAACGGGCTGAGACACCGATCCGTAAACCACCTGTGACCAATTTGAGCAAAGCCCAACGACCACGGGCATCCAGCGCATTGAGCCAGCCTTCGATCAATCGCTCACCTTGCGCTTTGGTCGCGTCGGAGAGTTCGCTGACAACGGTGCTGAGCGTCGGAACATAATTCGCGCCGTGCTGTGTCGGCCAAATCAGACTGACCGTGTCGGCCAGATCGCCAACATAGTCATAGGATAGGCGAAACAATTCATGATCGACTTTGCTCTCGACCAGGCGGCGTACGAGGCCAGCTTTGACCCCAGGAAGATCGATTTCATTGGTCAATGCTGCCAGTGCCCAGCCGCGCTCTGGATCAGGAATGGTGGCAAAATAGTTCGCCATCAAAGCCAGCTTCCCATTTCGCGAAGGGGTCAGTAGCAGGCGTTCGAGGAGATTGGCGAAGGCTTCCATTGAGAGGGATATGGCGCGCTCTGCGGTCCGGGTCCAGTTCGGCCAAATTGCCGTAACGTCAAGACTGTGCTATGAAACGGGTGTTGGAAGCGGGAATTGCCAGTCCGCGCAGGCTTTCAAAGCCACGTATAGTATCTTAGACGAGACCAAAGACTGTACGCGGACTGGCCGCTTTCATTTCCGCTAAACCTTGAAGACGCCGAGCGAGTTACCTTCCGTGTCGATGGCGTAAAAGAACGACCCGGCCGGTATGGTGATCACGTCAGACACGACTTCGCCGCCTGCGTCCCGAACCCGATCCATCGCGACGTCCAAACCGCTCGGCACAGCGACATGAGCGGTAATGCCTTCGCCGCGCTTGGCCGGTGTCCCCGGATAGAGATGACCCGCGGCGCCTACGCCCCCAGGATAAGGCAGCATGGCCATTGGATTCGGTCCGTCCTCGACGAGATTGAGCTTCTCCTCGAATAGGGTCTCATAAAATTTTTGTGCGCGGGCCATATCGGCGACGGGGATTTCCGCCCAGACAAGACGGTTCGGATAAGGTTCGGTCATAGACTTGCTCCTAATTTGCTGAGGACCAAGTCTGTTATCTCATGGCCGTCCTGCCACCTTATGGCTGCAGGATCCGAACCCCCTTTTTGCTAATAGCCGTCCGCATTGCCATCCTTGCGCATCTCTGTTGCCGCGATCCAAGCGCCGCTCTCGAAATCCCGCATGATCGCCTGATAGCCACCGCCATTGGCACGGCAGCACTCGACCGTATGTCCACGGCGTTCAAGCTCAGCGCGCGCTTCGACCGGAATGCCGCTTTCCAAGTGTACCGTACCCATATCATCTTCGCAGGCATCACCGTTGAGGTCATCTGTTGGTTCGCACCCGCCGCGATGTTCCCAGCGGGCTGCATCGCCAGCTTCTTGCAGCCCCATATCAAAGTCGATCAGGTTGAGGATGACTTGAACATGGCCTTGCGGCTGCATGCCACCGCCCATGAGGCCAAAGCTCAGCCAAGGCTCATATGGGCACGCCACTTCAGGCGCTGTGGCGCGCACCTGACAGCCGGGCATATCCTTCTTGAATGCGAAGGCCGGAATAATCGTGTGGAATGGGCGTTTGCCAGGTTCGAACACGTTGGGGTGCTCTGGATCGAGACTGAAGAGCTGGCCACGGTCTTGGAACATGAAACCGAGACCATCCGCGACCAATCCAGACCCCATGCCACGATAATTCGACTGGATCAGCGATACCATCATGCCTTGGTCATCGGTGACGGTGAGATAGGTCGTGTCGCCATCATTCAGCTTGGCGTCAGCCTCGGCATAACCAGGAGCTGGCGGGGCCATCGCCTGATTGAGATCGATCGCCAGACCGCGTTCGGCATTATACCCTGGACGAATAAATATGTTGGGATCGATGCCGCTAAAGGCTTCATCGGCATAGCCTGCGGCCCGGTCAGCAAAGGCCAAGCGCTTCGCTTCGATTTGTGCCATCAAACTGTCGGCAGAGCCATATCCCATGCTGCGCAAATCGAAACGTTCGAGCATTTCAAGCATTTGCAGGGCGGCCACGCCTTGCGTGTTTGGACCCAACTCGCAAAGTTTGACCAAGTCGCGATATTCAACACAGAGCGGCTCAACCCATTCGCCATCATGTGCTGCAAAATCTTCGTAGCGCAAATAGCCATCGATCCGTTCGAAATAGGCGCCCATGGTTTGAGCGATTTCGCCCGTATAGAAGTCTTGTGTCCCAACTTCACCAATACGTTCTAAGGTGTTGGCAAGGTCAGGGTTCTTGAACAGGCTCCCCTCAACGGGCGTCGGCGAGAAATAGGTCTTTTTGGCGTTCTCATACTCTTCCAACATCCCACTTTCCGCAGCTGGCCCGAACCGTCTTGGACCAAATTGCCAATAGAAGGCGATGACTTCCGGAATGGGAGCGCCTTCGCGGGCATATTGCACGGCCGGTTCCATCAGCATGTTGAACGGCAATGTGCCGAAGCGTTCATGCAGGGCGCCCCAAGCTTCGACCGTACCCGGCACTGTGACCGGTGCTGCGCCGAAGGGCGGAATTTCTTCGCCATCCATAAAGGCATCGGCTTTGGCTTGCATGTCCTCCAATGTGGCCCCCATGGGCGAACGCCCAGAGCCATTATAGCCATAGAGCTGCGCCGTCTTGGGGTCCCAGACAATCGCGTACAGATCTCCGCCAATGCCGTTTCCGGTTGGCTCGACGAGACCCAACATCGCATTCGCGGCGATTGCTGCATCCATCGCGGTACCGCCGCGTTTCATAATATCGAGCGCAGTTTGCGTGGCGAGGGGATGGGCGGTTGCGGCCGCGGCATTTGGCGCGACGACAGCCGACCGCGTGCCTAAAGCCCGCCCGGAAGGCATCCGGTCGCCCGGGCCTAAGATTGGCTCTGGCGCCGCCTCAGGCGTTTCAGCGACATCAATAGCCGGTTTAACGGACGGCGCCTCAGCCACTTCAACATCAACACTCACGCAAGCGCTTAAGCCCAAAGCCGCGACGCCCGCGACCATCCCTCGTTTCAGCATAGCTCTTCTCACCCTGATTGCTTGTCAGAGAGCTTAGCGCGCTTTGCAGACTTGGCGAGTCACGAAATCGCGGGCCGCGTTCATCGCGCGGCTGCCATCCGCGTCCGAAGTTCTCAATGTAAGCCTGAATCAGTCCCTCAAGCATAGCTCACCACCTCATACTCAATCCCGTCATGGTCATGAAAATAGAAGCGGCTGCCAGGCTCATAGGTCTGATGGCTATGGGTTTTGATGCCAAAATCTAAGACACGCTTTTCCGCAGCGTCTAAATCATCGACCAAAATTCCGAGATGGTTGATCGCACCTGCCAGGCGGTAATTCTCATTCTCGCCAAGTCCACGGGGGTCACCAACACTATAAAGAGCGACATAGTCTTCTTCATTGCCAACATGCACGGTCCGTCCATTGTTTAGCGATGCCCCGCTCCAACGGATTTTCCAGCCAAATAGATCTACCAGCATATTCGCCGTTCGATCCGGATCGGACACCGTCATATTGATATGTTCAAGAATAGCTTTTGACATGTTTGTCTCCTTGCTTTGCATTTTGGAGACACTCGTGTAATTCCTAAACCTAAGTTTAGGTCAAGGTCCTATTTGGAGTTTTTTCATGCCCATGAAGAGAGGTCTTTCGATTGGTGATTTAGCCGTGCGCACTGGGCTTTCCGTCTCGGCCATTCGGTTCTACGAGAAGAAGGGACTGATTAGACCGGATCGGAACGCGGGCAATCAGCGCCGATATGAGGGATCGGATATTCGCCGCCTATCCTTCATTTTGATCGCACAGCAAATTGGCCTGACGATTGAGCAGATCAAAGAGGTCATGGCCAGCCTGCCAGAAGGCCGCACGCCGACCAAAGCAGATTGGACAAAAATCAGCCGCAGGTTCCGCGCGACTCTCGATGAGCGCATTGCGATGATGCAGCGCATGCGGGACAATTTGGACGGCTGCATCGGTTGTGGCTGCCTGTCCCTCAAAGTCTGCCAGCTCTACAATCCCGAAGATAAAGCGTATCGTTTAGGCGTAGGTCCGCGTTACATTATCAGTGACGAGCGTTAGCTGTATCGGCTCTTCAGCATTTCCCACATTGCCCGAAGACCGCATGCGGCACCGCCTGCCGGTCGACCATATTTGCCTTCACGCCAAGCCCAAACGTCCAGATGAACCCAGGTTTTGGCATCGACGAATTGTTTCAAGAAAATGGCCGCCGTTATCGACCCTGCCATGCCCCCAGATGCAGAATTGACGATGTCCGCAATCGGGCTTTTCAACATGGCGCGATAGGGTGACCAGAGCGGCATCCGCCAGGCGGGATCCCCACTCACCTGCGCCCCATTCGCAATAGCAGACGCGAGCGCTTCATCATCGGTATAGTAAGGGGCGAGGTCTGGCCCCAATGCGACCCGCGCGGCGCCTGTTAGCGTGGCAAAATCGATCACCAAGTCTGGGTCAGACTCACTCGCCCGAGTCAAAGCATCGCCGAGGATAAGACGCCCTTCAGCATCTGTATTATCGATCTCGACGCTCAATCCCTTTCGGCTCGACAGGACATCACCCGGGCGGAAGGCCTCGCCGGAGATGGCGTTTTCGACGGCAGGGACATAGAGTTTTAGGTGCACCGGTAAATCATGCCCCATCACCAATTCGGCCAGCGCAATGGCGTGCGCAGCGCCGCCCATGTCCTTCTTCATCAAGCGCATATAATTGCCGGTTTTGAGGTTTAGCCCCCCGGTGTCGAAGGCCACGCCTTTGCCGACAATGGCCAATTCAGGTTGGTCTGGATTGCCCCAACTCAATTCCATGATGCGGGGCGCTTGCGGGCCTGCGCGCCCGACGGCGTGAACCATGGGGTAGTTTTGGTCGAGCAAGGCATCGCCAATTATTGTTTCCAGGGACGCGCCATAACGCTCGGCTAAATCGCTGATCGCGCCCTGAATGTCTGCCGGACCCATATCCTCCGCCGGCGTGTTGACCAAATCTCTCAAACGGCCAATGGCAACCGCTTCGCGGATGTGCGACTCGCCGTCCGCCTGATCGCCCACAACCAGCCGAGGTGGTTCACTGACATCACTGAGGTAGCGAGTAAATCGATAGGCGCCATCGGCCCACGCATTCGCCAGTTGCGCCGACGAATATCCACCGTCGCGGGCAATCTGATAGTCCCCGCTCGTTAGCTTGGCCGAAAGGGCCGCAACGGCGAGTGCGTCAGTGCCGTCACCAATCCCAAACAGAACTCCCGATATGGTCCCATCATCGCTCGCGGTGAGGACCAATTGCCCGTTTTGTCCTTTGAATCCCTGCGCATTGGCCATGGCGAGCAAATCAGCTGGAATCCCTTCAGATGCGGGCCAATCAGACTTTGAAAACAGATAAACCGGGGCCGCTGCGTCCGCCGTAGCGATTAGTGCGGGATGGTCAGGCATAAAGGGCTCCTCAGATGTTAATTACAATACCAGTTTTGTTAACCTCGTCTTGACCAGGTTGCTGGCATGGTTGCGCGAGTAACAGCCTCGGAGCTTGCGAAATGTCCAGAGATAAATATGTAAAATTTGCCATGACATTGCTCGCATTGGTAGCGAGCGCTGCGTGCGCCACCACCGATGCCGCGCCTCAACTCTCAGCCGAAGAAGAGGCCTATCAGCAAGAGGATGACCATCACCATCACTCTCATGATGAAGATCACCATCACGAACATGAGCATGGGCATCATGAGCATGATCATCATCATAATGTGAACCGTCATAGTGATGAGATTGAAGCCTTTGCTTTTACTTACGAAAAGCCCATTCCTTTTCAGGCGATGAAAGTCTTCCTCAACCACATGAGCAGCTTTTCCGATACGGATCTATTGCGGGTGAAGGGAATCATCA
>JABSQA010000067.1 GCA_013213825.1 Henriciella sp.
TGAACATTCCTCTGGCAATCGACCTGCTTGCACGTCTTGTTTGATAATATGCCAAGCATCAATAATGGAATTCCAACGGAGTGCTTCATTGACATGGTCATCTTTGTTCGCGTCCCGTGGAACAATTCCAGATACGACTGCACGCGATAATCCTCGGGGTTCAGTATTTTGATACAAGTCTGTCGGTGGCAAAGTCAGAACAAACTCAAGCAAACGTCTATCGGTGAGCGGATAACGGTACTGGAATCCATTCTGAGCCGACAATGCGGCCCAGCTTTCCATACGGCGGCTGATATGCCCCATCCTCAAATGGCGCAACATGTTACGGTTTGGATCGATACCGATCTTGACCAAACTGTTCCGCTTCCAAAGCATTCCGGGAAACTCCGCGGCAAGCTCGTTTGATATGCATGAGGGGACACGAATGGCTGCTTTGCGATTTCCAAAATGGTACAGCGGGTCAGGTAGCAATGGACGAAGTAACTCTCCCCAAATCAATGAGGTCAAATTTTGCAAAGACCTTAAGCTCCCGTACCGAACTCCTGCTAAACGTTTCGCTTGCTTGAAACGGCCGCTGAAAACCAGATGTCCTAAAAAGCCGAAGCCGTGAGATGAGTAGGCTTCATCGCCGCCCCACCCACTCAGCATGATGCCGATGCCATGCGATTTGGCGCGCTGAATGACAGGCATCTCATCCGACAAATCGGTTTCGTTTTCAAACTCGATCGGGCGTTTTAAAAATTCAGTTAAGACGTTCCCGTTTGCAGAACCAAAGCAGACATCGAAACCCTCTTGAGATGAAAGGTTGAGGATCAAGTTTCGTTCGTCATGTGTTTCTGAGAGGGGATAGTCGTCCGATACAGGTGGAGCCCAAGCATACGCACCGGCTAGGCCGCTGCCGGAACTTTTGAGCATTCTATGCGCGAGGACCGTAATTGTGGTTGAGTCTATTCCTGCGCTGAAATGACTGCCTACCGGGCGAACGGATCTAATTCGCGCGGCGATGGAGTTTTCCAGATGATGCCGACATTCCGCTATGATGTCCTGGGCGGATGTTTGGCGCTTTATATGTTTGACTGATGGAGTCCACCACCTACTTTCGACCACACGGTCGCCACCAAAAGACAATGTGCCGCCAGGTTCGACGCATTGAATCTCCGAGAAAAACGGTTTCGAAAGAGGAGCTCCTGGGAGAGTCAAAAACTCTGCGACGATGGACCGATCGATCGACCACGAAAACTCATCGAAAGCTACGAGGGCTTCGATCGAAGACCCGAATAGAAAAGTCTGTCCGCGCCGCGACCAGTATAACGGTCTCGTTCCGATATGATCGCGCGCGAGAAAGATGTTTCTATTTTCTTTGTTGATACATGCGAAGGCGTAGTCTCCTTCTATGTATCGTGGACAATCGTCACCCCACTTCTTATAGCTTTCACGGATCAAAAATGCATCGCATACTGCTTCCGTCTCAAGTTCGGAAAGGCCAAGCCGCCGACCAAGCTCAGACCGTTTGTCCAGAATGGAGTCGCAAACAACAATTAGACCGTCCCGATCAACATCAGCAATCTGCGGTAATGGATCGGATGTAAGCCGTTGCGAGCTAGACCCAACGCCGAGAAAATTGTTTGCGATGGATATCTGATGTCCCGGACTCAAAGCGGTCAGTATGTTCAAGACAGCGTCAAAGTCTGCTGTGGGAAAGGGACGATCACTATATTCGACTCTACCAATAATGGCGCTCACGTTCGATTTCTCTCCTCGTGTGGGCTTAGCCTGATAGAACGGTTCGGCAAAATTGCGCTCAAAACTTCAGAAATACAGAGCAGAGTCGACAAAAAAGCGCCACGCTCATTACGAAGCGCGGCGCTTATGAAACTTGTTGACGCTGCTTATGAACGCGTAGGACCAGAAACGGTTTGGCCTTGCGCATTCGTAAAGGTCAGGAAGCCGCCTTCAGAATTGAAGTTAATTACGCCTGCAAGAGTTTCTTCTACGTCCAGCGCGGTTAGTTCTGGCGTTGTCCATTCTTTTTTCACGTCCATGATATTCCCCATGTGTAATGTGTCGTGGTTGAGCAATTCTGCTTCGAAGTTGGTTCTAACTGTCCAGACAACTTATTGCAAGGACTAATATTTTCCAGAACGCTAAATTTGCAGTTGGATATTTCAACGTATTTTGAACGCTTTCTTGTCAGCTTTGAACGGTCTAAGGGCAAATTCGTGGCGATGAGCCGCTTTTCGGGGTTTTTTGGGCGATCTGTCCCAGCAAGACACACTTTTCCAATCGGCATGGCTGTTGCTGCAAAACTACAGCACTTAGCGAATAGTATGACTTTTGCTACTCAGACCGACAAATGCACGCTGCGTAATTGAGAGAAGAATTGTAGTTAGAAGTTTCCAACCAATGGCGACAAATCGATGATAAGGCAGCTTAAAAAGTTCTTGGGTCTGAGTCGGACCAGAAAGGTATTGCTTATTGAGGCACTTGTCCGTGCGCTCGTCGCGATGGTTATGATCCGAGCGCTACCATACCGCGTTTGGCGTCGGTGGTTGGGGGAGCCCGTGCCCCTCGAGACCATACCCAGAGACACCGAAGTTCCAGGCGTAGAAGCGCGTGAGGATCTGAGAGATATCTACTGGGCATACGCGAGTTTAAACCGCCATTTTCGATTTCTAACG
Source organism: Henriciella sp. (assembly GCA_013213825.1). Classification (GTDB taxonomy): domain Bacteria; phylum Pseudomonadota; class Alphaproteobacteria; order Caulobacterales; family Hyphomonadaceae; genus Henriciella. The sequence goes on from JABSQA010000067.1 coordinate 2,679, forward strand.
TGTTTAATGTTTGGCTTCTCAGCGCGTGCATTAATGCGCCGACGGGGGTTTAAGAGCGTTATGATCCTTGGCGTCGAACGCGCGAGTGTCAAACTCAAGCCGAGTTTGCTCGCGCATGCTTGGGTTGTGTATCAATCCTTTGATATGGCAGGAGGCGCAGAAAAACCTGGTTATACGGCGGTTGCAGCCTATTCAATCGGCTAGATTGGTTTAATCGAGCCGGTGAGTATTTAACATAAATTTTCGCGTAAAATGATGAACGAAGAAACGAACGAAAACTACAAAACGTATAGCGTCTATGGAATGGTAGTCGAATCCGAGTTGGTGCTGCCGCAGCTTCAGCCTATAGCCCAGGAAGCTCTCTCTGGTGAGGCTATACAACCGGTAGAGATTCGATGGGGTCACGTTCCAGATCGGCTTTCGGAAGATGCGCCAAGCGCACACTTCATCCGTGTTGGCGATACGTGTTTGCTGCGAGTCCCGGACGCCGGAAATTACTTGATTACTTCTGAGCGCGTTACAATCCAGAAGCACGATCATGCCAGCGTTGATGATGTAGAGGCCTATTTGCTGGGCACAGTATTGGCCACTGTCGCGCATTTGCGCGGACTTGTCCCGCTCCACGTGAGCGCCGTTTTGTCTCCGATGGGAGCGATCGCATTTACCGGCGAATCCGGCGCTGGGAAATCGACGATGGCCGCCCATATACACCACAGAACTGGATGGCCGCTGATCAGTGATGATGTATCTGCTGTTTACGAAACAAAAGATGGGATGGAGCTGGAATCCGGAGTTCTAACGGTTAAGCTATGGAAGGATGCGCTTGCCAGCTTAGATCGGTCTAGTGACGGTCTGAAGCGCGACGCGGAGCGAATGGACAAATTTCATGCAATTGATGGCCAAAAGTTCGTTGTGGGACGCTATCCCCTGAAAAAGCTCTTTCTATTAGAGTGGGGAGAAGAAGATCGCATTGAACCGGTAACCGGTCGAGACGCGTTCAAAGTTGCTCTCGCGTCTATCTATCGCCCCGAGCTCGTGGATCTTTGTCAAAACCGTGATCATGTTTCACATCGCGCACTCGGCATCGCGCGATCGGTCGAAGTACAAAAAATCGTCCGTCGAAAGGGGATCGCTGTCGAAGAAGGCATTTTTACGAGCATAGAATCTACCAACCTGTTCAGTGAAAAACAGGTGGGCGATATTCGCGCCGATTAAAGTCATTCACAGCGCCGCGGCGACTATCCCACTATTCAGCAAATCACCGACGAATTTCTGAACTTGTGTCTCACAGGTGGTGCGATCCACCTCAAACTTTTCAAGTAAGTGATCGCATATTTGTGAGACCGTACGCGGAATGGTCAAGTACTCCCAAATCTCAGCGCCAACCGGACCGGTTGCGAAATACTTTCCTGTGTTCTGATTAAAGAACACCATTTCACTGTCGATCTGGCTTCCCGCCAAATCGGTTCGCTTAATCACCAAATCCGAACTAATCTCAGTCATCGTGGTCGACTCTGTCCCATACTCTAAAAAATGCTTGGCTCACTTATAGTGGCGTCCTGGCTTCTCGAATAGGTCCGCATATTTGCCACGATGTTCGACTAATGCATCATGGGTGCCATGTTCAACAATCTGACCGTGTTCCAGCACGTAAGTATAATCGGCTTGCCGAATTGTTGACAGCCTATGACTAATAATCAGCGCGCCGCGATCTCCCAGTTTCGATCTGAAATTTTCAAACAGGTCAAACTCGGCTTTCGGGTCTACGGCACTGGTTGGCTCGTCGAGAATGACAAAAGATGATTTCGGATAAAAGGATCTGGCCAATGCAATGCGTTGCCATTGTCCGACGCTCAATTCGCGCCCCTCATCGAAAATTTTGGTCAGTGGCGTATCGACCCCTGATGGCAGAGCGTTAATAATGCCATCGGCTCCGGCTTTCTCTGCGGAACCAATAATTCGCGCCTCATCTTTTGGCATATTGACGTCGCCAAATTGGATGTTCTCAGCTGCGGTGTTTGCGTAGCCGATATAGTCTTGGAAAATAGCGCTCATCAGTGCGCGATAGGCTTCTGGGTCAAAGTTTCGAACATCGATCCCATCTAGGGTCACGCGTCCAGAACTTGGATCGTATAGACGCGTCAGCATCTTGATGAGCGTGGTTTTGCCTGACCCATTTTCTCCGACCAGGGCCACAATTTGCTTCGGACGGATTTCCAGATTTATGTCCTTTAGAGCGAGCTTCTCGCCGTCATCGTACTGAAATGAGACATTCTCTAGCTTGATTCCGCTTTGCAAGGGCGAGGGAATAGCCACAGGGGTTTCGGGGGGCTTGATTTTTGGCCGGGTGCGCAAGAATTCAAAGATACGTTGCAAGTAGAGATGGTCATCTACAATGGATGATACATTGCCTATGAACTGATTGCCGGCTGCTTCAGCGCGCCGAAGAAGCAGGACAAATAAGACAACATCGCCAATCTCTCGTGATTGCGTCATGGATTGCTGAAGCAGCCACGCACTCGCCCCAATAAACACGATCGCTGCGATCAGGGTAAAAATGAAATCGGATACGTGTCGGTTCTGCTCAATCCGAATTTCACCCTCACGAATGTCTTTTCTAATGGTGCTGTATTCGTCGCTGAGATGTCTGCCAATCCGGTTCAGTCTCAACTCTTTGGCATGGTACTGATGTGTCATCAGCATATCCAGATAGCTTGCGCGGCGCATTTTCTGGGCGCGAGACATTCGCCAGTTAAACAGCTGCCTTGTGAAAAATAAACGGACACCCATAGCCAACATGATTGGTACGGCCAGTAGCGGAATGAGCCGCCATTCTACACTTGTGATCAAGGCAAAGATGCCAATAAGAGTGAGGCCTGCGCTAAACAGCGTGATCGCATTGTCGACCGCACGCGCTGGTCGTTGCGCCCCTCCGTAGCGGGCTTGTTCAAGGGCATCATAGTATTTTGGCGTTTCGTAGAATCGAAGATCTACGGCGATCGCGGTGCGATGGATTTCACGATCCACATAATCGCTAACCAATAGCCCTTGGCGCATTCTTAAGACATTGAGTACGCCTTGAATTAGGGCCGTCGCCAGCGTTGCCAAACCGACGAGGACAAGCGTGAATACAACCGCGCCAAAGCCTTGCTCAGGTTGCTCGGTCAACACTCGCGTAATGGTGTCCACGAGGATTTTGATCAAGTATAAAACACCAAGACCGGCAAAGGCATTCAAAATCGTGAGAATACCTACGCCAATGCTCAATATCGGTGCCGATTTGCTCAGGAGAGAGATAACGCCTCCCCAAAGCGACAAAACGCGTCCAAGTGCGCTCAACTTTACGTCCTTTTTTCGCTGCTGGGCGGATCAGCTTTTGTCTCTGCAACCTTCATACCCAAAGCCGACTTAATCGAATCTCGAGTCATGATGATCATCCGCTCTAAGCGGTATACCCAAAACAGGTAGGATGGATAAGGACGTTTGAGGAATTGTACGAGGCTCGGTCTGATCGACTCTGACCAATGCGCCTGCTGAAACCCTTGCCGTCGATTTGGCGACACTTGCGATTCCGAGATGAAATCATGCAGAAAGCGTGTTTCTCTCAATTCATATTCTAGCGCCATGCCACCTTCGAGATTTGACAAACAGCCTTTAAGGAAGTGTGCCGCCAAATCGTCCTTGTCGTCCACACTGGTCCAAAGGTCGGGCCTGGAGATAAGTTCGCGCAGTTGAAAAGCCGCCTCAATGGTAGGACGTATGCCAAGCTTGTCCGAGTATTCTAGTATGCTTGTGGGATCACTATCCGATGAAATCATGACATCGAGATCTGCGAGCCAATGCAAATGTGACCATAAGTGCCGAGAGTGGTGATAGCAGACGTAAACGAAGTGCAGCGGCTTTTGCAATGTATACATGCCGACCCCAGATAGTTCAAAGGGTTCTACATTTGCAAATAGGTCTTCATTGTCGAAAACAGAGCTATGCTTATCTAAACGACGATGTACTTCGATCAATACATCGTTCGCGTCTATGATTTTGACCTCATCGATAAACCGCGCCAGAAATTTGATCTCGCGTGCCGAGTCGGCAAACCTTAAAGGTTCTTCGCTTAGAGCAATGTTATAGCCAGCTTTCCAGGCCGCCATTAGAACATCTTCAAAGTCTCTGTCAGAGACGAGAATATCAATGTCTCGACAGTTTCGCGCGGTATAGTTTTGTCCATGTTGGATCGAGAGCGCGAGCCCTTTCACATAGGCATGTTTGGCATTGTTCGGCGCGATACAAGTCGTGTGAAAGGCCACTTGTGCAGCGGCAATTTTCAACGTGTTCAAACCCATAAGCCGGGTCGCGCGTTGTAAGTCATGCAGCGTTTCCACTGGGACGGCATTTTCATTGATCTGCCGCAATGCGCTATAGGCATAGGGCACTGAGAACTTTCGAATAGCCGTTTTGGTGAAAGACCCCCAATCGGAAATGCGATGCGCAAGGGATTCCGCAATATTCAATTGATCAGTGCTAAGGTCAGGCTTCGATGTTAGCAAAAGCAATTGTGCAATTGCATCATCCCTCAACTGCAATGTCGCGCGGGCAGGGGTATTGATCATACTATCACCGTGTCGCACTTTGGCTTCAAACTCTGTCGACGTCCTCGAGGCTCGCATTCAGGCGAGCGTGATCTTGCTTGCTGATTCAATCCCGCTTGTTTTCGCACTGGTACGCAAATCCCACCCAAAAAAGCCTATAATGGCTGGAAGGTCTTTCGAACACAGAAAAGTTTAGAGTCAATTTCTTTTCTCACAATTGCTTCGTTTTTCTGCAATTATTTTTGAGGTAAACCCCTCGACGACCCTCCTAATTTCAATGGGTTAGAGCGCGAAAGCCGGCTCAGAGGGGTAAATCGGGTGTTTCTCTTGCGGCGAGCCGAAGGCAACCAAAGTCTGAATGTAACCAATCTGCAAGCAACATGAACCAATTGCACACTTGGCACGCGAATTGCCTTGATGGAGCCAGATTTTAATTCTACGTGCAATGACTGCGTATTAGGGTGGAACGATGCGAAATTACTTATTTCTCTTAGTAATCACTGCGGTGATGGTTGTCTTGGCCGCTTGTCAGAGCCCACGCGGCGACTACGGCGAGGATTTGCCCATCCCAGATTCGACGATTTCGATATCCCCCGCGGATTTGCGTATTGGTCCAATGGATAGAATCGAAGTCGAAGTGTTCGGCGTGCCAGATTTGGACGGTGTATATCAGGTTGATTTTACCGGCGACATCAAAGTGCCTCTCATCGGGACAGTGCCAACTGTTGGCAAAACCGCTGGTGAATTGGCGTTTGAGTTGCAGGAGCGGTACGCGGAGTCTTATCTGCAGGATCCCGATGTAAATGTCACGATTGTCGAAAGCGTCGGTCGGCGCGTGACCGTTGATGGATCCGTAGCGCGACCCGGTTTGTATGATGTGCAAGGCAATTTGACGCTCTTACAGGCCGTCACGCTGGCGGGCGGACCTTCAGAAGGGGCAAATCCCCGCAAAGTTGTTATCTTCCGCCAAATCAGCGGCGAGCGTCATGCCGCAGCATTTAACCTGTTGGACATTCGAAACGGTCTCAAAGAGGATCCGCGTGTTTACGGCAATGACGTCATTGTCATGGACGGTTCGGAAGCGCGCGAGTCTTATGGCGAGCTTCTTAGGTCGTTGCCGGTTCTCGCCTTCTTCTTGGCGTTTTAGTAGAGTTTTGTGGAGTAAGGGCTAGCCTCATGAGTGATAAGAATAGACGGTATCCAGTAGACCGCTCCTCAGAATATGCTGGCGTCGTGCCCATCCACGATCCAGATCGCGCAAACTTTCTGTATCCGTCCGATGTCGGTTATTACGATGAACCCGAAAAGGAAGGCATAGACTTCTGGGGCATCGTCCGCATTGTGATGTCGCGGAAATGGATGATTTTAGCGATTACTTTGATCGGCGTTGCGATTTCGATCGCGATGACGCTGCGTGTCACGCCGCTTTACTCAGCGACCGCAACGATAGAAATTCAGCAGCAAGATGTTCAGGTCATCGAAGGCGCAGCTGTTGGGCCGACTTATTATGGTGGTGACGCGTATATGGAGACGCAGTATCGCTTGCTGCGGAGCCGTTTCCTCGCGGAGCGTGTGGCGGAAGAATTAAACCTGCCGAATGATGCTCGATACGCGTTCCCCGGCTCGTCTCGCGAAGGCCGTTTGCGACAAGCTGCAGGGAAGATTGTTGGCGGCCTCTCAGTCGCGCCAGCGGGACGCTCATTGGTGGTGAATGTCAGTTACATCTCTCCACACCCGCAAGAAGCGGCGCGGATCGCTAACGCTGTTGTCGAATCATTCATTCAGACAAACCTTGAGCGGAAGTATAACACAACCGCCTTCGCTCGAGAATTTCTCGACGAGCGTTTGACCACGACGAAGGCCGCACTTGAGGATTCCGAACGCCGTTTGGGTCAATATGCAGAAGAGCAGGGGCTGCTAGACATTGCCGCTGGATCACTAGATGAAACCTCGATCGTCGCGCTGAATTCGGAATTGGGAGCGGCTGAAAGCGAACGGATTAAAGCCGAGCAAGATTATCGCGCGGCCCTCGCCACTCCGCCTTCTCGTGAATTGGTAGAAAGTCCAACGCTGACGGGGATGCGCCAGAACCGTGCGGAGTTGATTTCCGACTATCAGCAAATGCTTAGTCAGTTTAAACCAGATTATCCCGACATGGTTCGACTGCAAGCGCGGATAGATCTCCTAGATGATAATATCGAGGCAGAATCCGTAACGATCGTTCAATCCATCATGGATGAGCTCAAAGCAAATTTTGATTCAGCTGTCGCACGCGAGAATTCTTTGCGAGGGCGCGTTGATGAACTCAAAGGCGATTTGAGAGACGAACGCAATCGACGCATTCAATACAACATTTTGCAGCGTGAAGTTGAAACAATCCGCGCCCAATACGAGGCATTGTTGCAGCGCTCTAAAGAAATTTCGATCTCATCTGGTATTGGCTCGAGCAATATCTCCTTTGTTGATGAAGCACTCGTACCGGGAGCCCCGTTCCAGCCGAATTTAAATCGCTCAATCATGCAAGCGCTTATCCTTAGCCTTGCTTTTGGAATCGGTCTGGCGTTCGCGCTGAACTTTATCGACGATACGATCAAGACGCCGGACGATATTCGCGCAAAGCTTGGCCTACCAACGATTGGTGTGGTGCCCAAGCACTCGAACAAAAAAGACCTGATCACGCATACATTGAATGATCCAAAGTCGGTGGTTTCTGAAGCTTTCGCCTCGGCTCGAACGGCTCTCGAGTTCGCGACAGAGGATGGTGCGCCGCGCTCATTGCTGATTACCAGCACGCGCCCCAATGAAGGTAAGACGACGACAACGATTGCTATGGCGACCACGTTCGCCCGAGGTGGAAAGAATGTGCTGATCATTGACGCAGATATGCGCAAGCCGTCTTTCATAATCGACAGAAATGAGTCGATTGGCCTCTCAGGTCTGCTCACAGGACATGATTTGCTTCAGGATCACGTCATTCAATCGAAAACCGAGGGTTTATCGATTTTGCCGGCTGGTATCGTACCGCCAAACCCTGCCCAGCTTCTTTCCGGACCGCGTTTGCGGGAAGTGATCGAAGCGGCTGAAGAAATGTATGATATTGTGATTGTCGATTCACCGCCATTATTGAGCTTCACAGACAGCCCTCGTTTGGGGTCGGTCGTTGGTGGCGCGCTCTTGGTTCTTCAGGCTGGCCTGATTAGAACTCCGGCAGCGAAGCGTACCGTCTCGCAGCTATATGATTCACGTACCAATATTATTGGTGGCGTGCTTACGAAATTCGATCCGAAAAAGGCTGGGTTCGAATACGGTTACTATTATTCTTCTTATAACAGTGGCGCCCGCGCTTATGTCGAATCGAAAAAGGACAAAGCCCAACGCAAGATCTTGATCGAGGCTGCGCCGAATGTTTTGGAGCAGGAAGAGCATGATGAGACAGAGAAGTGGGCCTAACCGACGTTGCAAGACGCACGGCACTGTCCATCCTATTCTTATGCTCGGCGGGGTTAACATACTTATTCGGCGACCAGCTCGGCGCGCTTGAGCAGTCACGTGAGCCAACACTCTCATTGTTTCAACCTTTCAAGGGTGAACGTATCCGCGCCGAGCTGACACAAGCGCTACAAGACGGCGATTACGAAATTTACGAACCCCGCATTGAGATGCTCGCGCGACAAGCGCCGATCGATGTCGTATTGTTTGAATATGCAATGTCTGAAGCATTGATGCGTGGCGACTCCGTGAAAGCGGAGCAATTGGCTATGCGGGCAATCGCCCATCAGCCGCGCAGCCTGGCCGCGCGCCTGCATCTTCTGTCCACGGCTGTTGAAAAAAATGACGTCAAAGCTGTCTTCCAGCAATATGAAGCCCTTGTGAGGCTTCGCTCTCTGAATAACAACTTGTTGAGCGATGCCCTGATTGGCCTGTTTCGAGAGCAAGGCGATTGGCGCACGCTCATCGATTATCTGGAAACTGGACCACCGAACGGTGAACTCATCACGCGGAGATTGATACGAGAGGATATAGCTGACGCTCATATCGAACGTCTTATGAAATCATATCCGGATCTGCTTGGTGCATATTTGCTAAAACTCACTCAACAAGGCGCGCTGCAAAAAGCGCGAGATATTTGGGTAAGCGATGCAAACCTTCGCGAGGATGAGCAACGCGCCCTGCCGTTTAATGGTAGGTTCGCCTCGCGCCCTCAATTGCCGCCTTTCAATTGGAAATTGCTGAGCAATCGTGCAGAGCTTCAAAACGCGGGCGGATTACATGTAACTTACCTCGGGAGCGGGAACCCGGCCTTTATTGAACAAACAATTCAGGCGCCTCCAGGAACCTACCTGATACGCACAATGGCAAAAGGGCGCATGCCGCGGGAAGGTGGCTCTTTGCAATGGACTGTGACATGCATGGGCGAAAGGTCACCGCTCGCAGATATGGCGATCGAATTGCGACGCAACCTCGAGATCGAAACCTTTGTTCAGGAGCTTGAGATCCCCGATGAGCAATGCGAGTTTCAGAATATTCAGCTTTTGGGCCGTGCTGGGAATTTCCCGAAAACGTCTCGCACCGAATTGGTCTCGCTTGAGATCCTCCCCATTAACAGCGAACGCTAAGGCCTTTGCCGCGGGATGTTGATTTTTCTGCAACGAAATATGCTGTTAGGCGGGTTATTGGTCTATCTCGGTCTTTGTCTCGCATTCGGGGGCGCAGGGCGGGAAGGACGCTATTTGCATGGTGTCCTTCAAACCATCGCCGCAATCGGGTTGTTCGGATTAACAGTCACCTGGCCCGAACGTCAGAAACTATTGCGTTTGCGCGTTCCAATCTCACTCGTTGCCAGCATGGTTCTTATCGCCCTCGTGCAGAGCATCCCGCTTCCCTCCATCGTCTGGCAATCCATTCCAGGCCGTGAAGAGATCGTGAGGAATTTTGCCAGCTTGGAACTCCCAATCGGGGTTATGCCGATCAGTCTGGACGTTGAAGCAACTTTGTCGACGATAGGATACGCGTTTCCGCCGCTTTTTGTTTTGGTGCTTTGTAACCGCGTAGGTGGTCGTCGACTGAAACTGGTTATTCCATGGGTGATGAGCTTCGCCGCGGTTTTGTCAGTTGTGCTCGGCGCTCTACAAGTTTTTACGGGCAACAACAGTTCCTTGTATCTCTATGAAGCGACGAACAAAGGGCTGCCGGTGGGGACATTCGCAAATGTGAATCATTTTGCGAACTTCTTACTCATCACATTGCCTTTCACTATTTTCGTGTTTCGCGATCTCAGTAAAAATTGGCAGACGACGGATCGCAGTATTGCGACTCTGTTTTTGGCCGTCGCAACCCTGTTGCTTTTAAGCATTGGAATCGTGGCGGCTGGATCGCTTTCAGTTTATCTTATGTCAGTTCCTGTGCTCGGATTGGCCTTTTTGTTCTCACGCCCGGAACCTGAATCGCCGGTCCGTCTCTGGGTGCCGGCTGCGATTGGCTTGGCTATTGTCGCAACATCAGCCGCGATCGCGACGAGCCCAGTATTATTCGGGTTGGGAGCGCTTGGTAATATTGATCATCATTTGTCCCGACCGAATATGTGGGCGACGACCTGGCAGGCGATTCAGGATCACTGGTTGTTCGGGGCCGGCCTGGGGTCTTACCCATCAATCATTCCACTTTATGAAGAGCCTGACACTGTCACATCAACGTATCTTGCGCGCGCGCACAATGAGTATTTGCAGATCTTTCTCGAAGCAGGATTGCTCGGCATTGCTGTAATTGGCGCCGCCTTCGTTTGGCTCGGTCAACGAGCATTAGCGATTTGGCGCCATGAGCATAAGAGCTCTATGATCGCATTCCGAAAGGTCGCGTTGATATCGATCGGCGTCATCTTACTTCACAGCATTATTGATTTTCCCGCGCGCTCTCCGGCGATCGCTGCGTTTTTGGCGTTGTTTGTTGGAATCATTTCTGTCGCAGATTCCCGCCGAGATGTTACAACTGAGATCGTATCCACGGATCCCAAACGTGTCGTTCTATAGGGGTCAAGATCCGCAGACGATAAGCGCTTTCCACGCATCGATTGCGCCCTTTCGGCTAGCAGTTTGATCTAGGAAGATTCTGGCTTTTTCGCCTTTGTCTGCGACGTGTTCGGGGGAAGCTTTTTGGTTCAAGATGAACTCTACCACTGAGTGGTGATCCCCGGGTAAGGCGCATAAACCGAAATCAAATTCTGAAATTCGCCGACCAATTTCGCCATCTGGATCGCCAATCATGAGCAGAGGTCGTCCGGCTGCGGCGACCCCATAAACCTTACTCGGAACAATGTATCCCTCAAGCCTTGGGTTAAGCGATGCCCAATGCAGATTGGGTAGGGCTAATGTCTCTGGCAAGCGGGCTCTTGGCTGATATGGCTTCAAAATCACATTCGACAGACCCCGCGCTTCAATTTGCTCTGTCAGTTGATCATGCAAGAACCCGCCACCAATAAAGAGAAATTTTATGGCTGCGTGTTCGGTGAGCTCGCTTGCAGCATCTAGCACAGTATCCAAATTATGGGCCCGGCCGAGATTTCCAGAATAACCAATCACGAAATCATCCGTACCAATGCCCCATTCTTTCCGCAGTGTCGGTGAAAATTCCGGTTTGGCGGAAATAGCGTCATCGTCGACGAAATTGTGAATGATTACGATGCGCTCTGTTTCGACCCCGAACGAGATGAGCGCTTCCGCCATACGTTCTCCGATCGCGACATTTGCATGGGCACGCCGCAATGATCGGTTTCTCAGGGTTTTGAGCAGTTTGATGAATACGCCATTCTGGGCGCCGACTCCCAAATTCAGTGCGACTTCCGGAAATACATCTTGTAGCCAATTTATGAGTTTCGCCCGCTTGAAACGGGCAACAAGTCCTAAAGGTATGGACAACATTGGTGGGTCCGTTTTGGCAATCAGAACATCGCCTTTTTGGACTGCGAACATCAAAGTGAGCGTGATCGACAAGTAGAAGGTGACATAGTCGCAGGCGCGACCAAGAATTGATCCACGACCAAACCGACTGGACCAAACGCGCGTCACCCCGACGCCATTCAAGACTTCGGTTTTTGGGTAGCTCGAGCGCGCATCATAACTCATCCGCGAGGTATAGATTTTAACATCGAGACCCGATGCTGAGAGCCGTTCTGCAACATCGGTTAGGATTTGCGACGTGGCGCTTAAATCTGGCGCGTAGAATCGATTGACGAAGATGATTTGAGCGTTCTTAGACTTCACAGCAGAGCATTCCAAATAAGGGCGAGCCGGAGGAGAGATGCAGATTCTGGTCGCGCCGATCACCTGAGCGCGTTCTGCGCTGACTTCGTGCTCATTGAGATCATGATTCCGCTTTAACCCTATAGGGGGGAGAGAGCGCCTGCGCGCCGGCGGGCGTTTGGTTTTGCCTGGCGCCCTTTCCGGTGAAGATAACTGCGATGGTTTTCACGGTAATGAGAAGGTCTAACCACAAGGAAAAGTTTCTCACGTAAAACATGTCATATTCGAGTTTCAGCCGGATATCGTCGACTTCGGTCACATGACCTTGTTTGACTTGCGCCCAACCGGAAATACCCGGGCGAACGATGTGCCGATAACGATAAAACGGAATCTCTTTTTCATACCATTTCGATAACCGGATGGTTTCGGGGCGAGGGCCAATCCAGCTCATGTCACCTTTGAGAATGTTGAAGATCTGGGGCAATTCGTCGATTCGGGTTTTGCGGATAAAGCTACCAATCCGAGTGATACGCTCATCATCTGTGAGGGTTTTATCACCGTCCAAGCCAATCTCAGATTCTGATTGAACCCGCATCGACCTAAATTTGTAGACCGTGAACGTTTCGCCGCGATAGCCGATGCGTTGTTGCTTAAAGATTGCCGGGCCTTTGGTTTCAAGCCTAATAGCGATTGCCGTTAGCAACATAAGTGGCCAGAATAGAGCAATCACAAGTAGCGCTGAAATGATATCCACATGACGCTTTGCTGGGGCATATAAGGAGTCCGGTGCCAGGTGACCGCACGTATTTTCCGAGATGTGCTCAATAGCGACGCGACCGGTCAAAGATTCGGCGAGTTGCCGAGCGCTGAGGACACTGCGGCCACGGATCGCCTCCTCAGCGATCACCCGCTCCCATTCGGGGTCTAGCGGTGACTCGAAATCGACAATGATCGGAATATGTGGATACCGGTCGATCATATTGCGCGAGTTCATCACCGTCCAGTGGATACCCTGATAGGATTGAAGCTTCAACGTTTCAGTACCCGGGAGTACCCCGAATACGGGGCGTCTGAACCGCGCCATCATGAACAGAATGAAGCCAAACCAAAGACAGGCCAACGAAAAGCTCATCAAAAATTGATAACGGCTATAGTCGATGCGCATCAGGAAGAATAAAGCGACGATCACTGCGTATGACGTCATAAATGCTGGAATCACACTTATGACCGCCCGCGCTCCGGGTAAAACGGTCATTTTGCGAAACACCATATATCCCAATAGAACGGCGCAGACGGTTCCGATGAGCGAATGCTCGTAGCTAAGCAGCGCGTCACCATAACGTTCATATTGTGATCGCGCCACTGCGGGCGCAATGATCGCAAATAGGATCCCGCCGATAAGTTGGTAGCGAATGCGGCTAAGTGCGTCAGCTAAAGTTTGCACCCAATTCTTGGGCGCATCTAGCGACTCATTCGTAGATACGGATTGTGAGTAATCCATGACTCCCCCTATGCTGCATTGACCAAAGCCCTTCTGGGTAAGGTCAATGCCGCTTTACGCTTGTGCGCGACGAAAAATAATCCTGTAAGCTCGCGAATTGCGACTCGATGCGTCTTGCCAGTCAGAAATCCAAGGAATTTGGGCGCCGCCCTGTTTTTCTCGAGGCTAACACTTGCAAATCGCGCAAAGACAGACCGTATTGATCGATTGTCTCGATCAACGCCGTTTCGTATGCGTGGTTGCCCCGCAAATACGGACCAGGATGTGTCCACCTTTAAGTCCCGCCTCTTCTCACTGCTCCGGCTTAGCTGTTCTTGCGCGTTCGTAAACTTAACATCGCTGATTTGGATGAAATTCCTGTCCGAACGTTGCATTTTTGCTTTAACCTGTTCCAAAATGACTTAATAATGGACATCTCGTCCAATTTTTGAACGGATTTGCAAATTGGCGACCGTTTCCCATGACCGGCCATTTTTTTGGAGCAGAACACCGCAGGCTTGCGTGCGGATAAAAAAGGACACGTATTTCGAGTGATCTCTAAGGGGCGAAAAAACCGTTGGTCGCCAAAGGGCAAACCCGGTCAACGCGTGTATGCGGTGGGTGACATTCACGGCTGCCTGGCGGAAACGCAGGCGCTCATGCAGAAAATTAAAACTGATAATGATTATCGCGATGGAGCAGAAACCTTCGTGATTTTTCTTGGCGATTTGGTTGATAGAGGGCCGGACTCCAGAGGCGTGATTGAGCACCTAATGGAATTCCCGTATCATTTCGCCAAGCCTTTGTTTATTATGGGTAATCATGAAGAAATGATGGTTAGAGCCTTGATGGGCGAGCCGAGCTTGCTGCCGGAATGGTTGAAGTATGGCGGATTTGCCTGCGCCGAAAGTTATGGCGTTCCGCGGGCTCAACTGCTCGACCGAGAGCCAAGCGTTATCGAGTATACGTTGAGATCAGCCATCCCTCGCAAACATGTCGATTTCTTAGGCGAATTTCTCGATTATGTTCACTTTGGTGATTTTCTCTTTACCCACGCGGGCATTCGGCCGGGTGTGCCGCTAGAGAAGCAGAATTCGCGAGATCTAAAATGGATTCGAGATCCATTCTTGGAACATTCGGGGGATTTAGGGGTAACAGTCGTGCACGGTCATACAATCAGCGACCAGGTCGAGTTTCGATCGAACCGGATTGGCGTAGACACAGGCGCCTATAAAACGGGAGTTTTGTCGGCCCTTTGCGTTGATGAAAGCGACGTTTCCATGTTGAGTACGGCCTGATTATACACAGATTTTCGAGGTTTCAGCCGGAATTGGCCCCCGAATTGCTGTGTACAAGCCCTGTAGCGTTGGATAGTCTCACGAATCAGGGGGTGGACTCATGGTTAATGTACTCAAATCGAGTTTGTTCGGCATACTTGTGCTCGGCGCCGCGGCTACATCTGCGACCCAAGCCGATGAGGCTGCAGCAAAGCAACCATTGGCGGATGGCCAAGTGGTTGAGCACCTTGGTGAGACTGGAGACCTGATCGTTCTGCGGGACGGGGTCGTGTACTATCTGTCGACCGGTGATGATTTGTTTCATGCCGACATCTTGCGGTCCGAGAATGCTGACGTTGCAAGTGTTACCTATAGTGGTTGCACGTTCACGCTTCCGGAAAAGGAAGACGTGACCCTTGATGATGAGTTTTGTGCATTTGCAATGGGCGAAGAACCCAGCATGGCCCAAATTGCGAGCGAAGGTGGAACAACGCTGGGTGCTACGACGATCGCGACGAATGCGAATGCGCCTTTCATAATTGGCGGTGTCGTCTTGTCTGCAGGTGGAATTGCTGCAGCGACCAATGGCGGCAATGGTGGCACCGGCTCTGTTGCGAGCGCGGCAGCCGGCGCGCCTCAGGCGAACTCGGCGTCAAACTAATCCACCGATAATTAGCGGCCGGTGGAACCGCGACTCCGCGATACGTCTCTGACCCCGAACTCGCCGTCCAAAGTGGCGACGAGTCGCGACCATTCGGATTATAGTGAATCGGTGCTTAACCGGAATGATACACCCGGCGGATGAGCTGAGCTGTTGGGATAATGATAGCGGGCTCAAGCCCTGGCAAAGGTCTCAAGCGAAAACAACTGAAGGGCGAGGGAAATCGATCTCGCCAATGTTGTGAAAACAATGGCGCGCGCTCGGTCATACGTCGAGTTTGAAGCCTAGAGCTTGAGGCCCAGGACCTTCCAACCCAAAGTACGGTTGTTGATCTTTCCTCCTCCCATCCTGGGCCTCAAGACCCTGAATTTGGAATGTCTGGAAATGATGATTGTGGCCGCTACTATTGGAGGTTCGGAATTTTTCAGCGGATTTTGCGGAAAACG
>JABSQA010000068.1:0-12090 GCA_013213825.1 Henriciella sp.
GACAATGACCGCACCATTACAGCGCCTCAAGACACGCAACTTACCGCCACCTATATTGATGCGTTCGATGCCTCGGAAGTCTCTGTCGATACAGCCTTAGTAGATCCGTTTGGCCGGGTGTTTGACAGTTTCACTGGCGAATTGTTGGACGATGTTCGAGTGACGATCATTGATGCGAGCACCGGTCTCCCGGCCAGCATCATGGGCTTAGACGGTTCAGGGACATTTCCATCAAGCGTTCAGACCGGAGAGACCGTGACCGATACGAGCGGTATCACCTATCCAGGCGCGCCCGGCGTCTTCTTCTTTCCAATTCTGGCCCCAGGGTCTTACCAAATCCAAGTGGACGCGCCGGACGGGTATCTCTACCCCTCCATTCGCGACGCCGCGGACTTAGAGATCCTGCCGAGCGCGCCGTTCGATCTTGACCCGCAAGCGTCTTATGGCGCCCCGTTTGAGGTGACGCAGTCGGGTCCGGTTAATCTCGATATCCCGCTGGATCCAAATGGCGAACTCGTGATTCGAAAGCGTGCCTCTGATCGCCAGGCATCGATTGGCGACTTTGTTATTTATACGATTGATCTTGAAAATGCGGGCGCCGTGCCAGCGCCATTCTCACTGCGCGACAGCCTTCCAACAGGGTTTCGCTATATTGCTGGGTCTTCGCGTCTCAATGGCGCTGAATTTGCGGATCCGACCATATCTTCCGATGGTTTGGACCTGACCTATTCGGGTGGATTGGTGTTGCCGGGCGAGACCATCCAGTTAACCTACCTCACAGCCGTCGGTCCTGGGACACCGCTTGGCCAAGCGGTAAATCGTGTGGTCGCGATTAACTCTAGTGGCGCAGAGCTCTCCAATCGCGCGGATGCGGCCGTGATTATTGAAGAAGATTTGCTGACGTCGCGCCTGACAATTGTCGGTCGGGTCGCCGAAGCGGCGTGTCGCCCAGATGATGAATGGGCCCGAACGTTGCTGGATGGTGACGGTGTGGGTGGGGTCCGATTGTATATGGAAACCGGCCAATATGTTGTCACGGACGAACACGGTCTGTTCCACTTCGAAGGCGTAAAGCCAGGCACGCATGTCGTTCAGGTTGACGAAGCAACGCTGCCTCCAGGATATGAACCCATCATATGCGAAGAGAATACGCGCTATGCTGGCAGTGCGCTATCAAAGTTTGTCGATGCGCAAGGCGGTAGCATTTGGCGCGCCAATTTTTATTTGAAGCGGACCAATGCTGTCACCAAGACGCAAGACGTTGCGGTCGCCAAAACACGCAGCGAAGATCTGTTTGATGAGGTCTGGCTCAATGATCAATCAGATCCCGATTTTGCTTGGGTGTATCCCCGCGCAGACGAAACTCCGCATGGTCGCTCTGTGAGCGTGGGTGTGAAACATGAACCAAGCTACGTGGTGCGTTTGATGTTGAATGGCGCGATTGTGCCTGGACTGAATTTTTCAGGCAAAGAGCTGTCCGCATCGCGAACTGTCGCGGTGTCGCGCTGGGCCGGTGTAGATATCCAGCGTGGCGAAAACACGATGGTCGCTATCCTCTTGAACGCTGAAGGCGAGGAAGTAGATCGTTTGGAACGCTCAGTCTGGTTTGTGGATGAAGTTGACCACGCCGCGCATGTTGATGATCGCTCTGTACTTGTCGCGGACGGGCGAACCAAACCCGTCATCGCGATTCGGTTGGAAGATTCTGACGGTCACCCCGTGCATGAAGGGCGGATCGTTGAGATCGCTGTGGCCGATCCTTTCCAGCTCGCGCAGGAGGCTGAGGAAGAATTTGAATCACCGGTCGATGCCGGATTTGCAGCCGTTTCAGGCCTTCGGGTTGGGGCCGATGGCATCGTCTTGGTCGAACTAGCGCCGACGCTGAATTCGGGCCGGGTTCGATTGCAAGTGCCGCTGCAAGATGGCGGTGTTGAAGACATAGACGTGTGGTTGGCACCAGAAAAACGCGATTGGATCGTGGTCGGGGTCGCCGAAGCCGAACACGCTGGCAAAACACTAGAAGACGCCAATGGGCGCGATTTGCTGGAGCGTAGTTCTGATGGACGTTTGGCCTTTTTCGCGAAAGGCGTCGTCAAAGGCGATTGGCTCCTCACCGTCGCCGTTGACACGGCTAAGCGACGCGGCGCCCGAGACGGAGAGATTTTCGACGAGATCGACCCGAACGCCTATTATACACTCTATGGCGATCGCACCTGGCAGAATAATGATGCTGAAAGCCGATACCCTGTCTATGTGAAGCTTGAGAAGAACACGTTCCAGGCCGTGTTCGGCGATTTCGAGACCGGCTTTTCAGAAACCGATCTTGGTCGCTATTCGCGCCGGCTCTCAGGGATAAAGGCGGACTATGAACAGAAAGACCTCTCGGTGACCGCGTTCGCAGCCGAGACCAACCAAAGCTTTGTCAAAGACGAACTTGCGGCAGACGGCACGTCAGGGCCGTTTTCCCTGCGATCCGCGCCGCTCATCCGGTCGTCTGAAGTGATCATCGTGGAAACGCGGGATCGATTGCGTCCAGATGTGAAACTCAACCAGAGGCCGCTGAGTCGCTATATTGACTATGAAATCGACTATTCCACCGGCGAGCTATTCTTCCGACAGCCCATACCGGCCACGGATTCCGCGCTCAATCCGAACGTAATCGTTGTCGATTATGAGACCTCAGATGCCGGCGACCGCGGCGTAACGGCTGGGATCAGGGCGAAAACACTGATTGCGAGCGGCAAGACAGAGCTGGGTGTGACTTTGCTCCATGAAGAGGATGGCGACACACAGGGAACTGAAGGATCTCAACTCGCTGCGGTCGACGTCACTATTCAGTTGTCTGAGAACATTGAGCTGCGTGCTGAAGCTGCATCCAGCGACTCAGAGACCGATCAAGGCAAGACGGATGGCGATGCTGTCCTACTGGAAGCCACACATCAAACAGAAAGGCTCAATCTGACCGGCTATTATCACGAAGAATCAGAAGGCTTCGGTCTCGGCCAGCAGGCCTCGTCCACATCTGCGGTGCGCAGATTGGGGGCGCAGTTAAGTGCTGAGCTCGATGTCGTGGAGCGCCCGGATCGTTCGGATCGCGTGGTCCGGTCTGTGACGGCTCAGGCCTATCAGGAGAAAAATCTGAGCCGAGACGCTCGTCGAACTGTTGCGGATGCTGTGTGGCAGCAAGACAGCCAAACATTTGGTATGAATTTCGGATTGCGCGGGGTTGCCGAAGACTTTGAGGATACGGCCGATCCCCGGCAATCCGTGTTGCTTTTGGCGGGCGCGCGCAAGACCTTTGTCGATCAAGGCTTGACCGTGAGTGCTGTTCACGAAGAGCCCGTCTATACCGGCGGCGCGAATGATGATGAGTCAACGATCTTCCCCGGGCGCACAGTACTGGGTCTAGACAAGACACTCGGGTCGCAAGCCGTGGCGAACATTCGCCATGAGATCAGCAATGGCGCCAACGCATCGGGTCAAAATACAGTTGCCGGTATCACCTGGGAACCGCGTGGCGGGACGCAGCTCCGAGCGGCCACGGATATGATCACCAATGACAGTGGGCGCCGCATTGGCGCGACGGTCGGCGTCGATCAAGTCTGGCAAGTGAATGAGGCGTGGACGGTGAGCGGGGGCCTTGCCCGCCGCGCCAATGTGGATGGTCAGGATGACCCGCTGGATGTCGCGCCGGATGCCGCGCTAGGGCCATTGGAGGACGGCGTACGCAGTCCGCTGACGCAATCAGAGCAATACGCATCTGGCTATCTGGGCGCCGCCTATCAAAACGAGATCATGGCAGGTTCAGCGCGAGTCGAGGCCCGGGAAAGCACATCTGGATCGCGCTTAGTGGCCGTCCTCGGCGGGGCGCGTGAGATCACACAAACTCTATCTTTCAGCGCCGCGGCACGGCACCAATGGGAAAATCGCGAAGCGTTCGGAGATCGCGAGCAAACAGATGTCCGGTTCGGTGCCGCGTGGCGCCCGCGTGGCGAAGGATTGGTCGTGCTCAACCGTCTGGATGTTGGGCACCTGAATGAAGAGGGCGTGCAAGACCGCTCTAAGATCGTCAATAATTTCGCTGTGAACGCGATGGTTTCGAAACAGACTCAGGCTTCACTCTATCATGGCATTAAACGCGTCGAGAGCGACTTTGACGGGGTCCATGCGACCGCTGTTACCCACCTGGTCGGAGGCGAAGTGCGTCACGACGTGACTCAACACTTCGACCTTGGCTTCCAAGCGACCTGGTCAGAAAATAATGCCACTCGCACGGGTGAATGGTCGTATGGTCCAAGTATTGGATTTAGCCCTGAAAAGAATATTTGGGTAAGCGTCGGATGGAATGCATCCGGCTTTGAAGACCAAGACTTTGAAGCGGCCCGATATCGCCAGAAGGGTCCGTACATAAAACTCAGGGCCAAGTTTGATCAGAATACCGCAAAGGGCCTGATCCGAACGCTTGGACTAGGCGCTGAAAACTAGGCGCCCGGACCGACGCGTTCTGCAAAATCTATCGCTGAAATTGTCTTAGCGCCGCAGTCTCCGCAGACTTTGCTTGACTAAAGCGCGCGTGGCCCGCACCAGACGCGTCATGGCACAGGTCAAGATTTGCGGACTTAGAGACACAGCTCATATACGCGCAGCCGCGGAGGCGGGTGCCGATTGGGTTGGTTTTGTGCTATTCCCCAAAAGCCCACGCAATGTCTTGAGCGACGATGATGATCCGCTTGAAGATGTCATCGGCTTGTCTGAATTCGCTCAGGATCTCGGCCTTTTGTCGGTCATCCTGCTGGTCGATCCGGATGAAGATTTCTTCGACGACGTTTTACACGATGTCGAACCCGATGCGATTCAGCTGCATGGCAAGGAATCGCCGGATCAAGTGTTGCGCTGGTGGCGCGATTGCGCCGGAATTTGCGAACTTTGGAAGGCGGTCAGTGTCGGCCACGAATCTGACTTAGAGGCGCTAGATCAGTGGCGTGTGGACAGGCTTTTGATCGATGCGAAAGCGCCGGAAGACTCCGACCGCCCGGGTGGAAACGGCGAGACCGTTGATTGGTCTTTGCTCGACGGTTTTGAACCGGACGTGCCATGGTTACTGGCCGGCGGCTTGACGCCTGAAAATGTCGAAACAGCTGTAACTGCGACAGGTGCGACCGCAGTGGATGTTTCCTCTGGCGTCGAAACAATGCCGGGCGTAAAGGACGAGGACTTGATCCGCGCTTTTATCGACGCGGCCAAATCTGCTTAGAGAGCGATACGATGGATTTGAGAAATAGCTGGGACCAATGGCCCGATGAGCATGGTCGGTTTGGTGATTTTGGTGGGCGTTATGTCGCCGAAACGCTGATGCCGCTCATCTTGGATTTGGAAAAAGAATATCGCGCGGCGAAGGCGGACCCAGCCTTCTCGGCACAAATGGATGACTTGTGGGCGCATTATGTCGGTCGCCCCAGCCCGCTCTATTTTGCCGAACGCCTGACCGAGCATTTCGGCGGCGCAAAAATCTATCTGAAGCGCGACGAGCTCAATCATACCGGTGCGCACAAAATCAATAATTGCCTGGGTCAGGTCTTATTGGCCATGCGCATGGGCAAAACGCGGATCATCGCAGAGACGGGCGCCGGTCAGCACGGCGTGGCGACGGCCACGGTGTGCGCGCGGTTTGGTCTGAAATGCGTTGTCTTCATGGGCGAAACAGATGTCGAGCGACAGAAGCCGAACGTCTTCCGTATGAAGCTTTTAGGCGCCGAGATTGTGCCGGTCTCTTCCGGTACAGGCACGCTCAAAGATGCGATGAATGAAGCGCTGCGTGACTGGGTGACAAATGTCGAAAATACATTCTATTGCATAGGTACCGCGGCGGGTCCGCACCCATATCCCGAACTGGTACGCGACTTCCAAAGCGTCATCGGCAAAGAGGCCCGCGCTCAGATATTGGAGCGTGAAGGGCGCCTGCCGGACGCTGTGATGGCCTGTATTGGTGGGGGGTCGAACGCGATTGGTCTGTTTCACCCCTTCATTGAAGATGACGAGGTCCGCTTGATCGGTGTTGAAGCTTCTGGTCATGGCATTGAGACAGGGCAACACGCCGCGGCTCTCAATGGCGGCGCCCCGGGTATCCTGCACGGCAATAAAACTTATTTGCTTCAGACCGATGATGGGCAAATCATTGATGCGCACTCGATCTCTGCTGGCCTCGATTATCCCGGTATCGGCCCAGAACATAGCTTTCTACGCGATACAGGGCGTGCCGAGTATCTGACTTGTACCGACAGTGAGGCGCTTGAGGCTTTCCAACTCTGTACCCGCCTTGAAGGCATTATTCCGGCACTTGAGCCGAGCCATGCGCTGGCCCGTGTCAGTGATGTGGTCACTGGGCTCGATAAGGACGGATTGCTGATCCTAAACATGTGCGGGCGCGGCGATAAGGATGTGTTCTCAGTCGCTGAGGCGCTTGGTGTAGATATGTAATCTATGAAATTCGACAGACATTTATTTATCTATCGAATTTCATAGTATTCTAAGACTCTATCGATACCGATAGACAAATGGACAATCAGACCAGTTATTACCTGTTGCTCGCGGACATAAAGAGCTCGGTGCGCCTCTCGGCAAAGAAAAATACCAATCTGATGGCGCAGTTACTGCCGCAATTGGAGCGGCAAAATCAGCGCTTGGCGTCTGAGATTATCTATCCGCGTGAAGTCAATTATGGAGACGAGTTTGCCGGCCTGTTTTGGTCCCCCCGCGCGCTTTACAATGTCGTTTCGGATATTCGAGACACGCTGCGCGGCTTGGCGAGCTTTCGATTTGTCACGGCGCATGGACGAATTGGATATGCCGGGGGCACTATTCGCGAAATGGGGGGACCGGTTTTCGAGACCGCAAGCCGCAGCTTAATCCAACTTAAAAAACGCCGTGAATTCAGCGATTGGCAGATTGCCGACCCCGCCACCAATCTCTCTCTAACGGCTTTGACCAATGCGGCTGCGACGCTGATCGATGAGATGACGCCTTATCAGCACATCGTTTATATGTTTCAGAAAGCGGGCCTAAAAGGCGCTGATATCGCTGCAAAACTTGGGAAAGATCCTCGGTCCATCTCCAATGCGAAAAAGACAGGTCATGCCAATACCGTGATCCAAACCGAGCAAGCCTTGAACGCGGTTCTGGATAAGGTGGCGCGCGAACAAGGATCTATTTGAGGTCTGTCTTTTCACCTGTCCGTATCGGAAAGCTGAATCCGCGGTTGACTTCAGTCTGAAGACGCAGGAAGTGGCGTAAATGTCTGAAACGAGCCTCACACTTTATCGGATCACGTGCCCGCGCCAGCGAATTGCCCGTGCGATCGCCGATGGCGCGGTTGAAACGCGCGCAGCGGCGTGTGCGAATATTGAGGGGCCGATGGCTTCGACCTATCGCTGGAAAGGCGTGGTAGAACAAGCCTTTGAGTTTATTCTCTGGTTAAAGGCGCCAACCGCAAATTTCGCCAAGATTGAAGCCATTGTTAAAGAACATCACCCATATGACGTCCCGGCAATTGTTGCGCTTGGCGTGACGCAAGTGAATGCCCCGTACGAGGCTTGGGTAAACGAAAACACGGATCCTGCGTAAATGCCGACTTCCCGTATCAGTATGCGCTTTGACAAGGTTAAAGCTGAAGGCCGCGCGGCGCTTGTCACGTACATCATGGCGGGCGATCCTGACCTAGAAACGTCTTATGATGCGCTATGCGCGGTTCGCGATAATGGCGCTGATATTATCGAACTTGGTGCGCCGTTTACAGATCCGATGGCCGATGGCCCCGCCATTCAGAAAGCGGCGCTGCGCGCGCTCGCGAATAAGACCAGTTTGAACGATGTGTTGGCGCTTGCGAAGCGGTTTCGCGAGACGGACCAAGAAACACCGATCATTCTAATGGGGTACGCCAATCCCATTCACACAATGGGCTATGAGGCATTCGCCGCTTCGGCTGCAGAGGCCGGGATCGATGGGACAATCATTGTCGATTTACCGCCAGAAGAAGATCAACCCATTCGCGATGCTTTCGCGGCGCATGACCTATCCGTCATTCGCCTGGCAACGCCGACCACGCATGAAGCTCGGATGGCAACAGTTGCCGAGGGTGCGAGTGGCTTCCTCTATTATGTCGCGGTGGCGGGAGTCACTGGCGCGGGCTCAGCCGATCCAGAAGATATCCGCGCGGGCGTCGAGATGGCGCAGCGTGTTTCTGGCCTTCCAGTTTGCGTCGGTTTTGGCATTAAAAATGGCGAACAAGCTGCAGCGATGGCAAAAATCGCCGATGGGGTTGTCGTCGGATCTGCTTTTGTGGAACAAGCAAGACTTGCAACTGTGGCCAAAACGCCACAAGTTACAGCTGAGAAAATGGGCCTATTGGCTCGAGAGTTAAGTACGGCGCTCAAGGGGGATGTGCCCGCCTAACAAAGTCCGGTTTCGGACAAAGGGATCGCAACACGATGAACTGGCTGACAAATTTCAGAACACCAGGTCTCAAAGGCCTTCTATCAGGCAATAAGAAAGACACGCCGGATAATCTCTGGGTGAAATGCCCTGTCTCTGGGGAATTGGTCTATCGGTCGGACTTGGAAGAAAGTTGGTATGTCACACCAGCGGGCGCGCATTTGCGGATCTCGCCGCGCCGCCGGTTCCGTCTGTTCTTTGACCATGAGCGCTGGGAACCCATTCCCCTGCCGCCGGTTCCAAACGATCCGCTGAAGTTTAAGGACGACAAAACCTATCCCTCTCGGATCAAGGGTGCGAAAACAAAAATCTCTAAGCGGGATAAAGAAGAAGCACCGGATTCTGGGTCTGTCTCGCCGGTGGCGCAAGACGATTGTATGGCCGCTGCGTTCGGCAAAGTGAATGGGATTCCAACCGTCGTTCTTGTCCAGGATTTTGCCTTTATGGGTGGATCGCTCGGCATGGCGGCTGGCGAAGCCTTTATCGCTGCGGCGCAAATGGCAGTCGCCCGCAAAGCAGCCTTCGTGATTTGTACCGCATCCGGCGGCGCACGTATGCAAGAAGGGACGCTGTCTTTGATGCAAATGCCGCGCTCGACGCTTGCTATTCAAGAAGTGAAAGAAGCTGGCTTGCCTTATATCGTGGTTCTGTGTGACCCGACTTCGGGCGGCGTTTCGGCCTCCTATGCCATGCTGGGCGATGTTCATATGGCCGAGCCTGGCGCGATGATCGCCTTTTCTGGTCCGCGCGTGATCGAACAGACCATTCGCGAAAAACTTCCAGAAGGGTTCCAGCGGTCGGAATTCCTACGCGAGAAAGGCGCGGTTGATATTGTTGTCGATCGGCGTGATCTGAAGACCACCTTGGCGCGCGTTTTGGGGCATTTAATGCCGAAACGGACGGCGGCCGAAAAAGATATTTCGACGCTACCGGTTGAGGCGCCATCTGCAGATGCGCCAGCGCCGCGTGACGCTAAAGACTAGATATGGATTCTGCGGCCCTCACCGCGGCCTTAGCGAAATTCGAGGGTCTTTATCCGGAAACGATAGAGCTCTCTTTAGGGCGGATTGAAGCCGTCTTAGACACGCTCGGTCGCCCGCAAGATAAGTTACCGCCAACCATTCATGTCGCAGGCACCAATGGCAAAGGGTCAACTTGCGCCTATCTGCGCGCCATGGCGGAAGAAGCCGGGTTGCGGGTACATGTATACACCTCTCCGCATTTGGTCCGGTTCAATGAACGCATACGATTGGCTGGCGAGTTGGTCAGTGATGAGGCGCTGATCTCTTGGATCGACCGGGTCTATGACGCGCTAGAAGACCGCCCGATCACGCGGTTCGAGGCGACGACCGCGACTGCATTATTGGCATTTAGTGAAGTGCCAGCAGATTTGCTCATTCTAGAAGTGGGGTTGGGCGGTCGGTACGACGCCACCAATGTGATGAACACGCCGGCTTTGAGCGTCATCACGCCCGTCGACTTTGATCATAAACGCTTTCTCGGATCGGACTTGGCCTTCATCGCAGGCGAGAAAGCCGGAATCATCAAGCCAAACCGACCCGTTGTTTCAGCGATCCAAGCGCGCGTTTGTGGCGAAGTGATTGCCAAGCAAGCGGCCGAGCTTGAGGCGCCGCTAACCGTGTTGCGGATGGAGGATATTGAACGTGTTCCCGAACGCGTCGCCCTGCCCGGCACGCATCAACGCTATAATGCGGCTTTAGCTGGATTGGCCATGCGCACCTTAGCCATGCCGAACGTCTCCGATTCAGCGATCTGGCAAGGCGCCCAAACGGCGGTCTGGCCGGCGCGCATGCAGCGACTCGCAGACGGACCGGTGACACAGCTCGGCGGTGGGGCAGAAGTCTGGCTCGATGGCGGCCACAATCCACATGCGGCGACCGCAATTGCTGAACTGCTTCGCGAAATGGGGGGGCGTACTGTCATGGTCGCCGCGATGATTGCCAGTAAGGACCATGGCGGTTTTTTCCATTCTTTCAAAGGGGTCATTGAGGAGGTTCATACGCTGCCCAATGCTCCTGGGCACGCTGGCGCAGACCCGGAAGAGTTGGCGGAAACAGCGCGGGCATTCTTACCTTCTGCTGAGGCGCATACATCGCTTGAGGCCGCGATGAAAGCGGCGGCATCGACGACTCCTGATCGCATCTTGATTGGCGGCTCTTTGTATCTCGCAGGCGAAGTATTGGCGATGAACGATCAGTCGCCGATTTAAATCGATCTCCCGCGCGCGAGCTGATATAAGAATGGCAGCGGCCAAAGCATCAAGAATAGGTTTGGCACCCACCAGCTTGGGTCGAAGTCGGCCAATATCGCCCAATAAGCAATGGCCATCAGTCCAGCGCAAACGGTTAAGGTCAACGAGATGGTCGCCATAATGCGCCAATTCGGGTTTCCCGCACGCTCCATACGCAAAGCGGCGAGCCCTGTGACAGAAAACAAAATGTCGATCGGAAAGAAAGACCAATTCCAAGCCACGACGCGGGGATCATAATAGTCTTTGAGCAACCACTCGCCTGGAATGTTCAGCAATCCCAAAGCCATTGCGGCCGTGATAAACCAATAAAGGAGCATTCCAATATCGGTGAAAAGCATGAGCCGGCGCCTGAGCATGGTGAGAGGCCTTTATGCGTTCTTGATATTCAGCCCGCCATCCACCGGGATCACGGCGCCATTCAAGTAAGACGCCGACGGCAGACAACAAGACAGCGTGATATGCGCGACTTCTTCTGGAATGCCATACCGCCGGAGCGGCACCCGACGTTTTGCGAAAATGACTTTATGATCGTCCGGAATCTCGGCGTTGATATTGGTCTCGATCGGACCCGGGCAGATACAATTGCAAGTAATTCCGTCACGCCCGAGATCCGTCGCCATGGCGCGGGTGAGGCCGATCACGCCGTGTTTGGCGGCGACATAGGGGCCATTGCCAGGTGTGGCACCAAGCCCTTCGGTCGAGGAAATATTGACAATTCGACCCCCCGTTTCGGTCTTCAGCAGATGCGGTAAGGCCGCCCGAATGAGGCGCTGATGGGCGGTCAGCATCACGTTCAGACTGTCATGCCAGATATCTTCATATTTCTCTTCAGATGGATGCGCGAGGCGCGCGAAACCGGCATTGTTGATAAGAATGTCGAGGCTGCCAAAGGTCTCGACAGTCTCTGCAACCGTGGCCGCGATCGCGTCCGCATCGGCGACATCTAACGCCCGGGCTTTCACGTCGCTAATGCCCGCTGCTCGAATTTCCTCCGCCACCGCTTCGGCGCCATCGCCGCTTAAATCCGTTGCCATCACATTTGCCCCTTCACGGGCAAACAGGTGCGCGGTGGCGCGCCCCATCCCGCTTGCGGCGCCGGTGATCAATACAGTCTTTCCGGCAACAGAGCGGTCGAGATGCTGATAGGGTTTCATAGCGGGCGTCCAATTATTTCGGGCAGGCTAAACCGTCTATCGCGCCAGCGCAGCCCCCACCGTCGGGAGAGGGGAATATCAAAACTGAGCATGTGTTTGATTCAATAATTCGCGCGAGCCAAAGTAAAAATTTGAATTCGATCTTGACGATGTAGTCAAAGAGCGGCCTTTTATTTT
>JABSQA010000068.1:12100-18145 GCA_013213825.1 Henriciella sp.
GCGGGAGATGTCTATGAAGATTTTTCTGATCCTAGTGTTGATGATGGTGTCGAGCGGTTTGGGGATTGCTCATGCCCAAGATGACCCGATATCGCCCCCGACGCTGGATGACTTTCTCAGTGGCGCTGATTTCTGGAGTCCGGAACTGTCGCCGTCTGGTCGCTATGTATCAGGGGTGGTTCGAAGAGATGATGATTCATTCCTCGTGACCCTCGACTTGGATATGGCAGAGTCGCAACCGCAACTCCGCAGAATGGGAGATGTTTATCTGAACTGGGTGGAATGGGTGACAGATGACCGCATGCTGCTTTCAGTGACCGGCTTCATCAACGCACGAAACGGGCGTTGGATGAGCCGCGCGGAACTTGAAGACTTGGGAAAGCGAGACTGGCCTTTGCCCTTCACACGTCTCCTCGCCACAGACCGAGATGGATCAAACGCGGTCGCGATGTTCGCGGAAGATCGAAAGATGGCGCGCAATTTCGGGCTGAGCAATGTCGTAAGTTTTCTACCGCAGGACCCTGAGCACATTCTTATGTCAGCGCGGCGAAGCGGGGATTTGGACCTTTATCGGTTAAATGTTTCGGACGGGACGTCAGAGCGTATCGCAGAAGGCACTGACAACACTTATGCTTGGTATGTTGATCGGGATGGGGAGCCAGCATTTCGCTTCAACTCTAATCGGCGCGGGACTGTGATCTACATTTTCGCGCGCGAGGATCGGGCGAATGGCAAAATCAAGTGGCGTAAGATTAAGACCATTCGCTTAAAGCGAAATAAAACCAGCGAAGCGGCGACCGAGTTTGATCCGCTGTTCGCGGGACCGACTGAAACCACTTATTACGTCGCCGCCCGCCCCGAGGGCGAGGATAAGACGGGAGTCTATCTCTACGATTTTGAGAAAGATGAACTGGTGGAAACCATCCGCACGCACCCCGACGTTGATATCTATAACGCCATCTACAATCGCGAGTCCCGGGAGTTGCAGGGCATCGTCTACTACAAAGACCGCCTAGTCCTGGAAATCTTTGATGAGAATGTGCAGCGCCATATTGATGGACTAGACGTGTTCTTTGGAAACAGCCTCAATGTCCGACCGGTTATGTCTAACAAGGACGGGACGCGTTGGCTTGTGCGCACGGTTGGTCCGACAGATGCGGGCAGTTATCACATCTATGATTTGGAAAGTGCCAGCTCCAGATACATTGCCAGCAATGTACAGAGTCTCAGCGGTAAGGCGCTGGGTGAGACGCAAATCGTCAAGTTTGAAGCGCGCGACGGGCTTTCCCTATCCGGTTATCTCACCCGCCCCGCAAATGCGGATCCCGAAGACACGCCGCCGTTGATTATGATGCCACATGGTGGACCAGAAGTTCGCGATGTCATCACATTCAACTACACCGCTCAGATTCTCGCCGCCCGAGGCTATCAAGTGTTCCAACCAAACTTTCGCGGTTCATCTGGATTTGGAAAGGCGTTTGCCGATCTCGGTCGCGGGGAATGGGGTGGCGCTATGCAGACGGATGTCGATGATGCATTTGCACATCTGGTCGACACCGGATTTGTGGATCCAAATCGCGCGTGCATACTCGGCGCATCCTATGGTGGATATGTTGCGTTGACGGCTGCGGCTTTGACGCCGGATCTTTATCAGTGTGCGGTCGCGATCGCTGCGCCAACGGACCTTGTCGCCCAAGTGAAATGGGATGGTAAACAACAAGGGCGTCAATCAGAGACTTACAAGTATTGGGTCGAGCATATTGGCGATCCGCGCAAAGACAAAGACGCGATGAATGCCGTTTCGCCGGCAAAAATGGCTGACCGCGTCACCCAGCCGATTCTGCTCATTCATGGCAAAGACGACAATGTGGTGCCGATAAAACAGTCGGAGATTATGGCCAAGGCGCTCGAGAAAGCGGGTAAACCGCACTCATTTATTGTGCTCGAAGACTCTGCGCACAGTTATCGCAGCGATGAAGATGAGCACAAAGAGTTTGAGATGATTCTAAGCTTCTTAGCCGAACATTTGCCGGTCGATACAAACGGCGAGGCCACCAAACCTGCGGCGCCTTAATGGCCTGCAAGGAATAAAAAAGCCCTGCCGTCGGGCAGGGCTTTGATAATTCCAAGATCCGATCGAACCTAAGTGTTCTCTTTGATCCATTCGGTGATTTTTTGCTTCGACATCGCGCCCGGATGGGTCGCGGTGACTTTGCCGTCTTTGAAAATCATCAAAGTCGGAAGCCCGCGAATGCCATATTTCGAGGCCGCCATTGGGTTATCATCGACATTGATTTTCGCCACTTTGATATCGCCGCTCATTTCATCGGCGACCGCGTCAAGATGCGGGGCCATGGCTTTACAGGGGCCACACCACTCCGCCCAAAAGTCGACGACAACCGGCGTATCGCTGGCGACGGCATCATCAAAAGTGTCATCGGTAATATGCTCTGCAGCCATAATGACCTCCTATAATCTTGTTGACGCGGCATAAGATAGGGACTCTTAGCCCGCGTCAAACCCTGCTTTCAACACGGTTTAGGGATTCTGACATCTCAGCGCCAGACAGTTCGATCAGTCGCGGCCCATCTGTGTATAAGAGCGCGCAACGCACCGCTCGATCTGGGTAAAGTGACTGGAACACCGCGCGATAGGCCGCCATTTGGACCCAATAGGCCGTATCGACGAGGTCGGCGCTGCGCGGCGCTGGCCGGTCCGTCTTATAATCAACGATGAGAACTTGGTCCGGCCGAATAATCAAGCGGTCCACCCGACCATTTACCAATTGGCCTTTGGGAAGTGTGCCGACAATCGCGGCCTCGCTGCGTCCGCCCGGCGCGAAGATCTCAGCAAAGTCTGGATGCGCGAGCGTGGACATGGTGACCGCGACCATTTCATCTATGTCCGCCGGGGTGATATCGGACGCGCGGTCTAAGAATCGCTGCGCCGCGGCTTCGCGATCGGCAGAGGCAATGTCCGGCAGCGTTTGCAATAGACCGTGAATCAGACGGCCCCGACGCAATGCCTCCGTGCGCTCTGGCCCAAAAGGTTGCAGCACAGCGGCGCGATCTTCGGTCAAACGCGATGGCGCGGCGAGCCGCAATGGCGGTTCAGGAAGCGTCGCGGGTTGCGCGAGCCAAGCGGGCGGTTTCGAACGGGGTGGCGCCTCTTCCACCAAGCGCTGCGCCGTCATTCGATCCGCGCCGAAACCTAACCGTTCGTCTGGTAATTCGTCTGACGCGTCTTCACCGCACAAAGCCCGCATGGCGATGAGGCACCAGCGGTACCAGGAGGATTTGGCATAGCCTAAGCTGCGATTGCCAATCCCCGCCCCAGCAATGATCAAGCGGTCCGATGCCCGAGTCAGCGCGACATAGAGTAAGCGGCGTGACTCGCGCTCAGCCGCTGCATTGGCAGCGTCGCGCAGCTCTGAAGTGATGGCGGCGTCGGTACGGGTCGATGGGCTAAACAGCGGTGTTCCATCAGGGGTGAAGAAGAGCGCATCGCTGACCGGCTTGGTGGCGCCGGTCGTGTCTGGCAAGATCACGATGGGCGCTTGCAAGCCTTTGGCGCCATGCACCGTCATCACCCGCACAGCGCCGTCGGCGTCTCCAAGCTCACGCTTCAATACCGTATCTTGGCTTTCGACTTTGGCGAGATAAGCCTGCAGGCTCTTGGCCTCGCTCATATCATGGCTCAGCGCGCCTGAGATCAGGGCCTGGACAGGGTCGCGCACGGGTTCGCCCAGCCGTTGGATAAGTTTGTCCCAGCCGCTCAACCCAGTCGCGTCGCGCTTGGTCAGCGCGTGGGTCAGAAATTCGAAGGCCGACTGATCGGCGTGCGCCAGAAGCTCTTGGCAAAAAGTTTTGGCGAGTTGGAAATGCGGATCAGTGGATTGCGCCAGCCGGGCCCAGAGCGTCACGCCTGGCGGACGGTCATAGGCCAGCGGGAACAAGTCCACATCATCATCGACCAAACCACAAAATGGTCCTCTCAAAATTTCAGCCAAGGTCAGATCATCGCCGGGCTGAAGGGCGAAGCGGATCAAGTTTAAACAGTCTTGGACCCCGAGATTATCCAGCAAGCGCAAACGGTCTGCGCCGGCAACCGGGACGCCTTCTTGCTTCAAGCTATCAATCAAAGCATCGAATAGATCATTGCGACTACGGACGAGTATCAGGAAGTCATCTGCGCGGGCGGGCGACTGAACCCAGCTGCGATCTATTTGTTCGCGCCACACCGTCTCGCCGCGGTCGAGGATAGACTTAATCTCTTTGGCGATGTTGCGGGCAAGGCGCCGCCGCGGCGCGTCCGCGGGTATATGATCTGTCGGGGTCGACCAAGCTGAGTCTTCCCCCTCTTGGCCGGTTGGCTGTTCGAGCGGCCAGAGCTCCACACGCCCGGCTTGATTGGCGCGGCGCGGCGCATGTGGGCGAAGATCCGCGTCTGCGGGGGGCAATGGTTCGGTGGCCGCATCGGCTAAGGGCACCCGTGCGCGAACCTCATCGACAAAGCGCAGCACGTGCGGCGTCGAGCGGAAGGACATGGCCATTTCGGGCAAATTCACTTTGCGATTCTCGGCCGTCGCCACCACTTCTTCGCGCATCAGAAAGGCTTGGCGTTCGGCCTCAAACTCCTGCTGATCAGCGCCTTGGAAAGAGTAGATGGATTGCTTTGAATCACCGACCACAAACTGCGTGCGCGGTTCTGCAGCGCGGTCCCGGCCAAGCCCGGATTGGAACTCTTCGACCAAAGCATTGATCAGCGCCCATTGTGCTGGACTCGTGTCTTGCGCTTCGTCCAGCAACAAATGGGTCAGGCCGCCATCCAGTTTATAAAGGACCCACGCAGCGGCGCTGGATTGGGTCAGCAGCGCCCGCGTGCGGACAATCAAATCATCGAAATCAAGCGCACCGCGTAATCTCTTGGCGGTCGCATAGGCGTCCACCATAGGCAGTCCGATCTGCATCAAGGCGATGCTGCGTTCGGCCAGAGTGGCGGCTTTAAGGGCGGCCTGCACCGACTTCATCCGCGTAATCTCAAGCCCCTCGGGCAGGTCCGATTTTAAATTGCGACTGAATAGGTCGGCGACGGATTCGCCTGCCTTGGCAGTGTATGGGTTACTGCCGGATGGGAAATCCCATTTCGATCCGGCGATCGCATCCATATAGCGCGCATAGCGAACCTGCGGATCCGGTGTTTCGAGCATGGCGGTCAGCGCTGAGAGCAGCTTGGTGTCGGCTTTGCCTGGTTTGTCTAAGCGTGCCAGATCGCTCGCTGCGCGCCGCAACTCTGCCTCTGGGAGGGCGTCGATCATGGCAGAATGCAGGATTTCGTCAGGCGTTTGGTCCCCTGCCCCACTGGCGCTTCGGATGCGATCATAGCGGTCTGTATCGGTGCTTGCGATCCGTTTGAACGTTGCCAGAGTTTGGCGTTGGAATTTCAAAGCTTCAAGCGCCGCTGCGATCCCGAGCCCTCCGGTGGCGTCCGCTAAGATGGACATCGCCTCTGGCTGGGCTGTGGCGGCCTGTTCCAATTGGTCAGACAGAACGGCGCGCCAGAGCGCATTGGCTTCATCTTCCTCGATGGCAACAAAGCCTGGTGAGACCCCTGCCTCCAATGGAAAGCGCCGAAGGATCCTGGCGCAAAAAGCATGTATGGTCTCGATCCGCAGACCCCCTGGCGTTTCCAATGCGCGGGCAAAGAGACGTCGCGCTTCTTGAAAATCTTCGTCCTTATAGGAGCCGGGTGACCGGTCTTCCAATTGCGCTAGTGTCTTGCGCAGCGTTTCGTCATCGGCCACCGCCCAATCGCCAAGGCGACCATAGAGACGAGATAGCATCTCATTGGCTGCAGCCTTTGTATAAGTGATGCAGAGAATGGAATCTGGTTTTGCGCCGGGGCGTCCATCCGGTCGTCGCAGCAGCAAGCGGGCAACACGATCAATCAGGACTTTCGTTTTGCCGGATCCAGCATTGGCTTCCACCCAGGCTGATTGGGTGGGATCCGCGGCTTCCGCTTGCGCCCGTGTGGCTGCTTCGATGG